>DASYGI010000231.1:0-1559 GCA_035999925.1 Pedococcus sp.
GTGGGGATCCTGGGGGAGTCGCTGGCATGAGCACCATCATGGCTGATTTCTCCGGCTGTTCTGTCTGTCTTGGTCGGTCGGTCGGATTACTTGGGGAGCAGAACGCTGTCGATGATGTAGACCGTGGCGTTGGAGGTCGTCACGTTGCCGCAGACGACGTTCGCCGTACCGACCTTGAACGACTCACCAGAGCCGGTCACCGTGATGGTCGTTCCGGCCAGGGTCTTGTGCGATCCCGCGAGCATCGCCGGGGTGAGGCGACCGGCCACGACGTGGTTGGTCAGCACCTTGGTCAACAGGCCCTTGGGGTCCTTCATCGCGGCGTTCAGGGTGGCCTTGGGCAGCGCGGCGAACGCGGAGTTCGCTGGCGCGAAGACCGTGATGTCCTTGGCGCTGTTCAAGGTGCCGACCAGGCCGGCGGCCTTCACGGCTCCGACAAGGTCGCTGAGGGCGGGGTTGTTGCTGGCCGCGGTGGCGACTGGGTCGGTCGCCATTCCGGAGAAGGATCCCTTGCCGGACGTGGGCACGGCCGAACAGCCGGCGCCGAACGGGGTGGCCGACATGGCGGCGGTCGTGCTGCTGGTGTCGCTCGGCATGCTGCTCGAGGAGCTGCTGGACGACGAGGACGATGCCGTCGTGCTCGAGCCGGAGCTGCCACAGGCGGCGAGTCCGAGCGGCAGGGCGAGGGAGAGGGCGGCAATGGTGCTGCGGCGTGCGAGTCGCATGATGGGTAGCTCCTTGGGTGGGACGTTCTGACACCAGTGGTTCGGCGCCCCACCCGCAGCGGATTGCTACGAGATGATGACGACGATCGAGTGGTAGCCCGCAGCGCCGTCGGGGAACGGTGCGGCCTGGGCGTTGGTCTGGGTGGCCCCGGTGCCGTCCGTGGCGCGCACCGTGAGCTGGTGCCGCCCTGACGTCGCGTCCCAGGGCAGGTACCACTGACGCCAGTAGTCCGTGCCGCCATCGGGGCCCAGCGTGGCCTTCTGCCACGGACCGTTGTCGATCTGGACCTCCACGCGTTCGATGCCGCGACCTTGGGCCCACGCGACGCCGCCGATGGCGATCCGCCCGTGGGGGTACGTGGCCAGACCTGCGGGGGTGTCGATGCGGGCCTGCGTCTTGACGTTTGCCTTCGGCGCCCAACCGCGCTGAGTCCAGTAAGCCTGCTGCGCGGCATACGTGGTCGCCGTGAGGCGGGTGAGCCACTTCGTCGCGCCCACATACCCGTAGAGCCCAGGGGTGACCATCCGCACGGGGAACCCGTGCTGGGCGGGCAGCGGCTGACCGTCCATGGCGACGGCGATGATCGCGTCCCGGCTGTCGGTGAGGGCCTCGATGGGAGTGGAGATGGTCATGCCGTCGACCGACTCACTGAAGATCTGCTCTGTGCCGGGTTTGACCTTGGCCAGGGCAAGCACGTCGCGGGTGCGTACGCCGAGCCAACGGGTCGAGCTGATGTACGGGCCGCCCACCTCGTTGCTGACGCAGTTGAGGGTGATGTCCTGTTCGATCATCGGCATGGCCAGGAGCTGGGCGAAGCTGAGCGACACGGGGTG
>DASYGI010000232.1:0-26365 GCA_035999925.1 Pedococcus sp.
GCCCTGACCGGGCCGGCCACCCGTGCCGCACGCAGTGATCACCTACATCATCCGGCGACTGTTCGCCGCCGTCGGCCTGCTTCTGGTCGTCACTATCATCACGTTCGCCATCTTCTACCTCCTCCCCCGGCTCGCCGGGGCGTCGCCGGAGACCCTCGCGGCCCGCTATGTCGGGCGCTCGGCGACCGCCGACACGGTGCGTCTGACGGCCCGCAGCCTGGGCTTCTACGACCCCTTCTACCTGCAGTACTGGCACTGGCTCCAAGGCATCTTCGTCGGCGTCGACTACAACATCGGCAGCGGCATCGACCACTGCCCGGCGCCGTGCCTGGGCTACTCGTTCCAGACCAAGAGCCCCGTCCTGCCGGACATCCTGCGCGTCGCCCCCGTGACCTTCTCGCTGGCCATCGGCGCCGCAGTCATCTGGCTGCTGGTCGGTGTCTCGACCGGCGTCCTGTCGGCCCTGCGCCGCGGCACCTTCTTCGACCGCGCGGCGATGACGATCTCGCTGGCCGGCGTTTCGCTGCCCATCTACTGGACCGGGCTGATGGCGCTGGCGTTCTTCGCCTACCAGTGGGGTCTGGTCCCTCCGGGCGGCAGCTACACGCCATTCACCAAGAACCCCCTGCTGTGGGCCAGCGACCTCACGGTCCCCTGGATCACCCTCGCGTTCCTGTTCTCGGCCGCCTATGCCCGTCTGACTCGGGCTGGCATGCTCGAGACGATGAGCGAGGACTATGTGCGCACCGCGCGCTCCAAGGGCCTGCGGGAACGTGACGTCGTCGTCAAGCACGGCCTGCGGGCCGCGCTGACGCCCATCCTGACCATCTTCGGTCTCGACCTCGGCCTGCTGTTGGGTGGCGCCGTGCTGACCGAAACCGCGTTCAGCCTCGACGGACTCGGCCGCTACGCCATCCTCGCGATCGGTGACGAGGACCTGCCCCGCATCCTCGGGGTCGTCCTCGTGGCTTCCGTCTTCGTCGTGCTGGCGAACCTGATCGTGGACCTGTTGTACGCCGTCGTCGACCCGAGAGTGCGGATCCAGTGACCGACCCCTACCTCGACGTGCGGGACCTGCACGTCTCCTTCCAGACCATGGACGGGCTGGTCAAGTCCGTCGACGGGCTGTCCTTCCAGCTGCAGCGCGGTCAGACCCTCGGCATCGTGGGCGAGTCCGGCTCCGGCAAGAGTGTGACGAGCCTGTCGATCATGGGTCTGCACCACGGAGGCAACGCCCGCATCACCGGCCAGATCATGCTCGACGGCATGGACCTCGTGGCCGCCTCGCCCGAGCAGGTCCGACTGCAGCGTGGCAAGAAGATGGCCATGATCTTCCAGGACCCGCTCTCGGCGATGCACCCCTTCTACACCGTGGGCCACCAGATCATCGAGGCCTACCGGGTGCACAACAAGGTCAGCACGAGCGTGGCCCGCAAGCACGCCATCACCATGCTCGACCGGGTGGGCATCCCTCAGGCCAGCTCGCGGGTGGACGACTACCCGCACCAGTTCTCTGGCGGGATGCGCCAGCGCGCGATGATCGCCATGGCACTGTCCTGCGACCCTGACCTGCTGATCGCGGACGAGCCGACCACGGCGCTGGACGTCACGGTCCAGGCCCAGATCCTCGACCTGATCCGTGACCTGCAGAGCGAGTTCAACTCGGCGGTCATCATCATCACCCACGACCTGGGCGTCGTCGCCGAGCTGGCCGACGACATCATGGTCATGTATGCCGGCCGCTCCATGGAGTACGCGTCAGCCCAGGACACCTTCGAGCGCCCCCAGCACCCCTACACCTGGGGGTTGCTGGGTTCGATGCCTCGGATGGACCGCGACCGCACCGAACGGCTGCTGCCGATCGTCGGGTCGCCCCCGAGCCTGATCAACGTGCCCTCCGGCTGTCCGTTCCACCCACGCTGTGCGTTCGAGGACCGCACCAACGGTCTGAGCAGCACCGAACGCCCGCCCTTCGAGGAGACCCTCCCGGGCCACTTCGTCGCCTGCCACCTGACCGGTGAGGAACGCCGCCGGATCTGGGAGACCGAGATCCTGCCCAAGCTCTGAGCAGCACCCGTTCCCCCGATCCCCCACCGACCTGCACGACCTGGGAGTCCCCTTGAACGAGCCGACCGAGACCACCGGCACCACGCCGAAGCCGCGCGCCGAACCCCTGCTGTCCGTCACCGACCTGACCAAGCACTTCCCGATCAGGCGCGGGTTGCTCCAACGCCAGGTCGGGGCCGTGCAGGCGGTCGACAGCCTCACGTTCGACGTCGCCAAGGGTGAGACGCTCTCGCTCGTCGGCGAGTCCGGCTGCGGGAAGACCACGACGGGGCGGATGCTGACGCGCCTCATCGAGCCGACTGGCGGCACCATCCTGTTCGAGGGCAGGGACATCACCCACCTGTCCACGGGCAAGATGCGCCCGCTGCGCAAGGACGTCCAGATGATCTTCCAGGACCCGTACGGGTCCTTGAACCCGCGGCATACCGTGGGCACCATCGTGGGGGCTCCCTACCGGCTCCAGAAGGTCAAGACCGAGCACGGCACCAAGCGGGCCGTCCAGGACCTGCTCGAGCTGGTCGGGCTCAACCCCGAGCACTACAACCGCTACCCACACGAGTTCTCCGGTGGCCAGCGGCAGCGCATCGGCATCGCCCGGTCGCTGGCCCTCAAGCCGAAGCTCATCGTCGCGGACGAGCCAGTCTCGGCGCTCGACGTGTCGATCCAGGCCCAGGTGATCAACCTGCTCGAGGACCTGCAGAACGAGTTCGACCTGACGTACGTCGTCATTGCCCACGACCTGTCAGTGGTCCGCCACATGTCCGACCGCGTCGCCGTGATGTACCTCGGCAAGATGGTCGAGATCGCGGACCGTGACTCGCTCTACGCCCGCCCCATGCACCCGTACACGACGGCTCTGCTGTCGGCTGTGCCCATCCCCGACACCAACCGTCGCGGCAGACGCGAGCGGATCCGGCTGCAGGGCGACGTACCGAGCCCGATCAACCCACCCCCCGCCTGCCGATTCCACACCCGGTGCTGGAAGGCGCAGGACATCTGCAAGACCCAGGAGCCCCCGCTGGTCGCGCTGGCCCCGGGTCATCAGGTCGCATGCCACTTCCCCGAGAACATCGAAGCGCCGACCCAGCCGCAGGCGACCAGCAGCGCTGTCGGCTAGTCCCCGCGCCCGTGCGCTGAGGAAGGCGCACGCGCGTGAGGGTGCCCTTCCATGACAGGGAGCCGCCGCTTTGCAAGAGTTGGACCATGGCGAGGCTGTTGACGGACGAAGAGCTCGAGCGACAGCTGGGCGCGCTCCCTGACTGGGTCCGCGACGGAGCGACGATCCGTGCCTCGTTCGAGGCCCCCGACTTCCCCGCGGCGGTACGCCTCGTGGACGAGATCGCCGTGGAGGCCGAGGACATGGGGCACCACCCGGACATCGACATCCGCTGGCGGACGACCCTGTGGGCGCTGTCGACGCACTCCGAGGGTGGCCTGACCCAGCTGGACATCGAGCTGGCTCATCGGATCTCACAGGCGGCGGCCAGGTTTGGGGCGGTCCACCGTGGCTGAACCGACGACCTCGGAGACCGAGCCGCACGACGGCGAGGCGCATTCACTCTCGATCGCTTCTCGGCTGAACTGGTTGCGCGCCGGAGTTCTCGGCGCCAACGACGGGATCGTATCGACCGCCGGCATCGTGATCGGCGTGGCGGCCGCCACCACCAGCCGCAGTGCGATCCTCACCGCGGGCGTCGCCGGACTGGCCGCCGGAGCCATGAGCATGGCGTCGGGTGAGTACGTCTCCGTCAGTACGCAACGCGACACCGAACAGGCCCTGTTGGCCAAGGAGCGGCGTGAGCTGCACGAGATGCCTGAGGAAGAGCTCGCCGAGCTCACGGCGATCTACGAAGGCAAGGGCCTATCCCCCGAGCTGGCGGCCGAGGTCGCCGAGCAGCTCACCCACCACGACGCGCTCGGCGCGCACGCCGAGGCGGAGCTGGGGATCGACCCGGAGGCCCTGACCAACCCCTGGCACGCCGCGTGGGCCTCGATGATCAGCTTCACCTGTGGCGCCCTGCTCCCCTTGGTCGCGATCCTGCTCTGTCCGGTGGGCGCGCGCGTGCCCGTCACCGCCCTCGCTGTCGTCGTGGCCCTGGCGCTGACCGGGTGGACCAGCGCTGCGCTCGGAGGTGCTCCGCGGTGGCCGGCCGTGTTGCGCAATATCGTCGGCGGTCTGGTGGCCATGGGTGTGACGTATGCCGTCGGACGGTTCGTCGGTACGCGCTTCTAGATTGTTCGGACGGGCCCGCCGCAAAAGCGTCACCTGCGCAGGGCCTGGCAGCTAACGTTTGCCCGCGTTGCCCTCCCCTTGCGCTCTGCCACCACGACTGGAGTCCCTATGTCCTTGCGTCGCGTCCTGATCGTCCTCGGCATCGGTGCCGCGATGGTGTCCGGCACCGCCCTGGCTGCCAACGCCATCAGCGGGGGCCGGTCGGACGGCTCAGGCCACCCGAACGTGGGCATCCTCGCGTTCTACGACGCCAACGGCGCCCGGTCCCGCTGCACGGGGACGCTGGTCTCCCCCACGGTCCTGGTGACCGCAGCCCACTGCACGGACGGCATCGTCGGGCAGACAGCGGTCAAGTTCGACTCGCTCATCGCCGACACCCCGGCCCAGGCGCTGGCTCCCGCGCAGGACCCCAGCGCCGGCTACACGAGTGCCGAGCTGACGGCACAGGGCTGGCTGAGCGGCCAGGCGTCCACCGATCCCGCGTACTCCCACCTCACCGACAAAAACAACTGGAACGACGTGGGCGTGGTGGTCCTCGACCAGCCGGTCACCGCAGTCACCCCAGCCACGATCGCCCCAGTGGGCTACCTCGACCAGTTCACCCCCAACGTGCTCAACAGCACCCTCTTCACCGCTGTGGGCTACGGCGTCGAGATGGGTCAGGCACCATCGGGGCCGCAGAAGCCCCTGCCGCTCTCGTACCCGATCGAGCGACGGGTCGCCGACGAGCCGGGGCAGAAGCTGACGAACCAGCTCCTCCAGGTCAACGGCAACCCCAACGATCCGCGCGGCACCGGGGGCACCTGTTTCGGCGACTCCGGCGGTCCGGCGTTCAGCGGCGGGTACGAGGTGAGCGTGACCAGCTACACCACGGCCCCGGACTGCCAGTCCATCGCCGGGTTCCAGCGCCTCGACCTCCCGGGCGTCCAGGACTGGCTGGCGACGTTCGGCGTCACCGCCGGAAGCTGACGCCCCTGCGGCGCGCTCTCAGCGCACATTCACCCGGGTCTCCTAGGATCGCCCAGACCGATGCCCATGCCACTGAGCCACAGGGCCCTCGACACCGGGAGTAGTAGTGCGGGAGCAGAGCCAGAGCCTCAACGACCCTAGCGTCGACGACGGGGAACCGATCGTCGTCCACGGTCGCAGGCGGCTGACCCGCCGGGCCCGCATCGCCATCATTGCGTTCGCGGTGGTCGGCGCACTGGTGGCAGGCTTCGCGCTCTATGCCGGACTGCAGTACACGAGCTTCATCAGCGGCCTGAAGCGCTCGCTGTCCATCGCAGGGCCGAAATCCCAGCACGGCGATACCAACATCCTCGTCATGGGCCTCGACAGCCGGGTCGACGAGAACGGCAAGCCCCTGCCCAAGGCCCTCTACGACGCGCTGCACGCCGGCGACGCCTCCAACGGTGGGCTGAACTCGAACGTCCTGATGCTCCTGCACATCCCCGGCGACGGTCACGCCGCCACGGCGATCTCGATCCCCCGCGACGACTATGCGGCCCTGGCCGGGTGTCCGGACGGCGAGTGCATGGGCAAGATCAAGCAGGCCTACGGACTGGCCTTCGACCAGGCGACCCGGCAGCTGGTCCAGCAGGGTGTCAACGGGAACGCCCGGGAGCAGCGGGCCCGCGACGCCGGACGCGCGGCGGAGATCGCGACGGTACGGCAGTTCCTCGGGGTGCCCATCGACCACTTCATCGAGGTCACGATGGTCGCGTTCTTCCAGATCTCCCAGGTGGTCCAGCCGATCACGGTCTGCGTCAAGGAGGACACCCAGGACTCCTACTCAGGCGCCAAGTTCCACGCCGGCAACCAGGAGATCAGCGCCGAGCAGGCCCTGGCTTTCGTCCGGCAGCGCCGCGACAACGTCCACCCCGACCTCAACTTCACCGACCTGGACCGGTCGCGACGTCAGCAGGCGTTCATCGCGTCCCTGTTCCACCAGCTCAAGCAGGCTGACACCTTCGCCAACCCACTGAAGATCAACGGGATCCTCGACGTGGCGAAGAAGAACACCGCCATCGACAAGGACCTCGACATCCTGTCCCTGGTGGGTGATGCCGAGCAGCTCTCCGGCGGAAACCTGCACTTCTTCACGCTGCCGATCCGGTCGTTCGGCACAGACCCGCGCGGCGAGTCGGTCAACCTCGTCGACCTGAACCTGATCCACAGCACCGTCCACTCCTTGTTGTACGGCGCCTCCGCCAAGCCTGCCCCCAAAGCCACGACCACGACCCCCGCAGCCCCGGCTCCGTCCCATGTGGTGGTCAACGTGGTGAACGCGTCGGGCCGGTCCGGTGCGGCGCACGCGCTGATCACCGCTCTGGTGGCCAAGGGCTACGTGGGCGGCGCCCCGAGCACCGGCGCGCCCATGTCGAGCTCGGTGATCGACTACGCCGCTGGCGGCGAAGCTGCCGCGCGCGCTCTCGCCGCGAGCCTCGGCGGCATGGCAACCCGGGTCCGTGCGGGTGTGGCCCCGGGAACGCTGCGGGTCGTCCTCGGCAGTGACTACACCCCGACCCCGCAGGGCACAGCGACCACCGCGTCGGCGCCCGCCAAGGCCGTCGCGGCCACCGGCGGGGGACGCAGCGGACCGCCGCCCACAGCGCTGACGGACCTGTCCGGCAACGGCATACCCTGCGTCAAGTAGCGCTCAGCCGCCGATGCAGGCGGCCGGACCCGATCGTCGCAACACTCCCGCTCCCAACCTCCCCGGTCGGCTGCCCGGTCAAGCCCAACGCTAGGTCGACCTCGGCCTGACACAACGGGCGGCCCGCTTCAGCCACGGCGTCGATGAGCTCGGCAAGCAGCTCGATCTCCTGCTCCAGAGCGGTGTCGTGGAGCTCGTCGTCAGCGCCGGGAGGAAGCATCTGCCGGCCTTTCTCGTGGTGAAGCGGGGTTGTCCGTACTCCGAGCAACGAGGCACTCGTAGCTCGCGAACCGGGTGCCACCCGAAAATCAGCCGAACGGATGAGACGAGACACCCGTTCGCGTCGCCGACCTGAACCTGCTGACGAGCGCCTGGACGGGTCCTGACGCGTGCCTGGCTGGCGTCGGTACCCGCGGCGCCGTAACCTGTGCGGGCTGTCTCGCCCCGACCTCAGGTTCCCCTCAGCGCGGGTACGGAGACTGTCAAGGCGTAGCCCTGGACCTCGGTCGCCCCAGCCGTGGGTTTTCGCCAGATGCGCCAACCGCCGGGAGCGCCCGGTCGCAGGGTCGCGACGCAGCCGCCCTGCCGATCCCAGGACCACAGGAAGCAGACCATGCTCAGCTATTTCCAGGCCGTCGTCATCGGCCTCATCCAAGGCGTCACCGAGCTGTTTCCCGTATCCAGCCTGGGACACTCGGTGCTGGTGCCAGCCCTGCTCGGCGGAAGCTGGAAGGCGCTGGTGACCCAGTCGGCGAGCCAGACCTCGGAGAGCAGCCCGTACCTGGCGTTCATCGTCGCCCTGCACGTGGCCAGCGCGGTGGCTCTGATCATCTTCTTCCGTGAGGACTGGGTTCGGATCATCTCCGCCTTCCTGCGCAGCCTTCGCCCATCCCTGGCGGCTCGCCGCATCGTCACTCGCGACGCCGACGAGCGGCTGGCCTGGCTGCTCGTGGTGGCCACCATCCCGGTGGGCATCACCGGCCTGCTCTTGGAGCACACCTTCCGCACCCTGTTCGCCAAGCCGCTGGCGGCCGCGATCTTCCTGACGATCAACGGACTGATCCTGCTCGCCGGTGAGCGGCTGCGTCGGCGCGCCCCGGGCGACGAGGAGGAGCGCGAGAACGCCCAGGTCGCGTCAGGAGCCGCGGCAGAGCCGGCCACCCGGGTCTCGGTCCGCGGCCAGGCACAGACGCGTCGCCGCCTGACCACGCTGAGCTACACCGAGGCTGGCATCATCGGCTTCTTCCAGACCTTCGCCCTGCTGGCCGGGATTTCGCGGTCGGGCATCTCGATGGTCGGCGGCCTGGCGCGCGGCCTGTCCCACCGCGACGCCGCGCGGTTCTCGTTCCTGCTGGCCACGCCCGTGATCCTGGCCGCCGGCGTCTTGAAGCTGCCCAGTCTGGCCGGGCCCGCCGGGGCATCGATCCATGGGCAGGTCATCGTCGGCGCGCTCGTGGCCGGCGTGGCCTCGTACATCTCGGTCCGGTTCCTGACGCGGTGGTTCGAGACCCGCACCCTGACGCCGTTCGCGATCTACAGCCTGGTCGCCGGCATCGCCTGCATCGTCGTCTTCGCCTGACCCCTCCCCCGCCCTCCCCCCTCCCCACGGACGTCGCCCGACTTGCGGCAAACGACCCGCGTCGCCTCGAGGTGAGGACTACTTTTGCCGAAGGGGCGGCCGGGAGGGGCGCTCCGTGGCAAGGGTCGACTCGCGTCGCCCAGGAAGAGCGCCGAGCTGTGGGGCTTCGACCGCGGTGGACACACCCAACTGGCGCAGTCGCGCTCGTCATCCTCGCGGCTGGCCTGGGCGGCTGTGGGAGCGGCGGCTCCACCGACATCGGCGCCGCACCACCCTCCAGCACCGCTCCGGCCGCGGGCAGCACCCCGCTGACCAGCTCAGCCACGGTCCCGACCACGGCCCATACGACGACCACGACGGTGAGCGCAGCTCCGGCCCCGCTGGGGGCGCCCGCTGCTACCCGACGTCCCGGCACGACGACAGCCGCGCCCAAGCCCCTTCCGGTCGTCCGCACCACGCCAGTCGCGCCCAAGCCACCGCCGGTCGTCCACACCACGCCAGTCGCGCCCAAGCCCCCTCCGGTCGTCCACACCACGCCTGCGCCGGCGGCCAACCTGTGCGGCGCGCCCGCTAACCCTTACGGCTACAACTACTGCGGCCGGGGCGCCAACATCGCCCCTCCGGCGCAGGACATCTGCAGCTACTTCTCCTGTATCGGCAACTTCTGGAACGGCAAGGGCTACATGGAGGAGTGCAGCGACGGCATGGTGAGCATGAGCGGAGGACGGCCCGGCGCGTGCTCGTACCACGGAGGCGAGCTTCGCCCCGTCACAGTCTGATCGCGCGGAGTGATGCGCGGGCCTGAACAGAGCGGCCCTTTGGCGGATTCGCCCCCGGGCCGACCGAGCACCTCGTATCCTGCAGGTGGGGTTCCGCTTCCTGCGCAGAGGGGGAGTTCGCGTTGGACATACTCGATCGAACCCGCGTTGGGCTGGGGCCCCACCACACGTATGCCGCGGCGGGCCCGCGCGCCCCAACGGCCCCGGTCCGCCGGCTCCTCGCCGTGCCCGCCATCGCGGCCGTCCTCGGGCTGGCCGCCTGCGCGGCGTCACAGTCGCCACCCACCGTCCTGGACGGGCCCACGTCGACCGACACCAGCACCGGTCCGGTGGTGACCCCGAGCGCGCCAGCCCTGGCCGCCAACGGCTGCCCGCTGACCACGGCGACAGCCGGCAACCCAGCCGCCCGCGCGCGGCTCGCCGTGGATATCGGCCTGACGGCCGGAACCTTTCACCGCTATGTCTTGGGCCCGTCGAAGAAGCACCGGTTCGACGCCTCGGCCCGGAACCGGTCCAGCGCCGTTGCTCAGGCCTCCCAGGTGCTCGGCGTCGAGAGCACCCTGCTCGCTCATGGCGTCAGGAGGGTGCTGGCTGACCCCCAGCTGTGCAGCGTGTTCTACGACCCGATGACCCAGCTGCAGGCCGTGGTCGCCCGCCTCGGCCGGGAGATCCCTGCAGGCACGACGAGCTCGGTCCCGAAGGCGGAAGCGATCATCTCCCACCTGCTGGCCAAGGCGCCCGCCAACGGGCTGCAGGTCAAGGAGCTGATCGAGCTCAACCGCGCTTCCGACGGCTAGCCGCGAACCGCCCAGCCCTGAGGGCCTAGGGAAGGCGACGTCAGCGGAGGCAACGTCAGAGGAGCCCGAGGATCCTGGCCGTCACGTCGTACTCGCGTGTGGTGACCCCGAACGAGGGGTCGACAGGCGCGCCCCCCGGCCAGGTGTGACCACCCCCGTTGACGGTCACCAGCTGAGCGCCGCAGGGATAGGCACGCGTCACGATGTGCGGGGCAGTTCTGGTCGTGGTGGCGCTCCGGCAGCCGTCCAGGGTTGCCCAGGCCGCGATGGCGGTGAGGGCCGGCGGGGTGGCCGGGTAGCCGGGTCGGCCGTCCGGTCCCCCACCGTAGGGATCCACCGGGTCGGCGTCGCCGTGCACGGCCAGGATCCTCAGCGGGCGACAGCCAACCCGCGGGTCGGTCGAGGCGGCGACCGTCGCCACGGCACGGAACCTGCCAGGCAGCGCGCAGGCGGCGAATGCAGCCATCACGCCACCGTCGCTGATCCCGCTGATCACGACCCGCCCCGGATCGGCGCACTCGGTGGCGGTCAGCCGCGACACCAGCGCGGCCAGGAATGCGAGATCGTCGTATGCGGTCGTGCCCGAGAAGTTCCAGGACTTCGCCGGGCCGGCGCCTTGAGGCAGCACAGCGAGTATGCCGGCGGCCACGGCTCGCGTCGGGAGCCGGCTTTGCGCTGCCAGCTCCTCCGAGGTCTCGCCATAGCCGGGCAGTGCGATCACCAGTCCCAGCCGGTGGTGACCGTCGTCCCCAGCGGGCGCGGCGAGCAGGGCCCGGCGCCCGCCCGGCAAGGCCAGAACCGTCGTGCCGGCAGCACGCGCGGTACCGCAAGTCAGCCTGGGGACTGGTCGTGCGGAGCTGGGCGGCACGTGCGTCGGTGGCGAAGTCGACGGGACGCCCGACGGGACTGCCGACGGCAGGCCCGAGGTTGAACCTTGCTCATGGGGTGGGATCGCGCCGGCATGAGATCCGGCGCACCCCACGACAACTGCGAGCAGAAGCAGCATCGTCCCCAGGTGTCGCAGGCCGCGCATGGCCACAGCCTCCCCTGCCTATCGCTGGTACTTCGGACTCCGTCGAAAATCAGCCCGCCGGGCGGGCAGCCAGAACCGTCAGACGTTGAAGCGGAACTGCGACCCTAGTCTTCGGGCCCGCTTGGCGGCCATGTTTGTGCTGCTCAACGCTGCAAACCGTTTCGGTTGGCTGCCGCCGTCAGCAAGTCCGACCCCCCTTGATCACCCCGTACTCCTCAGTGCTTGGGCCCCATCCTCGGCCGGACCCTGACGGCAGCCACAGCTCTCGCGATGCTCGATCTCGGCGGGTAGTCGCACGACTCGACGAGGCGCGAAAGGGTCGTCGAGCCTGCGCAAGAGCAGCTGCACCGCTTGGGCGCCCATGGCGTGAAAGGGCTGGGCCGCGGCGGTCAGCGCTGGAGACATGGCGCTGGCCCACTCGAAATCGTCGAAGGTCACCAATGCGATGTCGTCTGGTACGCGGCGCCCACCCTGCTTGAGCGCCAGCAACGAGCCGATAGTCATCGCATTGTTGCCGCTAAAGATCGCGGTGGGCGGTTCGTCCAGTCGGAGCATCGCGGTCGTACCGGCGCGACCACCACCGACAGTGGAATGGGCCGGCACCGCAAGGCGCGCGTCGACTGGCAGATCCATGATCTCGTGCGCCCGCACGTATCCGCGCCAACGCTCGTGGGTCGTCGACAGGCCTTCGAGCCCGGTCAACATGCCGATGCGTCGATGTCCGAGCTCGAGGAGATGCTCCACAAGCGCGACGGAAACGGCTTCGTTCTCGGTGCCAACCTGGTCGCAGCGCACCTCGCTCATGCGGTCGACCAGGACGAAGGGAGTTTCGTGTTTCCGCAGGAGTGGCAGGGTCGCAGACTGCCACCCTTGGGTGGGCGCGATCACGATGGCCTCGACGTTGTGGGCTAGGAGCATCGCGACGGCAGCGGCCTCGCGTTGCGTGTCGTCATGGGTGTCACACAGCAGGAGAGCGAAGCCTGCACGGCTGGCCTCTGACTCCACTCCCTGGATAAGTTCGCCGAAATAGGGGTTGGACGCGCCCGTGATCGCTAGACCCAGGGCCCGGCCGGTCCTGGTGCGCACTGCAAGCGGAGGGGCCTCGTAGTTCAGGCTCGCTATCGCTTGGCGAACCCGGTCGCGGGTGTCGGGGGCAACGAACCTCGTCCCGTTGACGACGTGCGAGACGGTGGTGATGGAGACTCCAGCCACAGCCGCGACATCGGCCAGCCGCGGGGCACGCCGTGGGGGCTTCATTCTCGCCATCGTCCTCGGGCCCGGACTTTTCGCGCAACCATTTGCGCAAACTATTCAGCTCAAGTGGCGCGACTCCTACATTGGGCGAAACCTTGCTGCTGAAGGCAAAGGTGACCGAGTCCCAACCAACGCCGTTTCGGCCTCGTCCAGGAGAAGGCACATGAACCGCCACCGCATGACCCGTCCGGCCGTAATGGCCATCGCACTCGCATCGACCGCAGGCCTGTGTCTCGGCGCTTGCAGCACCACCAAAACCTCTGGGCCCGGGGCCGCCGGTAGCAGCGGCGGTTCCAACGGTCCGATCAAGATCGGTCTGGTAACCAAGACAGACAGCAACCCCTACTTCGTCAAGCTTCGCGAGTCCGCCAAGGCAGAGGCGGCCAAGCATGGCGACAGCCTGATCGCACTGGCCGGCAAGTTCGACGGCGACAACGCCGGTCAGGTGACGGCGATCGAGAACCTCGTTCAGCAGGGTGTCAAAGGAATCCTGATCACCCCCAGCAACTCCGGCGGTGTTCTCGGTGCCATCAAGAAGGCTCAGGATGCCGGGGTCATCGTGATCGCGCTCGATACCGCGACAACCCCCGCCAACGCCGTCACCGCGACGTATGCCACCAACAACGAGCAAGCCGGCAAGCTGCTCGGTCAGTATGTCAAGGCACGCATTGGGAGCACCAAACCGCAAATTGTTGCGATGGATCTCGACCCGAGCGCCTCGGTAGGCATCCAGCGCCACAACGGGTTCCTGGAGGGCATGGGTCTGCCGTTGCAGACACCTGACATCATCGGCAGCGCCTTGACCCAGGGCGACCAGACCAAGGCGCAGGCGGCCATGGAGAACCTGCTGCAGCGCGTGGGCAGCTCGGTGAACGTGGTCTACGACATCAACGAGCCCGCAGCCAGGGGCGCCTACCAGGCCCTCAAGGAGAAGGGACTGACGGGCAAGGTGCTCGTCGGGGCTATCGACGGCGGATGCGCCGGCGTCCAGAACGTCAAGGACGGTGAGTTCGTCGCCACGGTCATGCAGTTCCCGAAAAAGATGGCTGAGGACGGCGTCAACGCGGTGGTCGAATACGCCAAGTCGGGCACGAAGCCGAACGGGTTTATCGACACCGGAGCCACCCTGATCACCGACAAGCCAGTTCCCGGGCTGGCCTCCCAGGACACCACCTGGGGTGCACAGAACTGCTGGGGCTGATCATGTCGACCTCGAGCACCGCTGGCCCCCAGCACCGAAGCCGGGGTGACATGGCGCGCAGCATGTTCGCGCGCAACCCTGTGCTTGGTCCTACGGCCGCGCTAGTCCTCGCCATCGCGTTCTTCTCCGTGAGCACCAGCACGTTCTTCAATATCGACAACTTCTCCCTGATCGTGCAGCAGTCCGTGGTCATCGGGACCTTGGCCCTCGGCCAGACCCTCGTGATCCTGACCGCCGGCATCGACCTAGCGAACGCCTCGATTGCGGTGTTCGGCACTCTGCTGCTGACCAGACTGACCATCGGTGGACTCCCCAGCGGGTTGGCCATCATCGCCGGACTCGTAGCCTGCACCCTGGCTGCCACGGTCTCCGGGCTCTTGGTGACCCGCATCAAGCTGCCTCCGTTCATCGTGACATTGGGCATGCTCGCTGTGATGACCGCGGTCACGAACCTCTACAGCACTGGAACCACGTTCGCCGTGCCAAACGGGGCACTCACCTGGCTTGGCAACTCGCTCTACCTCTTTGGCCGGGTGCAGTTCACGATGGGCATGATCTTGGCGGCGGTGCTCTTCGCGGTTATGTGGTTTGTCCTGGGCAAGACCGGATGGGGCAGACATGTGTATGCAGTCGGCAATGAACCGGAGGCCGCCCGACTCACCGGGATTCACATCGACCGCACCCTCGTGAGCGTCTACGCGGTAGCCGGACTCATCTACGGCTTCGCCGCCTGGATGGCCCTTGGCCGCACACCCACTGCAGACCCCAACGCCTACCAGACGGGCAACCTGGACAGCATCACGGCGGTGGTGATCGGAGGTACCAGTCTGTTCGGCGGGCGCGGCAGCGTCATCGGCACAGTGGTCGGCGCCCTAATCGTCGCGATCCTGCGAAGCGGACTGACCCAGATGGGCATCGACTCCAACTACCAGAACCTGGCAACTGGCGTTCTCGTCATCGCCGCCGTCGCGTTCGACCAAGCCACCCGCAGGAGGGCGTGATGAGCACAGCAACGCAGGACCGCATCGATCGACCGATCAGCGGATCGCAGGAACCGGTGATGACGGGTCGCGGACTCGTCAAGCGATACGGCCACGTGACCGCCATCAACGGTGCCGACTTCGACCTCTACCCCGGTGAGGTGCTCGCGATCGTCGGCGACAACGGCGCGGGCAAGTCCAGCCTCATCAAGGCACTGACCGGCGCCGTTACCCCCGACGAAGGAACGATCACCCTTGACGGCAGGGAGGTGAAGTTCCACTCACCCCTCGAAGCGCGTCGAGAGGGCATCGAGACCGTGTATCAGACCCTTGCCGTAGCGCCGGCCCTGGACATCGCCAGCAACCTGTTCTTGGGTCGTGAGCGACGCAGGGAAGGGGTGCTCGGCATGCTGCGCCTGCTCGACAAGAAAGGGATGCGGACCGCAGCGCGAGACGAGCTCAACTCCCTGGGGATCGCCACGATCCAGGACATCTCGCAGCCGGTCGAGACCCTTTCGGGTGGTCAACGTCAAGCTGTGGCGGTGGCACGAGCCGCGATGTTCGGCAGCAAGGTCGTCATCATGGACGAGCCGACTGCGGCCCTCGGTGTCCGAGAGACCGCTCAGGTCCTGGAGCTGATCCGGCGTATCAGTGGTCGCGGGCTCCCCGTGGTGCTCATCAGCCATGACATGCCCGCTGTATTTGAAGTCTCCGACAGGATCCACGTCCACCGGCTTGGTCGACGCGCCGGAGTCGTCGCTCCAAGCAGCGTGTCGATGAGCGATGTCGTCTCGTTCATCACTGGCGCCGTGAACATCCCGGAAGAGGTAGACATCACCCATGCGGGTGCGCCCCATCCTGGTCGCGGCCTTGGAGGCGCATCATGACCGTGGTCGTGGGCTACATCCCCACCCAGGAAGGGATGGCTGCGGTCGACCACGCCATCGCCTTCGCCCAACGCGACGGGACCCGGCTGGTGGTGGTGAACACCGGCCACCACGGTGACAACTCCCATCCCTTGTTCGCCACCGCGGAGGACCTGGACGCCTTGGACGCCCGACTCCGGGAGATCGGCCTGGAGCACGAAATCCGGCAGCCGACGGGCGGCAACTCAGCCGCATACGAGATCCTGGCCACGGCCGCGGGGGTGACCGCTGAGCTGATCGTGATCGGGATTCGCCGACGTTCACCAGTCGGGAAACTGGTCACCGGCAGCACTGCGCAACAGATCCTCCTCGACGCCGACTGCGCCGTGCTGGCGGTCAAAGCGCCGAACCGATAGCTCGTGCCAGAGGATGGCCTGGCCCGGTCGATGACGCTGGCCCGAGGCCGAGGCTTGGTAGCGACTCACTCGCGGCCGCAACAGCGCTCAGCGTGCGACAGGAGAGAAGAATGAGTACGCCCGAGGTTCTATCGTCACCTGATCAACTGCGTCCTCCGCAACGGACGGCACCTCGCGACGTCAACTACCTCTGCGCCTTGATCACTCAACGCACGGCCAACGCGGACGTTCCACGCACGGTTATCGGGCTCGTGGGAGAACCGGGTGCCGGCAAGTCCACTCTGGCCCAAGAGCTTGTCGAGGCTCTGGGCGCCGACGCAGCCGTCGTCCCGATGGACGGCTTTCACCTCTCAAACCAGGTTCTCGACACCCTCGGCCGCCGGCAGAGAAAGGGTGCCCCCGACACCTTCGACGCCCACGGCTTTACCCACCTTGTTCAGCGACTCCGCCACCAGCGCGAAGACATCGTTTATGCACCCATGTTTCGGCGAGACCTCGACGAGCCGATAGCTGGATCGATTCCCATCAGCCGCAAGACCTCGGTGGTGATAATCGAGGGCAACTACCTGTTGCTCGCCGAAGAACCTTGGAGAGATATACGTCAGCATCTCGACGACACGTGGTACCTCGAGCTCAACCGCGACGTCCGTCTCCGTCGCCTTGCCGAACGCCACCAATCATTCGGGCTGACCCCCGAGCACGCCTGGCACTGGGCGCAGACGCAGGACCAGGTCAACGCCGAGCTAGTCCGCGACACCAGGGTCGACGCCAGGCTCGTAATTCGTGGAGATTGAGTCCTACCCCGGCTTCGGACCGATTGCCGGAGACGCGTGTGGCTGCGGGCATCGCCTCGAACCGCAGATGGGTCAGGCCGAGGCTCAGTGATTGACTGCGCGGCAAATGGGCTGGCGGAAGTGGTAGGTACAAGGACCCGATCCCGCGGGTTGAGCTCGATCGCTGGATCGAGCCCCTGCGCGACGCCTGACTGAGCCAAGACAACGCCCCAGCCACGTCGCGGCGGGGGCGTTGATCCACACAGCGGTTCAGCGCTGCCCTCGCATACTGTCACACGGCGCCACGGACTCACCTGCTCGAAACAACCGGCGGGGCGGTCCGTGGTGTTCAGGCCGGGTTTGGCATCGTTTGGGCCGCGCGCCCCCTCCCTTCGCCCCCCTGAAGGTTGAGGGGGCGCTCTCCCGGAAAGCCGGGACAGGAACCGGTCAGGACATTTAGGATCCCTGAAGACATCCGGCCCAGACCCCGCCGAGTCGCCCCAACGTTGGGCGCGTGTGAGGCGCGCCCATCGATGAGGTGGCGTCGCCGGTCAGGGGGCGGGCAGACTCACCTCGGCCAGCACCCCCATCGCATGCGCAGTGGGGGTGTTTGGTTGTGGATGCACCATCGTCTGCCTCTTCACATCTGACATCGACGGGCTTACATTGGCTGTGCTGCCCCGGACCCGGTTGCGGATCTTTGGGGCACTTCGCATTACCCGGGGGTTCGCCGCTTCCGAGGGCAGGTTAAGGCGCGCCCCCTCCCGTTACCCCTCACGACAGGTTGAGGGGGCGCGCTCTTGGGAGGCCTACAACGCTCATGACGCCAGCCGCGGACGTCCGCGGCATGGGTCAGGGTTGGCGTTCTCGGCCGTCCACTCCTCGATGTCCGCTTCAGTGATGAGCCACCGGCCGGCGGGCTTCGTGGCCCTCAGCGCGCCTGTGCCCATGTGCTTGCGGACCGTGTTTGCGGAGCAGGGCAGCCGCTGGGCGACCTGCTCGACGGTCATCTCGGGACCGGTGCCGGGGTCGCTCATGAATCTCACGGTGACAAGGGCACCGAGCTATGCCCGGGATTAGGTGCACCACGGTCGGGCGGGCGTGCGAAACCCGCAGACTCGCGCTCACCGCGAGAAGCAGTACAACCCGCCAGGGGCGCTGACCGGGGGACGGGCACCTCCGGGTGCCGTCAGCGACGCGCGACACACATGGGCCGAGCAATATGGAGCATGGACAGCGCGCGCCGCCAGGGCTTCGAGGACGGCACACAGGGCAGGGCTACGGAGCATCGGGGCTGCATTGCCCTGGAGGTTGAGTGAGCACTGCAAACCATGGCTCGACCCCGCGAGCCTGGGGGCCCCCACAAGGTTGAGGGGCCGCTCTCAACCTCATCTGCGTGACTCCAGGCTCCGAACCTCGTTGGACCAGTCAGATGGCGAGCAGGGAGGGGTTTGGTCATGGGCACAGTTCACCGCGCATGGGGCTGGGGAAGCTGACGCCCCGTGCGTACCGACATTCCATGGGGATGGGGGTCACCGAGCATGATGCTTATTCAGTGGATACGAAATCAGTTCAGCTGGCATGGTCCTAGGCATCGGAGAAGAACCGCCAGGCGAGCACGTCAGGCCGGTTGGTACGGATGATGAGAACACCCCGGTCGTCCGTCACGCCTCGTCCCCAGCGTGGCCGCATGTGGCGCTACTAGACAGTCGACCCTCGGCCCGGACGCTGACCTCCACGAGCTCCTCGAGCGGTACGCCAAATGCCGGCTGGCAGACCTGGGCGCCCGGGCGCGGCGCCGTGATCGATCACCGTGATCGAACACCGCGGGCACCGTATGCGGCGGGTGTGGCTGCGCGACAGGACACACTGCACGAAGGAACCGAGCGTAGCCGGGGACCCACACAACCTGCGTGCGCAGGTCAGGCCACGGTAGCGGCAACCCGCAAGGATGCTGCCGAACACGGAGCAGCGCACCAGGGCGGCCCTGGACGCGGCCTGGAGTGCAACGCCTGTGTAAACCGAGGCATCCTGAGCCCCCTGACCTGCACAGACGCGGCCGATTACACGTTGAAGCGGAACTCCACCACATCGCCATCGGCCATCACGTAGTCCTTGCCCTCGATCCGGACCTTGCCGGCTGCCTTCGCTGCTGCCATCGACCCGGCCTCGACGAGGTCCTCGAACGAGACGATCTCAGCCTTGATGAAGCCACGCTGGAAGTCGGTGTGGATGACCCCCGCTGCCTGCGGGGCCGTCCAGCCCCGGCCGATGGTCCAGGCGCGCGACTCCTTGGGACCAGCCGTGAGGTAGGTCTGCAGCCCGAGCGTGTGGAACCCGGTGCGGGCCAGCTGGTCCAGCCCGGACTCCGTCGCGCCAAATGACTCCAGCAGCTCCATGGCCTCGGCTGCGTCCATCTCCATCAGGTCCATCTCGAGCTTGGCGTTGAGGAACACGGCATCCGCGGGTGAGACCAGCTCGCGCAGTGAAGCGTGCAGGTCCGCGTCCGAAAGCTGGTCCTCATCGAGGTTGAACACGTAGATGAACGGCTTGGTGGTGAGCAGCCCCAGCCCCTTCGCCTCGGCGAGGTCCACCCCGGCGGCCGCGGCCGCGGCATACAGGGTCTGGCCTTGCTCGAGCACCTTCTGAGCGGCGATCGCGTTGTCGAGCAGGGGCTTGGACTCCTTCTTGATCCGCGCCTCCTTCTCCAGGCGCGGCACGGCCTTCTCCAGGGTCTGCAGGTCGGCGAGGATCAGCTCGGTGTGGATGGTCTCGATGTCCGACGCGGGCGACACCTTGCCGTCGACGTGGACGACATCGCCGTCCTCGAAGGCACGCACGACCTGGCAGATCGCGTCGGCCTCACGGATGTTGGCGAGGAACTTGTTGCCGAGCCCCTCCCCCACCGACGCGCCACGAACGATGCCTGCGATGTCGACGAACGACACGGTCGCGGGCAGGATCCGCTCGGAACCGAAGATCTTCGCGAGCGCGCCCAGACGCGCATCGGGCAGGGGCACCACCCCGACGTTCGGCTCGATGGTGGCGAACGGGTAGTTCGCCGCCAGCACGTTGTTCTTGGTCAGGGCGTTGAACATCGTGGACTTGCCCACGTTGGGCAGTCCGACGATTCCGATAGTGAGAGCCACAAGGCCGAGAGTCTACCGTCGCGGCGCGGAGGCCCTGGCCAGCTGCCGGGACAGCGCGACCAGACGTCCTTCGCTGTCCCACACCTCGGCGTCCTCCTCCATGAAGCCGCCGGTCAACGTGCGGTTGGTCAGGACGACGCGCAACCAGCCGGGCGCCGGCCTGGCCCGGACGTGGGCGGTCAGCTCGAGCGTCGGCGTCCAGCCCGGCAGGCCGAGCTCGAAGGCGACCGGTGGGAGTGCATCGACGGCCAGCAGCAACATCAGCGGGTCGGGTTCGTGCTCATCCGCCATCCGGAGCCAGCCACGGATCACCCCGTTCCCCGAGGGCTTGCCGACCGCCCACCCCGTGGTGGCGGGATCGAGTCGCAGGTCGAGGCGCTCGAGCAGCGAAGCGTGTTTGAGGAAGTTCGGTGGCGCCAGCGCCGCGGACACGCACTCCTCCGGTGGCGGCAGCTGCGGTGGAGTCGCGGTCGTGGTGGCGTCCCCGTCGACGGAGGCGAGGTCGCCATAGGTGGCGAGCACCCGGAAGCGTTCGACCGGCACGCCGCCGTCGTCCTGGAACAGGGATGCCTGCCCCGTGGACACCGCACGTCCGCTGCGGACGACGGACGTCACCACCGTCGCAGGTCCAGGCACGCCAGGCGTCAGGTAGTAGGCGCTGATCGCCAACGGGTCTGGGTGGCTGGGCCGCTCGCCGTCCTGGGCGGCGAACCCCTGCGACAGCGCTCGACCGGCGATGGCCAGCAGCAGGCCACCGTTGATGCCGCCGCCGATGCGCCATCCGTCGCCAAGCACCGCGTCATAGACGCCTTGCTCGCCATCGCGCGCCACCACTGCCGAACCCGTGTCGAACTCGCTCACCCGGCCCAGTCTGTCGCACAGTGGCACCGCGCACGAGGGCGACGTGGCCAGCCTCACCTCACAGCGCCGGGAGACCGTCTTCGAGGTATGCCGCGGAGCCGGCATGCGTGGACAGGAAGGCCAACAGTCGCTGGTTGTAGGGCGCGACCTGGCGCTCCCATGCCTCCTCGTCGGCGAAGTGAACACTGCGAATCTCTCGACGCTCCAACGTGACTCGCGCCAGGAGATCATCCGGGGCGATGCCGAGGTCGAAGACGAAGACGGTGGCATCGGTCCAGCCCCGCCACGGTGGCAGCCAGTTCACGGCGAGCAGGCCGCGAACCTCGAGGTCGAGGCCGAGCTCCTCGCGCACCTCTCTGGTCAGACAGCTGGCCGGAGACTCGGCGGGGTCGACGACTCCGCCAGGCAGATCCCACTCGGCCTTATAGGTGAGCTCACAGAGCAGCACCCGTCCCTGCCTGTCACGAAGTACGCCCTGGGCGATGGTGCGCTTGGTGGGCAGCGAGGAGTCGAGCATGGCGATGAACCCCGTGCGAGAGTCCGGCTCATCGTCGTGACGCAGTCGTGCAAGCACGACGGTGTCGACGCGCTGCCCGCCGGGCCCAGGCGCGGCCCGAGCGACGCCCTCCTTGCGCAGTCCCGCTCGCAGCGCTGCGCGCACCCCGTCCAGGTCGGTGGCCGGCACTCGGGCCTCGATGCGGTCGAGGCCCAGGGCGTCGAAACCCCAGGCCATGGCCAGGCGCAGGGCACGGTCGACGATGCCGAGGGAGTGGTACTCGGGGACGACCACCCACAGGAGGTCTCCGTCGCCGGCTCCGTCGGCGAGCAGCTCCACGCGACCCACGGTCTCGTGTTGCCAGCGCACGCTGAACGCGCCGGATTCCCCGTCGCGGGCCGTCAGGACCAGGTCACCGTCACTCAACACCACGGGCCCAGCCTCAGCCATGCGCACGCGACCCGCCATAGCTGCTGACCAGATAGTCCACGACGGCTGCGACGTTCTCGTCGAAGACCTCCTTCGGCACCGCGGGGAGGAAGTCATCCCACAACGCCATGCAGGTGCCACGCAGCTGGCCCAACAGGGCCGGTCGCGCCATGAAGAAGACGTGGAGGTGGGCGCCACCATCGCCCCAGCGGCTCACGTGGCAGCGCGCGACGCTCGGCAGCGACTCCACACCCGCTGCCACGCGGGTCATGAGGATCCCGAGCTGGGCGGCGAGCTCGGGCGGCAGGGTCGCCAGGTCGTAATGCTCGCGAGGTTGAAGCATCAGCAGCACCGGCGCGCCGGAGGGCTCGAACGCCTTGAGCCGCCAGCCGTCGTCGTGCCACACCGTGTTGGCCTCGGCCTCGGCCGGATCCGCGCAACGACATTCCGTCGGGTCCTCGCCGACCCGAGCAGGCTCGGTGTCCAGAGGCGCCTCGACGGGCTTGAGCCGGAGCCCCTCGAGCTCGAAAGGAAAGACCTCCCAGTACGGGATCCCACCAGCCGGGAGGGCGAGGCGACCGTCGGCATCGCCGTGGGTGCGAATCCGGGCGTGGTAGTCGGCTGCTGATTCGGGCATGTCCAGACGCTATCGGTGCGCGGTGTCGGTGGCCGATGGCATGGTCAGCGTCATGGAACTCGTGCTGACTCTTCTTCTGGGCGTCCTCCTCGGCGCTGCGGTGGGCGCCTGGGTGGCCCGCGCGTCCGCTGCTGCCGCGCTGGCGGCGTCCACGGTCGAGGTGACCCTGCTGCGAGAGCGGGTGGTCGATCTCGAGGCAGCCGTGGCCGATGACGCCCAGACGGCGGCGGCGTTGGCACCCCTGCGGGACACACTCGGCCGCGTCGAGCAGCAGGTGGGGATCCTCGAGCGCGACCGCACCAGCCAGTTCGCCGCGCTCGAGACCACCATTGCCTCGGTGCGTGACAGCACCGCCGAGCTTGGGCGCCAGACCCAGTCCCTGGCGGGATCGCTCAACTCCTCGACGGTTCGGGGCGCCTGGGGTGAGGTCCAGCTGCGGCGCGTGCTCGAGCATGCCGGCTTGCTGGCCAGGTGCGACTTTGACGAGCAGGTCAGCCGAGTCAGCCGGCACGATCGTCGGGTGCGCCCGGACGTCGTGGTCCGACTGCCCGGCGACAAGTTCCTCGTGGTCGACTCGAAGGCGCCGATGGCGGCGTTCCTCGCGGCCCAGGCCGAGGACCTCGCTGCCGCAGAGCGCAGCAGGCTCCTGCGTGAGCACGCCGCATCGCTCAAGGCGCATGTCGTGTCACTGGCGGCCAAGGACTACTGGTCGGCCTTCGACAACAGTCCCGAGATGGTGGTGTGCTTCGTGCCGAGCGACGCGATGCTGGGCGCTGCGTTGGGCAGCGACCCAGCGCTGCATGAGGAGGCGATGGCCCGACGCGTCGTCCTGGTGGGGCCCGGAGCGTTGCTGGCCCTCCTGCGGACCGTCGCGTTCACCTGGCAGCAGGACGCACTGACGGCACACGCCCAAGAGGTCATGCGACTGGGTCGCGACCTGTACGAGCGGCTGGGCACGCTGGGCTCGCACACCGCACGGATGGGCACCGCCCTGCAGCGGTCCGTGGAGGCCTACAACCAGATGGTCGGAGCCCTCGAGTCCCGCGTGCTGGTGGCGGCCCGCCGGATGCACGAGGCCGGTGTGGTCGAGCAGCCTCTGATGGCTCCGCTGCCCATCGAGGCAGGCCCCCGGGTGCTGACCGCGATGGAGCTCCTCGAAACCGCCACCGCCGAGGACGCCCGCGCCGAGCTCGACCTGACCTCAGGCCTGGGCCGACCTCCGGCATCCGCGACCGGCTAGCCCCCCCCCAGCCAGGTCCGTCAGTGCAGCGAACCGGCCTCTTCGAAGGCGCCGTCGTGACGCATCTTGTCCGACATCCCTCGCGCCTTGAGGTCACGACGAATCTCGTTCGGCAGCGAGAACAAGAGGCTCTCCTCCGCCGCCACGACCGGGGCCACGTCCTCGAAGCCGCGCTCGGCCAGATAGCTCAGCACGTCGCGCACGAGAAGCTCGGGTACGGATGCACCGGAGGTCACCCCGACCGTCCCGACACCCTCCAGCCACGACTCCTGGATCTCGTTGGCGTAGTCGACCAGATGACCAGCCTTCGCCCCGTGCTCGATCGCCACCTCCACCAGCCGAACCGAGTTCGAGGAGTTGCGCGAGCCCACCACGATCATCAGGTCGGTGTCCGGTGCCATCTGCTTGACGGCGAGCTGGCGGTTCTGGGTGGCGTAACAGATGTCGTCGCTCGGCGGGTCCTGCAGCGCCGGGAATCGCTCCCGCAGACGGCGCACGGTCTCCATGGTCTCGTCCACCGACAGCGTCGTCTGGGACAGCCAGACGACCTTCTCCGGGTCCCGCACCGTCACCTGGTCGACGTCGTCCGGACCGTCGACCAGCGTGATGTTCTCCGGGGCCTCGCCGGACGTGCCGACGACCTCCTCGTGCCCCTCGTGGCCGATGAGCAGGATGTCGAAGTCCTCGCCGGCGAACCGGACCGCCTCGCGGTGCACCTTGGTCACCAGCGGGCAGGTGGCGTCGATCGTCTTCAGGCTCAGCGCCTTGGCCTCCTCGTGCACCACCGGCGCAACCCCGTGCGCCGAGAAGATCACCGTCGCCCCCTGCGGCACCTCGTCGGTCTCCTCGACGAACACGGCACCGCGCTTCTCCAGTGTCGTCACGACGTGCTTGTTGTGGACGATCTCCTTGCGCACATACACGGGCGGCCCGTAGAGCTCCAAGGCCTTCTCGACCGTGACGACGGCCCGGTCGACGCCGGCGCAGTACCCGCGCGGGGCGGCCAAGAGCACGCGTTTGGTCGGTTCAGTCATGCGCCCATCGTAAGTTGCGCGAGCGCAGGGCCCCAATCGAGCACAGGACCGACGGTGCCACCTCCTAGAGTGAGCGCGTGAGCGGTCCCGACCAGCGCCCGATGCTGCCCGAGCGCGCCGGCGACACCACGGCGGAGCACCCCTGGCCGGTTCGGCTCCTCAGCCTCAAGATCGCCGAGTACGTCGAGAAGATGTCCGTGCTCTGGGTCGAGGGCCAGGTCGTCCAGCTGACTCGTCGTCCCGGCCAACGGACGGCCTACCTCACCCTGCGGGACCCTGATGTCGACCTGTCACTGTCGGTCGCGATCCAGACCAACGCCCTGGACGCCATGCCGACCGCGCTCAGCCAGGGGGCCCGGGTCGTGGTGCAGGCCAAGCCGGTGTTCTGGACCCAGCGCGGCACGCTCATGCTCGATGCCCGCCAGATCCGGCCCGTGGGAGTCGGCGAGCTGCTGGCCCGCGTCGAGCACCTCAAGCGGACCCTGAGCTCCGAGGGACTCTTCGACGCCGAGCGCAAGCGCCCACTACCGTTCCTCCCCCTCACGGTGGGGCTGATCTGCGGTCGAGGCAGCGCCGCCGAGAAGGACGTCGTGGAGAACGCCCGGCGCCGCTGGCCGACCGTGCAGTTCGCCATCCGCGAGGTGGCGGTGCAGGGAGGCAGTGCCGTCCAGGAGGTGATGGCCGCGCTCGAGGAGCTCGACCGAGACAGCGCCGTCGAGGTCATCGTCATCGCGCGTGGTGGCGGTTCGGTGGAGGACCTGCTCCCCTTCAGCAACGAGGCGTTGGTCCGGGCGGTGGCCGCGGCCCGGACTCCCGTGGTGTCCGCGATCGGTCACGACGTCGACACCCCCCTGCTGGACCATGTCGCGGACTGGCGCGCCTCGACCCCCACCGACGCCGGGAAGGCAGTCGTTCCCGATGCTCGTGCCGAGCAGGACGGCATACGCCGGGCCCAGCTGCGGGTCGAGCGGGCCCTTCGGGCCCACCTGGACCGCGAGCGCCGCCACCTCGTCGCGATCCGCTCGCGACCCGTGATGGCCAACCCCGTCGCCATGATCCAGGCCCGCCGCCAGGAGCTGGACGCCCTCACTTCTCGCGCCAACCACCGGGTGTTGGCCTCGGTGCACCGGGCGGCCGACCAGGTGAGCCACCTGCGGTCGCAGGTGCGGGCTTTGTCCCCCCAGTCCACTCTCGAGCGCGGGTATGCCGTGGTGCAGCACCGCGACGGTCGAGTGGTGCGTGACCAGGCCGAGGTCGAGGTCGACGAGCTGCTGCGGATCAGAGTGGCGCAGGGGGACTTCGGAGCCCGTGTCGCCGGGCTGCCTTAGGGTGGCGGCCATGGCCAAGGAGAAACCCGGTGAGGCGAACGACGACGTCGCGGACCTCTCCTACGAGCAGGCGCGCGACGAGCTCATCTCGATCGTCGCGGAACTCGAGAGCGGGCAGCTCGGCCTCGAGGAGAGCATGCGGCTGTGGCGGCGCGGCGAGGTCCTGGCGGCGCACTGCAGTACCTGGCTGGACGGAGCAGAGGCGGCGCTCACGGGCGCCGACGACTAGCTGCGCGGCACGGGGCGCAGGGCCGCGGCGAACGCCGCGAGCTCGTCGAACGTCCCGGTGCCCGTGACGATCGTGGTGAGCTGACCCGTCCCGGTGGGCTGGTCGACAAGGCTGTTCTGCACCTTGCTCGGGCGCACGTACTTCTTCCAGGTGCGTCCCCCGGCCTGGAGCTCACCGGTGACTGGAGCATGGTTGGTCTCGGCCAGGATCCACCCGGAGGTGGCGTCCTTGGTCTGCTCCAGCGCGACGTAGTTGCCGGTCGGCGACTGGTACCCGGCATGCCAGGTCATCAGACCGTCGGTGGATCGCACGTACCGGACGCTGGTGG
>DASYGI010000233.1:0-8580 GCA_035999925.1 Pedococcus sp.
GGCGGCGGACACCGCGGCCGCGAGCCGACCCGTACTGACCCCGGCCATCGGCGCCGCCACCACCGGAACCGTCAACCCGAACCGCTCGCCCAGCCACGTGCGCACCGGCCCTCCCTCCCGTTGGCTGCTGACGACGCTACCGAACCAACCCCCAGCGGACCTCCTAGGAGACCCGACGAGGGCGCGGCGCGAACCTGGGCCGGCACCTCGCGCAGCGCCCTGCGGTTCGTCCCAGAAGGGACGCCGCCTCAAGGTCCCCCGTGCCGCTTGCGAAGACTCTCTAGCGCACTCGGCGACCGCAGGCGAATACCTCCTCATCGGGCCCAACTGGGCAGGGCCAGTTCCCGGCGGAACGACACACATACCCTCGTCGCGCCGCGTTGCGGCGATGACGCCGCAGCGTTGCGGACGGTCGCCGCTGCTGCGTGTCTGCTCCTACCGATCCGCTACCGCCGTTCGGCGGTGTACCAGTAGGCGTCTGCCGTACTGCGCGTCCGCACGAACCCCGATTTCTCGAGAACGCGGTGTGAAGCGACGTTGTCGCGATCCGGGTCCGCTTCGAGTCTGACGACCTCATCCTGCGCGAACGAGAATGCGACGATCTCCCGCAGCGCTTCGGTCGCATAGCCCGCGCCTCGAGCCGAAGGCACGAGTCCGTACCCGATCATGGCGGTGCCAGCCGCGTCGGGAGCCCCGAAGAAGCCGATGGTGCCCACCGTCAGCCCGGTGGACTGTTCAACGATGGCGTAGCAGCCGAAGATCTGATCAACGTTGCGCAGGGCCATCCGAGCGGCGTCCTGATCGTCTTTACGAGGGAAGTCCTGACTCCACCGCCGCCTGTCGCGATCGCCCGCGACAACGGTTCGTAGCGCGGCCTCGTCGAGCAGTCGTAGCTCGAGCCGGGCAGTGGTGGGCACGGCGACGAACCTAGCCGCGCCCCAACGCTGCCGGCCAGAGGTGTCGAGCGGTCAGCCACCCGCGCCGGTATCGGTCACGAGTCGGCCGATCCACCTACGCGTCTATCCGGCTCCGAATGGCATGCCATGGTGAGCGAGCTTCGAACTGCGGGGACGCGAGTTGGGGTTCTCGTTGGGACCGGGTCCGAAGGCTTGCTCAGACGTCGGTCTCGGTGGCAAGAAGGTTGCCGTCCCGGTCTTGTAGCCATGCGATGCGTCCCCCCGCCAGCCCTGCCGGTGATCCCCCTAGCGTCGTGCTGCAACTCGTCGTATCGGAGGAACTGGACGCCAACGGCGGTGAGGTCGTCGACAATCTGCTCGATGTCCTCGACATACCAGGTGGCCATGGTCGCCTGCGACGTTCCCGCCGGTTTCGTCGGCGACCTCTCCGGCGTGGCTCACAAGGGGACTGACGCCTGTCCCGCGAGCCGACGCGAAACGCCGACCGTCCGACAAGTAGTGGTGGCCGACATTCAGCTGCTGAGCGTCAGGGTGCCCCAGCGGTCGCGCGTAGACGCGTCATTGGTGCGCCTGTCGCGGTTGTTGCTGACCAGGTCGAGCAGGTTGCCGCGGCGGGTTCCGTCTGGGATGGCGTCGCTCACGTTGAGGTTGATGCCGAACTGCGTGCCGACTCGGGGATTGGAGATGTGGAGAGTGCTCCAGGGGATCCGGGCCTCGATGTTGTATCCGTTGTCCTGTTGGTTGACCGCGGCCTTGAGTCCCTGGATGGTGCTGGCGCCGCGGGTGAAGTCGGCGCCGATGGCAATGTTGAGGCCGGCGATGAATCGTCCGAGGTTGTTGGGATCGTCGAAGGCCGGGCCGACCATTACCTGCAGGTCGTCGCTCTCGAGAGCCGCGTTCCCGTTCTTGGGGATCGGTGTGCCGAACTCGAAACTGACCCCGTCTCCGTTCCATAGCTGCGAGACGTCGTCGGCATGGGTTTGGGTCCGGGTCGGGTCGGTGACCTCGACGAGGACGGAGAGGTTGTCGAGATCCCAACCCATCGTCCAGGTGGCCTTGACCGTCGGGATGTCTCCGGCGACCAACACGTTGCTGTCAAAGGTCGGGGCGTCGGCTGGCCAGTCACCGGTGTCCCCGTCGATGTTCAGACCAGTAGTCAGACGGAGCGCCGTGACCGTCGGACCCCGCAGTGTCGTCACGCTCGGCACTCCCGGTTCCGCCGTGCCGGTGCGTATCGCGGACGGTGCTCGGCCACCGTCGTTCTGGCCGGAGGTGCTCAGGCGGTACCACACGAGACCGCCGGCAGCGAGCAGCACAGCGACGACGAACCCGATCGACAGGCGTAGACGGCCCATCGGCATCCTCCTCAGCCGACGATCCGCCGGAACCCACCCGCCGGGGGTGTCGTCCAGGCCCCGTGCAGGCCGATCGGCCGCAAGCGACAACGTCTCAGGCTCGAGGACGGAGACGCTGTCGCCTCCCAGAGGTTGAGCGGCAGCGATGTCGTCGAAAACCCGGCCGTCCGGGGCTCTCAGAAATAGCACCGGCGTGGCCCATTCGCCGGGATGGGAGACCAGTAAGGCCTTACGCGCCCACGTTGCCGCCTGATCCAGCGGTATTCCCCCTGACACCGCGCCATAGAAGCTGGACGTGAACGCGACCGCCGCCGTGTCGCTGATCGGAAACTGCATGGCGACCACCGCGGTCACGTCCTGTTGAACCAGACCCTGCGCCATCCCACCAAACGGGTCCACGGCGTCAACCCGCGCCGACCGGCAGGCGTTCAACAGCACCAGCCTCAACGGGTCGTGGTCGTGCAGGAACGGGCCCAGCGTGTCCGCTCCGACCGCAACACCTCGGCCGTAGCGGTCGCAGAAGTAGACAACCCCGGACTGCGTCCGCTCGTCGTAGTCCCCGTGTCCCACGAAGTGCAGAACGTGCACGTCGTGATGCTCCAGCCAGACCGACAACTCGGCCATGGTCGGCGAGGGCAGCCGATCGATGATGACGTTGGCGGTCCCGGTCTTTGCGGTCATGGCCTCGTGCACCCGGCGCCACTCGCCGTCGACGTCGAGTTCTGGCAAGTCGGTTGGCGACGACAGCACCACCAGGATGCGCAAAGCACCGTCGACGGTCAGGGGCCTAGGCGGGTACGGCACTTCCAGGTACCGCACCAACGGCGTCCGATCCGACTGGGCCACGAAGCTGTTCGTCCGCCGGTCGTACAACAGCTCCCACGGCAGTCCGGCCACGTCTGGGGCGTCTATGAACCGAAGCCGCAGCCGAAGCCCCTCGCCGGCAGCCCGAGTGACATCCCGCGACCGAGACCATGCCAGCATCACTTCCTCGCGGAACACGCAGTCGAACAAGCCGCCGCCGAGATCCAGACAGGCTTGCCGCTGCGAGTCGAACCCCGACCTGCGTGTGCCACTCCGCCCTGGATCGAGCTTGAGCATCAGCAGCTCCAGCTCGCTTTCACCGAACGGCAGCGAGAACGCGACCGACGGATACTCACCCACCGGACACTGCACGACGCGCGCGCGGTACAAGCCCGGTCCGACACCCTCGAGCGCCAAGTCAAAGTTCTGGTATCGCCTGGCCGCCATAGCCGACTCTCACCACCCCCCACCGCGTACAGCGGATACCAGGACGCTACCGCTGCCCACCTACCAACGCGGTGAGCTCCGACCGTCGCCAGCACGGCCCATCCCTACGCAGTTCCCGCCTCGCATGCTCATCCGGCCTTGCCGCCGTACGAGTTCTCGAGCGCAGACGCGACGGCGAGGGCGTCGCGTTCGGCTATGTCGTTCGGGTACTCGGGGAGAAGGTCATCCCAGACGACCAGCCACGAGCCCACGAGCTGGGACTGGCCGGCAGGGCGAGCGAAGAGCCAGACGTGAAGGTGGGCGCCGCCATCACCGATGCGGTAGACGTGGCAACGACCAATGTTCGGCAGCGCCTCAACGTGACGCGCGATGTGGGTCGTGAGGACCCCCAGCTCGGCGGCCAGCTCGTCGGGGAGGTCGGACAGGTCATGATGGTCACGAGGGTGCAGCATGAGAACGAGTGGCACGCCGACCTTGCTCATCCGGGTCAACCGCCAGCGGTCGTCCATCCAGATCCCCTCGTCCCGACGCTGGCACGACCGGCAGCGGTCCGGGTCGACATCGTCACGCGGCGGCTCGGGCGTGATCGGCGGCCGTAGCGGCGACACCCGCAGGCCCTCCAGCTCGAACGGGCTTATGTCCCAACCGGTCATCCGGGCCAGCGGGAGGCGCCGGTCCTCGTCAGCGTGGGCCAGGGCGTACCGGAAGAACTCGTCAGGCGTCAAAGGCATACCGCGACGGTAGCCACAACGACGGGACCAACGGACTCGCGGCCGCAGCAGGACTACAGGATCGAGCCCATGGACGGGGGCCGCGGAGGTTGAGTGTGGAGCGACAAGCGTTTGGTAGACCGCCAGCGCTCTCGCTCGCCGCGAGAGCAGCCGGCGAGAGCCCGGCACGGTTGCGGTTTGCGAGTGCCTGACGCGGAGCCGGCACAGCGCTCGCGAGTGCTCTGCTCTCCCTGTGCGGTGTGCTCAAAACGCTACGGGGGGTGGGACGTTGGGTGGGGGTAGAACCAGGTCCGTTCGGTCCCCCGAGAGGGCCGCGGAGAAGGTGTGTGTTCATGAAAGCGATGCGGCCCAGACTCATTGGAACGATCGCGTTGACCGGAGCGCTCGCGCTCGTGGGGGGGCCGCGCTGGCGGCCGGGTCAAGTGCACAGGCGTCGACGGCCTACACGTGCACTGGTGGCGCCATCCCGTCAGGGAGCTACGCCAGCATCACGGTCCCCGGCTTGTGCTCGGTAGCGGCGCACGCTGTCATCAACGTCATCGGGAAGGTCGCCTCCGGCGCCGTCCTGGACGCGCAGACTGCGCCGTCGACGATCACCATCGGACACAACGTCACGGCCGATGCCGGCTCGTTGGTCGCCTTGGGCTGCCAGCCGCCGTCGTACACGGGGAACTCGGCTCACGAGTGCGCCATCGACCCAGGGACACTCCGTGATCACCGTCAAGGGAAACGTCACGGCCAACAACGCGCTCGCCTTCCTCCTGAACGGTGTCACCGTCCAGGGCAACGTGACGTTATCCGGTGGCGGTTCCGACCAGATCCCTGGTCGATCAAGAACAACACCATCAGTGGCAACCTCACCGTCAGCGGACAACGGGCGACCTTCCTCGGCGTTCTCTTCAACACCGTCGGGAAGAACGTGACGCTGACCAACATCGCGATCACCGACTCGGACCCTGGGCCCGGCGTCTACGTCGTTCGCAACACGGTCGGGCACAACCTCGTCTGCTCCGGCCTGACCCCGGGAGTGTCTGGAGGATTCGTGCCTGGCAACGTCAACGTCGTCGGACGAAACGCCTTCGGACAGTGTGCCGCCCTGGTCTGACTGCCGGCGCGTGACCGGCTGCCACCCCGTTCAGCTCAAGGGTGGCAGCCGGGAGGGGTGCCCTGCTGTAGTGAGGGCAGGTCTGTCGCAAGAACTCCCGGCACCAGGTGCGACAACGGCGAGCCGAGAGGGGACTCGAACCGATAAACCCTGTTTACAAGCAAAACCGTGTTCTTCCGCGCCGATGCCCTGCGTTGCCAGATGAGCCGTGACCTACGGAAACGTCCGCGAACCCAGCGTCAGATCGTCCGCCGGATACTGGTCCCGGCCGGACAGTGCCGCCGCGTTTCCTTCCCCCATCCCTGCCGCAGAATCCGTCCGATCCGCCGTCGGATTGAGGCGACCGCGAACCGTTTTTTGGTCCGCGCGAACTCGGGCCGCGCTGCGCATCTGCAGCCGGCCCGGTGGAATGAGTGCCGCATGTTCATGAAGCAACACCGCCGTCCGGTCTCTGCCCCCGGCGATGTGGTGTCCGTGCCGGCTGACCCGATTGGCAACAGCGACGTCGAACTCCTGGACATCTCAAACATCCGTCGGTCTACCACGACCTCGGATGACCCGTCGGAAGCGTCGGGCGACGTTGAGCGAGGCGATGGCCACACTCCTCTGGCTTCGTCAGCCATGGCCCGATAACCCATCCAGTCTCAGGGGAACCGGCGGGGCAGGTCAGCCGTCTCACGCGGTGTCGACCGAGAAGGCAACAAGGGTCCTTCGCGGTGCAGGTCGGCGACGAGCAAGGGGTGTCGGATGCTTCGAGTGGCGGGTGCGGCGTGCGCGGTCCTGACGGCATTCCTGCTGGGCGGGTGCTCGGTCCACGGCAAGGTCACCCCGCTGGTCTCCCAGAGCGACCTGCAGGCGCAGATCGCGACCCAGTTGGAGAAGGCGACCGGGGAGAAGCCCGCCAATGTCAGCTGCCCCGCCCCTCTGGAGGGCGTGGTAGGCCAGACGCAGCGGTGCAGTCTCGTCTCCGCCGCTGGCAACACGTTCGGTCTGACGGTGACGGTGACCTCTGTCTCCGGGACAACGGTCAACTTCGATATCAAGGTGGACGCGGCGCCGACCGGCTCCGCGAGCGGATCGGCAAACCCCTCCTCGACTGCGTCCGCGCTACCGAGCGTGCCGGGGTCCGATCTGGAGGATCAGGTGTCCAGCCAGCTCGAAAGGACCGTCGGGCAGAAGCCGAGCAGTGTCAGCTGCCCCGACCCACTGCAAGGCTCCGTCGGTCAGTCAGCCAGGTGCACCCTTACGGCAACCGATGGCACCGTGTACGGGTTGACCGTCACGGTCACCTCGGTGTCCAGCGCCACCGTCCAGTTCAGCATCGAGGTCGACCCGACCCCATCAACGACCAGCTGAGCACCAATCGCCGGTCCAGACGAGGTGTCGCTGGTCAACGGAATCCGTCAGCTCCAGGACAAGCCCCGGGCAACGGTCGCGAAGGACCGGGGTCACTCGCAGGACACCAGCGAAACATCTCAAGCCTCAGAGGCCTAGGGTCGAGCCCATGCCTGACACTCTTGCCGGCGCGCAAGCCAGAGTTCTCGCGCTGAACTCCGACGATCTTCCCTTCGTCTACACCACAGCCGCAGAAGGGATCCTCGCCCACTGGAAGTACGCGGACCAGAAGTGGGTGATGTTCCTGGGCGCTGGATCCTTCAGTGCCGACTACACCCTCACCGTGACCCTCACAGAGGCCGACCACGAATGGAACTTTCGCGAGGCGGTCGAGACAACATCCGCGACTCTCGGCGCGGACGGTCTGCACAGCGAGCACACGCGGTTCAAAGGTCGGCAGAAAAGTTTCCACTTCGACGCCGGCGCCGCCCTCTTCGCCAAGACCACCAACCGGCAAGGTGCCCGGAGCGGCAACACCTACGGCTACACCTTCTCCACCGACGAGGTGAAAGAGCCACTGATCACTGCGCTACGGCAGGCAGGCTGGCAACCGAAACACCAGGGACTCATCGGACGGGTCTTCGGGGGCTAGATGCGGCCCCCCGCCTCGTCGCAGCGGTGGCTGCACGCTGACCGGCCCACCGGCGTGAACCGGGACGCGGTGGCCGGCGCCGCCCCCATTCCCCTCGTCCAACGTCGCAGACACCCAGGGTGTTCACTCTGCCGCAGGATGTCATCGGCTCTACCGCAGCGTGAGGACTGACTCGGCGCGCAGAGGTGTGACCACCACGGCGGCCTCGTAGCTCTTAGCCACGCTGCTCCTTCAGCTCAGGGGGAAGCGCCTTCGCGTATCTCCTGGCAGTCCTCCTACCTTCCCAACGATCTGAGTCTCCGAACATGCCGCGGCGGCTCCCTGCAGCGGGCCGGGCGCGTACCGGCGGCGGGAGCGGACGTGTCCGCGGCGCCTGGGAAATCCGGGTAGGCCAATCCAGGACCGGTGCGGTGTGAGCATCGGGTACCAGGGGGTCGAGTCCTCCGCCCGACTCGGGATGCGCGCAGGTCAAGGGTGAGATACGGTGCCAGGGAACAGAGCCGACGAGGGGACTCGAACCCCTAACCCCCTGTTTGCAAGACTTAGTGCACGCACCCCGCTGCGACAGGCTGAACTGCGGAAACACCACCGAGGGACAGTGATCTGGGCCTTCCGTGCGATCCACGTGCGGTATGAGTGTTCACCCTTGGCCGCCCATGACCACAGCGCGACATCACGGGCACACCCAGGATTGCGACCGCGTGTCGGTCGTGCGCCCCGCGGTCGCACGCCCGTGCTACCCGCAGTGGAGCTCTCGAACGGCCCAATTGTCGCCGCGGTTTGCAGCACCCGCAACATCGACCTGGCCACCTCGCTTGGCGCCGAGCAGGTTGTCGATTACCCCTGTGACGACCGTGTCGCGCATCAGACTTTGTGGCAGGGCGATTGAGTCAGTCCTGATGAAGAGTCAGACACGTGGGAGGACCATCAAGGATCCCGGTTGAGAAGAAGACCCGGATCGTGCTGAGCGTGATCGCCGGTGAGGTCACCGTCGCGGAGGCTGCGCGGCGGGAGAAGATCAGCCAGCAGTCGATCGGCCGTTCGAAGGTTGACTTCCTCGAGGCCGGTAAGACGGCGTTGGCGGCCGGCAGGCCCGGGCCCTCGACCGGGGAAGAGCAGCTTGAGGCCGTGGTCTCGGATCTGACCCAGGCATTGGGTGAGGCTGCGGTCGAGATCCGGATCTGGAAGAAGTCCGCGGAGGGCCGGCCGGGCCCTTCGAGGACCTCGAGGTGAT
>DASYGI010000234.1:0-16713 GCA_035999925.1 Pedococcus sp.
TTAGCTTGGGCGGCAGCCTGGCCCGAGCCGCGCTCAGCACGCTGGAACGCGCCGGCAGGGAGCTGCTCGACTCCGGAACCCTCGGCTTCCTCGACGGAGCGATGAGTTACGCCGAGCTCCAGCGACGCTTCGGGCCGTGACGGCTGTCCCCAGCGGCCCCTGGCGCTTAGGCGGACGCCTGTAGTCGGAATCCTGACAGGTCGAAGACCTGCCGACGACGGCGGCCTGCGAGTGTCCGCTGGGGAAGCCGGGTCCCGCTTCGTTGGGGAATGGTTGGTCGACCAGCGGCCGGTCTCGGTTCACCATCGCCTTGACCGCGGTGTTCACCAGAGAGGAATGCGGCGATGGTCAACCACGGTGATCGCGGCCAGCTGCCAGTGCCGGGGTACGAGGATGAGCGTGACGATCACGGTGACGATCTGCCAGGCGAGGGACGAGCCGGAGTCATTAAAGGTGCGCTTTGCGGCGACGAACGACAGGCCCAGGGCGAAGACGTGCCGGGAGTCGCGGGCCCGTGGTCAGCCGAGCCGAGCGGTGACCACTTGTCGCTGACAAGGAGCAGCAGGACAGCGTGACTTCCGGGCGCGGGGTCCGATCCGGCACTGGTGTACGCCAACCCGCAGACGGAATGGGCCATCTTCGCTCCACGCGCCTGTCTGAGCATCAGCAGATCCGGCCAAACGCGCCGCCCGACAGGCGGCGGAAGGGGTCACCTCGGAGGCCTCCCGCCAGCGGCGTAAAGAGGCATGTTGAGTCGGCGCCTCGGGGTGCAACAGCGTGGCCCGTCCTGGCTGGCCTGGTCGCCTCGACCGGCGCCCGAGCGTGGATAGTGCGTCGTCGACCGCGAGCGATCGGTGAACGGAGGGGAGTGGACCACGTCTTCGACCACGGTGAATGTGGACAACTTCAAGCGGGTCGAGACGGACACGATGATCGCCCGGATGTTGCCGACCATCGCCGGTCTCGGCGTGTTCCACCACGACCGTGAGCTGGCCCCCTTGACCGGCAATCGGTGATCCGGCAGAACCGCGACACGCTGTACTCCGTTGCGATCGTCGACGTCGGAAGTGACGGTGTTGCTCTCGAGATCCCCGAAATGGGTGACCGGTACATCTCCGTGATGGTGATCAACCAGGACCACTGCATCAACCAGGTCTTCCACCGCCCGGGCACGTACGAGCTGACCAAGGACGACTTCGGTACCGACTATCTCGTCGTCGCCGCGCGGATCCTGTCCGACCCTGACAGCGCGTCGGACCTGGCCGAGGTGCACCGCATCCAGGATGCGTTGCGTCTGATGACCGGGACGCAGCGGGACTTCGTCTACCGCGACTACGACGGGCCGAGCCACCAGCAGGTCCGCGACGCGCTGCTGGTGCTGGGCAGGACGATGGGCGGCCTCCCCGGCTGCTTCGGCCGCGCTGAGGAGGTCGACCCGGTGCGCCACCTGGTCGGCACTGCGCTCGGTTGGGGCGGTCTGCCGGACGCCGAAGCCTCCTACCTCAACGTCGACCCCGCACGTCCGGTGGGCCGTTACACGATGACGTTCTCGAAGGTCCCCGCCGACGCGTTCTGGTCCGTCAGCGTCTACAACGCCGCGGGCTGCTTCGAACCCGACGACAGCCAGACTACCAACGTCAACTCGGTCTTCGCGGCCAAGAACCCGGACGGCTCGACCTCGATCTACCTGGGCGACTTCACCGCGGAAACCCCCAACCGCATCCCCCTCCCGGAGGGGTGGAACCTGCTCATCCAGCGTTACCGCCACGGCTGGACGAGCTCGCGCACTGGGACACCCCACCCATCGAGCCGGCCTGACCCGCCTCACTCGTCGTCGCGGCGCCAAGGTCACGACATGACGGCAAGCCGAGCACGCTGCCCGGTCGGGTAGCTGTCGGACGATTGGCGGGAGCTGGTACTCGCCCTCGGTGGCCGATGGCTGTGGCTGGTACATGCGCAGGATGGGGCGGAACGGCCCGCGCGGGGTGGGCGGCCAGTTCGCTGCCCCTTCCGGACGGTCGGGCCGGTCGTGCTGCAGGTAGGTCGTCACCGCGCCCTCGTCGTCGGTCAACAGACCGGCCGTGCGGTCAGCTATCGAGTACCGGTTGATGACGTTGTCCACCAGGTAGAACCGAGGCAGGTCGTACATCGTCAACGACCAGAACGCGTCGACCGGTGGGGAGGCGAGTTAACCGGGCGACAGAGATGCTGGGCACGACGGTGGCGGATGTGGACCGGTCTGCGCGGCGGTCGTGGGTGGTGTCCAAGGGCACTCGGGTGCGCCGGATGGTGCCGTTGTCGCCGGACGCAGTGACGGGTCTTGCCGAGTACCTGTCGAGTGACGGTGAGGACGACCCGGCGGCGCAGCGGCCTCTGTGGCGTACGGTGCGCCGACCCTGCGACCACTGACCGACGCGGCGGCCCGGCGGCTCCGAAAGGTAGGCCTCACGCGCGTGGGTCAGGTTGGCTCGCCGTGAAACGTAACGGGTGATGATCAGAACCCTGAGGAGTGGGGAGACAGAGGTCACGATCTCAGAACCTGGTTGACGAGGGTGGCGGGTGTCATCTTCCCCCTGCTGGACCGATGTGGGACACGATGGTCACAGCCGCTGCGCACCGAGCGCGGACGCCGTCGGCAGGAGGGGGTGCGTCTGTGGTTGCTGCGCTGTTGGAGAGCAAATTCCACGTCCCAAGCCTCCGCGGCACGGCAGTGGGACGCCGTCGGTTGACTGAGCGCCTGGACCGGGCAGGCCGCTGGCCGCTGACGGTGCTGTCCGCGCCCGCCGGCTTCGGCAAGACGACGGTGCTCAGCGAATGGCTGGCCACCCTGGGGCCCGATGCTCCTGCCGTCGCATGGCTTTCGCTGGACCAGCGTGACAACGACGCCTCCGTGTTCTGGATATACGTCGTGACCGCGATGCAAAGGGCGGTACCGGGTGTCGGCGGTACGGCGTTAGCGCTGCTCGCGGCGTCCCCACCTGCCACTACCGCCGCACTGGATGCCTTGCTCAACGATCTGGCCGGAATGCCGGAGGACCTGCTACTGATTCTCGACGACTGCCACCTCATCGAGGCGCCGGACATCCACGCTGAAGTCACGTTCCTGCTGGAGCACCAACCACCCCAGCTGCAGGTAGTGCTCGCCACCCGTACCGACCCGCCGCTGCCGTTGGCGCGACTGCGCGCACAGAGGCAGCTGCTCGAAGTCCGAGCGGCGGACCTTCGCTTCACCGTCGAGGAGTCCGCGGCCTACCTCAACGGCCCGATGGGGCTCCGACTCAGCGAGGGCGATCTCGCGGCTTTGGACGCACGCACGGAAGGATGGATCGCCGCGTTGCAGCTCGCCGCGCTGTCCATGCAGGGCCGCGAGGACGTCACGACGTTCATCGCCGGGTTCGCCGGCGACGACCGCTACATCGTCGACTACCTGGGCGAGGAGGTGCTGGCCCGCCAACCCGCCAGCGTTCGAGACTTCCTCATCCAGACCTCAGTGCTCGAAAGGCTCACCGGGCCGCTCTGCGATGCGGTAACCGGACGCGCCGACGGCAAGGCGGCCCTGGTGGCGCTGGAGCGCGCCAACCTCTTCCTCGTCCCGCTCGACGACCGGCGGCAGTGGTACCGCTACCACCACCTCTTCGCGGACGTCCTGCACGCCCACCTGCTCGACGAGCACCCTGACCAGGTGCCCGAGATGCACCGACGCGCGAGCATCTGGTTCGCGGACAACGGCGACAGCTCCCAGGCCATCGACCACGCCCTGGCTGGTGGGGACATGGGCCGCGCAGCGGACTTGATGGAGCTCGCCATGCCGATGATGGCCCGGGAACGCCGGGAGGCCGAGCTTCCCCGCTGGGTACGCGCCCTGCCTGAGGCCGTGCTACGCAACCGGCCGGTGCTCGGCGTCTGGTTCGCGGGTGCGCTGGTCCTGGTGTCGGACTTCGACACGGTGGGCCAGCGACTGACGGACGTCGAGCGCTCCGTGTACCGGGAAGATCGCACGTGGCCGGTGCACCCGCCCGACGACCTGATCGTCGTCGACGACGACATGTACCGATCCCTTCCCGCCCGCATCGCCATGTACCGGGCGGCCCTCGCGCTCGGGCGCGCGGACCTGGAGGGCACCATCGCCTACGCACGCGCAGCGTTGTCGCTGGCGACACCTGAGGACAACCTCGCCCGAGCTTCAGGCGGTGCCCTTGCCGGGCTCGCATCGTGGACCACGGGTGACCTGGCCGGCGCGCACGCCGCTTACACCGAGTCCATTGCTGGGCTGAAGAAGGTGGGGTTTATTTCCGACGTCCTCGGCTGCTGCATCGCTCTCGGCGACATCCGCCGGACCCAGGGCCGGCTGACGGACGCCCTGGGCACCTATCAGCGGGCCCTGAAACTCGGGTCCGCGCAGCAGTTAACCGCGCCTATGCGGGGCCTGGCGGACATGCATGTCGGAATCGCGGGGGTACTGCTCGAGCGCGACGAACTTGCGGCTGCCGCAGAACATCTCACCGCCGGCCACGGCTTCGGACAGCACAACGGGTTGCCGCAGAACCCGTACCGGTGGAGGGTGGCTGCGGCCAGGCTCCGCGAGGCTGAGGGTGACCTGGACGCTGCGCTGGATCTCCTCGATGAAGCGGACCAGGTCTACGTGGGGGACTACCTCCCCAACGTGCGGCCGGTCTCCGCCGTGCGGGCACGGCTGCGACTGCGGCGCGGCGAGCTGGACCACGCGGAGGACTGGGCCCGCGAGCAGCACCTTTCCCCGGACGACGAGCTGTCCTACCTGCGCGAGTTCGAACACATCACCCTGGCGTGGCTCCTACTCACCAGGCACCGCCTCGACCGGAACGCCCGGGGCATCGAGGACGCGATCGGCCTGCTCCAGCGGCTGCTGGCCAGCGCGGAGGACGGCGGGCGGGGTGGGAGCGTCTTGGAGGTCCTGATCCTGCAGGCACTCGGGCACCAGGCGCAGGAAAACCTGCCGGTCGCCCTCGCCTTGCTGACGCGCGCGGTCACGCTGGCGCAGCCGGAGGGCTACGCGCGGCCCTTCGCCGACCAGGGGCCGCCAATGGCGGCCCTGCTGAAGGTTCTGACGAAGCAGTCGAACGCTCCGATCTACGTCCGGCGCCTGCTGGCGGTGACGACAAGGACCGGGCACCATCTGGGCGAGCCGGCAGCGCTTCTCGAGCCGCTGAGCGACCGCGAGCTCGACGTGCTTCAGCTGCTCGCCACCGACCTGGACGGGCCCGACATCGCCCGCGCTTTGTCCGTGTCGCTGAACACCATGCGGACCCACACCAAAAGCATCTACACGAAGCTGGGGGTGAACAGCCGCCGGGCTGCCGTGCGCCAGGCGCATGACCTGAACCTGCTGCCAGGCCCGCACCGAGGCTGACCATCTCCCGACGATCAGCCGGCATTTCACCACCTCGCTCACCAGGTGTGGTGATGACGACTCACCACATTGACGGCCATCGTTCGACGTGTTCCACCGAGCACCGCACCCGCCTCCAACGGCAGCTGCTCTCGGCAACGGCGAAGGAGGCGACAAGCATGAGCTCTGCCCAGGAGCCGGATCGGTACGAGATCCGCGTCAAGGGACACCTCTCCGACCGCTGGGACACCTGGTTCGACGGCATGACCCTCACTCGGCAAACCGACGGCACCACGGTTCTCTACGGCCCGGTCGCCGACCAGTCCGCACTGCACGGCCTGCTGCGCAAGGTCAGCGACCTCGGCCTCCCGCTCCTGTCCGTCACCCCCACCCCGCGCATTGACAACCCTTGAAGGAGCACGCCATGACCACCGAGTCGCGCACCACCCAAGCCAGAACCACCGCCGAGCGACCCCCCACACCCCCGCGGATGGACCCCACTGGGAGAAAGGTCTCCCTAGCCGTCGGCATCGCCTACCTCGTCACCTTCGCCGCCTCGCTCCCGCAGCTGAAGTTGTTCGCGGACGTCATCGCCGACCCCGCCGGCTACATCAGCAACCCGGGCAGCAACGCCGCCGTGCAGTGGGGCTCCGTCGGGGAGATCATCACCGCCGCCTCCGGGGTGGCCACCGCGGTCCTGCTGTATCCGGTCGCCAGGCGGGTCAGCCGCACCGCCGCGATCGGCTTCGTCACCTCCCGCGTCGTCGAGGCTGCCCTCATCCTGGTCGGCGTCGTCAGCATCCTCTCGGTGGTGACCCTGCAGCACCACTTCGCCGGCGCCATTGGGGCGCAGCAGCAGGCGCTCGGCGTCACCGGGGAGTCCCTGGTCGCGATGCGGCAATGGACGTTCCTGATCGGTCCGGGCGTCATGGCCGGGGTGAACGACCTGTTCCTGGGCTACCTCCTCTACCGGTCCGGGCTGGTGGGGCGCATCATCCCCATCATTGGCCTCGTAGGCGGCCCCCTCATCCTCGTGTCGGACCTCGGGACCATCCTCGGCCTCTGGGGCCAGACCTCCTCGATCGGGTTCGTGTTCGGCCTCCCCGTCGCCGTGTTCGAGCTTTCCGTAGGCGTGTACCTGACGGTCAAGGGCTTCCGGCTGACCGCGTTCGCCACCCTCGACGCCCCGTCCATCCCGACCCGCGACGCCGTCCCGGTCCTCTGAGATCGCCTGACACCACGCCGCGGCCAGCCCGGAACTCCCCCCGCGCTGCTGCAGGAGCGGCCCACCGCGACCGGTGGGCCGCTCCCGCTGCGACGCCTGACCGATCACCGCACCGCACGGGTGTCTATCGCACCCGTCTCACCGGTAGGACCGCGAAAGCCCCGATCACAGCGCACAGCCCAGCGACGGTGTACAGCACGCTGTAGCTGCCGCCGCCGGCGGCCAGGATTGCCGGGGCGATCGCCGGGGCGATGGCGAAGGGGAGCGCGCCGGCGATGTTGAACACGCCGAGGTCCTTGGCGGCGTGTTCCTCGTCCGGAAGCACCTGGGTTACGAGCGCCAGGTCGACGGCGGTGTAGACGCCGAAGCCGAGGCCGCTGATGGCCATGCCGACGAAGAACCCGTTGACGGCGGTGGCGGCGGCCAGCACGAAGAGCGCGGAGCCGTACACGATCGAGGCCACCAGGACGAAAACCTTACGTCGGCCCGTCCGGTCGGACAGCCGGCCGCCGACAAGAGAAGCGACGACGACGAGAACGGACTGGGCCAGCGTGCCGAGGAAGATCTGTTGTGGTACGTCGGCCTCGGCGCTGCCGAGCTTGTTCAGCAGGTAGAAGGCCTGGTACGTGACGAGAAAGGCGTAAGCCAGGATGAACAGGAACCGGCTGGCGAAGGCCCACGCGAAATCCGGGCTCGTCCTGGGGTTGACGTAGAACGTGCCCGCGAACTCCCGCAGCGACCACGGCGGCTTGTCCGCCGCGACCAGCCGGCGATCCTGCAGGACCGCGGCGAACAGGAGGATGAAGAAACCCCCGACCGCGCACGGCACCAGGAACATCGCGACCAGATTGCCGGTGAACAGCTTGACCAAGAACGTCGCGACAACGGACGCGACCGGTGTGCACACCCCCAGCACGCCAGCAACCATGCCGCGTTGCGCCTCAGGCACCTGGTCCGGCAACACCGCGACCAGCACGGCGAGGATCGCGTTGAAGAACAGCTGAGCAATGCACCACCCGACCAGGACGACCGGAATGGTCGGGGCCAGCGCGACCACGAGGATGCCCAACGTGCCGCCCAGAAGACCGATCACCATCCACGGCCGTCGCATCCCCCACGGTGAGGCTGTGCGATCGCTCAACCTGCCGAAGATCGGATTCCCGGCGATCGTCAACAAGGCGCCAGTCCCCGCCACCAACGACAAGCTGTTCGGCGCCTGCGCCGCGCCCACCAGAGAGTTCACCTTGAGCGCCAGGGTGACCAGCAGGGGCGCCAGAAACAGCAGACTCATACTGAGAAACGCCAGCGTATAAAGCACGATGAAGCCCGGCCCCACCCGCGGCGGCTCAGACCAGGTGCGGTCTCTCGGCGTCATGCCGTCGCCTCCTGCACAGCGGCGCTGCGAGGCAAACGGAGGCTGAACGGTGGGGCCAGCATCCGAAGGGGCCGGCGTATCAGTCATGGCGCACTCCTACCAACGGATTGCGAGGGCGCCTTCCCGGCGCGAGCGACCCGACCGTCAGCGGTGGCCCGCCTCCAGCATGCTCCTGCCGTCGCTCGTCTTCCAGGACTTGCCACGGACGGGCGATGTGCTCAAACCTGCCGGAGGGCCGGCGCGCCGGCCGGTAACTCGAGGACGACGTTACGCAATCGCCGCAGCGAGGCGAACGGTCGCGGATGGCTCGGCGAAGCAGACGGCATCGAGTAGACCCTGGAACACTTGCAACGCAGGCGGATCGGTTCAGCGCGTCAGCGACTCGCCCGCTGGTGCAGTGAGGAGTGCCGACGCAAGGTCCCCCCTACTGCGGGAGACGGCGGCGTCGGTGACGGTGGACTTTCAGGACTCGTACGAACGGTCATACGTTCACCGGGTCGTCCGAAGATGCTGAGGATCTCGGCAGGCTCGTCGCCGGTACTGCCGAACCAGTGCGGCACCGTGGTGTCGAATGTGGCGACGTCGCCGGGCGCGAGAACCCAGTCCTGGTTGCCGAGGATGAAACGCATCTGCCCGGACAGGACGTAGATCCACTCGTGTCCGTCGTGGGCTCTCGGCTCTGGAAGTACTTTGCTGGTCGGGATGATGATCTTCCAGGCCTGCATGGCATTGGGCTGGCGGGTTAGTGGGATCACCGTCCGGCCCTTGACCTGCCCCGGTTTGAGCCGTAGTCGCGGATCACCTTCCTCGGGTGCGGCGACAAGCTCATCCAGCGGCACCCGGTAGGTGTGGGACAGGGCGAGGAGCAGTTCGAGGGTGGGTCTGCGTTGTCCTGTTTCGAGCCGCGACAGGGTGCTCTTGGAGATGCCGGTCGACTCGGCCACCCCGGTGAGGGTCATCCGACGTTGGGTGCGGATGCGCTGCAGGCGGGCACCAACCTGGTCGAGTGAGGCGGCGATCGCCGCCGCTGCGGTGTCCTCCATCAGGCTCATCTGACTCCCATTTCCCGCAAACGGCAACGTTCCTAGGCCACAAGCGCACACGGCTTGACCCTTTGAGCATGAGCCATTGCGAGGTCGTGATCATCGGCGGCGGTGCGGCGGGCCTCTCCGCAGCTTTGGTGCTGTCCCGGGCCCGTCGCGCCGTCCTGGTGGTAGACGCCGGCCTGCCCCGCAACGGCCCCGCCAGCCACATGCACGGGTTTCTCTCCCGTGACGGCACCCCGCCATCCGCGCTGCTGGCCGCCGGGCGACACGAAGTCAACAGTTACGGCGGCGACATCGTCAGTGGCACCGTCACCGACGTCGTGCCTGACAACGGCCCCGGGTTCCAGGTTCTCCTGGCCGGCGGGCATCGGATCTCGACCCGGAGACTGCTGGTCACGACTGGCCTGCGCGACGAACTGCCGGACATCCCCGGGCTGCGCGACCGGTGGGCCCGGGATGTGCTGCACTGCCCGTACTGCCACGGTCACGAGGTCCGCGACCGCGCATTGGGTGTGATCGGCGGCTCTCCGGGCGCCGTCCGGTACGCCCAGATCGTCCGGCAGTGGAGCCACGATCTGGTCTACTTCACGCCCCCCGGCCTGCTGACCGTCGCTGAGCGCACCCAGCTGGTCGCCCGCGACATCGGCGTCGTCGAAGGCGCCGTCGAGCAGCTGGTCATTGACGACGCCGACTGTTTGCGCGGGGTCCAGATGAACGACGGCTGCGTCATCACCTGCGAGGCCTTGTTCGTACCGCCCCGTTTCGTTCCCAACAACGCCCTGCTGCTCGGGCTGGGATGTGCCGTCGACGACGACGGTTGGGTCACCGTCGACGCAACCGGGCGCACCAGCGTCCCCGGAGTCTGGGCCGCAGGGAACATCGTCGACCCCCGAGCACAGATCATCAGCGCCGCCGGCGCCGGTTCCACGGCCGCGATCGCACTCAACGCCAACCTCGTCGAGGAGGACGTCCACAACGCCGTCCGGGATCTCGACGACCCAGCGCAGTTGTCATCACATACCAAAGCCCATCCCAAGGAGTCCACATGACCATTCCCTCGCCTGGCTCCCACCCCGCCGGGAGCTCCCGATCCTCCGTGGCCGGTCCACCGTCCAAGCATCAGCTCGCTCTGATGATCTGGGTGGCTGTCTTCCCGACGCTCACCGTCCTCAACCTGGTCCTCGGCGGTTGGCTCGGCACGTTAACCACGGTCGTGCGCACGTTCGCGCTCGCCACCATCGCCGTACCGATCGTCATCTACGGACTGATGCCGCCGTTGCACCGACTTCGGGGACGCCTCCTTGCGCGTATCCCGACCGGCTGACTGACCGGCGCCACCCATGCCGCTCTACCACCTGCCCAAACCTAACCCACAGAAAGGCTCGTCATGAGTTCACCAATGAGATCCACGAGGGTGATCACGACTGCGACATCTCAAGGGCCGGTCGCTTCCCCGCAAGCCAAACCAGCGTTGCCGGTCACGCCGCTCTGGCAGGTCAACGTTCTACGTATCGGCTACCTCGTCGTGGGAGTCGGCCTGGCCATGCGCAAGTGGCCGCTGCTGGTCACGGACCATTCCTGGGGGCTGGCGGAAGGCACCGTCGTGTGCATGCTCGTGGCCTTGTCGGTCCTGGCGCTGCTGGGACTACGGCACCCCCTACGGATGCTTCCGATCTTGCTCTTCGAAGTTGCCTGGAAGCTGACCTGGCTGGCCCTCATCGCGCTCCCGCAGTGGCTCAACGGCACGCTCGACGGCGCCACGGCAGCTCAAGCTGGCGACGTTCTCTGGGTCGTCGTCGTCCTTGCCGTCATTCCCTGGCGCCACGTGCTGACCCATTACGTGACCGCCCGTGGCACGTCCTGGCGCCGGGACCGCTGAGAATTGCTAGCCACAGGGACCGGCCCGAACCGGCGAATGGCCCCATCTATCAAGGAGACGTCATGAGCATCGCCCAGTGGGTCGGCCTGCTGGCGGCGTCAGTGCTGGCCCTGGTGATTGTCTTCCAGGTGCTGCTCGCCGTGGGCCGTCCGCTTGGGGCGGCCGCATGGGGAGGGCGGCATGTGGTTCTGCCCCCCAGGTTGCGGTGGGCGAGCCTGGCCAGCGCAGGCGTGCTCGCTCTCATGACCTGGGTCGCCCTCGCCAGAGCCGATCTCGTAGGACCAGGGCCCGGGCCGTTCGTGACTCGTGCGGCAACCTGGCTTTGCGCCTGCCTGTTGCTCGTCAACACCATCGGCAACGCCGCCTCCACCAGCCCTACAGAGCGCCGGATCATGACCCCCACCACACTTCTCCTCGCCATCTCCTTCGTGGCGTTGGCGACGTCGCCCGCTGAGCCCGGCGCACCGTCCTGACCATCTTGACCGGCCTACGTGGAATCCGGGCCGTTCAGGGGCGCGCGGCGGCTGCCTTCGAAGGTTTCTTGGCCTGCACCGCGAGGGCATCGAGGACGACGTCCAGGCCGAAGTCGAACTCATCGCCGAAGTCGTAGTCCGGCTTCATGATGTGCGCCGTCGAGAACTCGGCCAGGTGGGGGTAGTCGCCGATGGAGAACTGGGCCTGCATCGAGGTGGCCACCTCCGCGACGGTGTCAGGCCCGTTGATGGGCAGCGACGCCTCTGACAGGGCGAACCCGTAGACGTAGCTGTCGATCAAGGCGTAGGCGTGGGCGGTCAGCCGCACCGAGAAGCCAGCGTTCCGTAAGCAGCCGATGACGGCGTCGAGGTGGCGCAGCGTCGCCGGTCCGGGAGCCGTGCGTGACTGCAGCAACGGGATCGCCCAGGGATGCCGCCTCAAGACCTGTCGGACGGACCTGCACCGTCGGGTCATCGGCGTACGCCAGTCCCCGTCTGCGGAGGGGCACTCCATCTCGCCGAACACCAAGTCGACGACCCCGTCGAGGATCTCGTCCTTGTTCGCGACGTAGTGGTAGATCGCCATGGGCGCCACATGCAGCTGCTGTGCCAAGGAGCGGATCGTCAACGAGTCCAGGCCGCCGGAGTCGGCGACCCTCATCGCACCCTCGAGGACCCGCTGCCGGCTCAACGCGGGCCGCTTCACGCTTCGCTCGCTCACCCGTCACTCCTGTCCGATGCCCACCGGGTCTGGTGTGCTTGTACTTTGTACGATAACGTTCTCGTACTTAGTACGGCGAACCGACTCGCCGGCCGGAAGGGAAAGTCATGACGACGCATACCGCACTCCCCGCCCGGGCGGACCGCCCACCGTCGGGCACCGGCCGGATGCGCGCCGTCGTGCAGAACCGCTACGGGTCCGCCGACGTGCTGCGACTGGAACAGCGTCCGACGCCGTCCATCGCCGACGACCAGGTCCTGCTGGCGGTCCATGCGGCTGGTCTGGACCGGGGGACCTGGCACCTGATGACCGGCAAGCCGTATGCCGGCCGCCTCGCCTTCGGGATCCGCCGCCCCACCAACCCCGTGCCGGGGCTGGACGTCGCGGGCACGATCATCGCCGTCGGCCCGATCGTCACCACGTTCGCCGTCGGCGACGAGGTCTTCGGCTTCGCCCGAGGAGCGCTGGCCGAGTATGCGGTGGCCAGCCCGGCCAAGCTCGCCCCGAAGCCCGCGACCCTCACCCACACGCAGGCCGCCGCCGTTCCCCTCTCGGCAGCCACCGCCCTCCAGGCCATGACCGACATCGGGCGCGCGGAAGCCGGTCAGACGGTGCTGGTCATCGGCGCCTCCGGCGGGGTCGGGAGCTACGCCGTCCAGATCGCGAAGGCCCTCGGCGCCTCGGTGACCGGCGTGTGCGGTCCGAGCAAGGCCGACCTGGTCCGGTCTCTCGGCGCCGACCGCGTCATCGACTACACCCGGGACGACTTCGCCGACGGCGCCCACCACTACGACCTGATCCTCGACATCGGCGGCAACCCCGCGCTCTCCCGGCTGCGCCGGGCGCTTACTCCGTCCGGGACCGCCGTCATCGTCGGCGGGGAACGGGGCGGCAACCTGACCGGAGGCATGAACCGACAGCTCACTGCCCTGGCCCTGTCACCCTTCCTCCGGCAACGGCTGACCATGTTCATCGCCCAGCAGCGCGCCAGCGACCTGGAACGGCTCAGCGACCTCATCGACTCCGGCGCCGTGACACCACCGATCGACCGGTCCTACCCGCTAGCGCAGACGCCCGAGGCCATGCGGTACCTCGCAGCGGGGAAGGCCCGCGGCAAGGTCGTCGTCACCATCTGAACGACACGAGAAGCAACACCAGGTCTAGGAGGCCCGCCGCAGGCTCACCGCCCGACCGGGGGCATCAGGTGGCTCCGGTGCATCCGCCCGAACAGCCGCTGTACGCAACCCAACCCAGAAGGGAGCTCGCCATGAGCTCACGACCGTCGCTGACGGCAACCTCCGACATCTCAGGCCTCGACGACGTCCCGATGCCCCATCCGACGTCGACCTTCTCTCGCAGGAGGACGGCCGTCGCCGTCGCCGTCCTCTTCTTCGTCCAGATGATCACCGGGATGTTCGGCACCTCGCTGATCCAGGCGTTCACCGACGGCGACCCAGATCGAACCCGGGTTACCCTCGGGGTCCTACTCATGGTGTGCTCGGGCATCGCGGTGGTCGGCATCGGTCTGCTGTTGTACCCGATCCTCAGACCGGTGAACCTTCGACTCGCCCTCTGGTACCCCGTTCTCAGAGTCGCCGAGTTCACCGTGTCGACGGCGTGTGGTGTCTACCTGCTGGCCCAGATGCACGTGGTGCCCAACCACCTGCTCTGGGTGTACGTCCCCACCGGCCTGGGCGGGCTGATCCTCAACTACCTGCTCTTCGTGTCCAAGCTGGTGCCCCGGCCAATCTCCGTCCTCGGCCTCGTGGGCTATCTCTCGCTCACCGTCGGCGTACCGCTCGATCTCCTCGGTGTCACCGACATGAACGCCGGACCCGGCATGCTGCTGCTCGTCCCCGGCTTCCTGTTCGAATGCGTCGCCTTGCCCATCTGGCTCCTCGCCAGGGGATTCACGCCGGCCACGACCTCACCCGAACGGGCATCGGTCATCGGCTCGAGAGGGCGCACAACCCCGACGTCGAGTGCCCTCGTGTAAGGGTCGCGCGCCCTGCGCGAACATTGGCACGACCACGCACGCCCCCAACGTCCCAGCACCGCCCGCCGCATACTCGTTCAGGAGAGCCGCCTACGGTTGGCCTGAACCCGAGCAGCCGGCTCGACGTCGAGGCCGACCCGCTTCGTGGAGGTGTTGACTGGTGCAGTCAAGCCGTCAATCGCGGCTGGTACTTCTGGTCGCCGTCCAGCGGATCGCCGTCGGCTTCCTTTGAACGTGTTGTACTACGCGGCTTCCTAGCCGTGGTTGCCCCACAGACCGGCCCGCGCGACGATCGCCCGAGACGCGAACCGCCGGACCGAATCCTCGATGTTCCACTCCGGCGCGTCGATAGTCCCGATCTCCAGGGCGTGCACGTTGTTGTCGAAGATGTGGATCGCCGATTGCCAGCCCGTCGGCGACGCCGGCGGGCTGGTCATCGGGTGTTCGATCTGAGCCTTTCCTCTGGCCTGCGCGGTGACCAGCAGCTCGGTCAGCTCGACGTCGGCGTCTCCGTAGGGGGAAGGGTCGGACAACAGCCCCAGCGGCTCCAGCCGGGCCAGCATCTCGGCCTCGGATGCCGGCGGCGGGAACGTCTGCACCGCGACCCTGAGCCGTTCCCGGAAGCGCAGCTCGTCAGGAACGGCGGGGTCTCGGAAGGGGGTCCCCGCAGGCTCGGCGCTGCCGTCCGCCGAGGTCAGTGTGAACTGGCCCGCGAGCTCCCGCACCGCGGCGAGGTCGGCGTGACCGTCGACCTGGACCCGGCCGACGATGATGAACACGCCGGTGGGGGCCTGGACCACCTGGACCCCACTGGCGGGCTGATCGGGCCCGTCAGCATTCCAGTCCGGGCCGACCAGAGGTAGTCGCCCGCAGCTGTCCCTGTCGCGCGGCGACCGATGTAGGCGAAGTTGTTGCTCCACGCGTCCACGAACTGCAGGACGTAGTAGCGGCCGCCGGTGTCCGGAACGTGCAGCTGAGGGGGCCGCCGCGCACATCACACGGGGCCATCACGTAAGGCGTGTCGTTATTGGGGGACACGAACGCCGTCTCCGGGCCCAACAGTTCACGTGCGTACCCGAACGTGTTCAGGGGCATCACAACGGGCACGGCCGTAGCCTCTCCGCCCGGGACTTCGCGGTCTCCTCGACGCGGTGCTCCAGGGGATACCCATAGAGGAACGCGGCGACGGCCGCCTCACCCCGATCGTCATCTGTAAACCCCAGCCTGGACCGAGCGCATAGGGGACAGCTTCACACCAACTGGGTGACGACCCTTCTCCCGGACACCCGCGATACCGGGCCCAACGCCGAGCCCCTGCCTTGCGGGAACGACACGTTGACCGCTCGCCGAAGAAGGGCTCATTCGGCAGACCCAGAAGCCCTTCACGCCCGACTGGCGGCGATATGACCCAGCGGGGTCAACGACGCCTCGCAGTGAGATCGGTGGCAGTCCGCCTACGATCGACGGCGGTGTCCTCTCGTTGTCCCTCAGTGTCCTGGTCGCGAACGGTCTTGGTAGCGCTCGAGCAGAGGGGCCAACGCGAGGCCGAAACCGCCTGCACCGATGGCGCCCACGGCGATGCGCACGCTCTCCCGCCCCTGTGGCGTCCAGTAGACGTCCTTCAGGTCGAGGAGCAGAGCTGCCTCGTCGGCGATCAGCGCGTTGGCGCACCCATACGCCAGCGGCAGGACCGAACTGTCGATCGCTCGTCGGTTGGCCTCCGAACGCACGAGGAGCGCGCCGAGGCCTGACAGCATCGCGATGCCGATGTTGTAGTGGTGGAAGTGTTCGCCGTGCAGGCTGATGCCCCCTCGGGACGGTCCGTGGCCGTTGCGGATCCAGTGGGTGAGGGCCCGGACACCCGCGAAGGTGGCGGTGAACGCGCCCCACGCGAGGATTGCGGCGCGTTCGTCGTGACCCAAGTCCTGGTTCCACACTGCGCTCAGGCGGTCGGCGATGTCGCTCATGGCCGGTTATCGTCGCACCGGTCGATGGATGGTGCGTCCCCTGGGCATGGCCGATCGGGCAGGGGTGTCCTCGCCTATGTCACCGCCGCCGCATCCATGAGCCTGCCGCAAGCGACACGGTGTCGCTTAAGCCTTATGTGGACCCCGTCGACGACGTGCGCCAGGTGTCCTGACAAGAATTTGCGACGAGCAGCCCGCGCCAATGGCCCCGACCGGCACGTCAAGCAACAGGAAGTGCCATGTTGCCAGCAAGAAAGCGCAACCGCCCTCAACGCGGCGGGGTGGGTCACCTCGTTGATCGTCCGATTTGCGGCAGAGGAACTTCAGCAGTCCCCTTCATTGAGAGAGCCCGTTTGTGCCCAGGACGATCGCTAAGTTCCAGTCAATCCGCGTCGGGCTACGGGCCACCTCTCGCAGCGGACTGGCCCAGTGCGACATGGTGGCCGGACCGGCGGAGTCCCAGGTGGACGGTCAAGGGTTACGGTCATGTCTCTGACTCATCGAAGGAGCGCCCATGAACGCCGTTGCCCTGGTTGTGAAGCTCGTCGCCAAGCCGGGAGCGGAGGAGACGGTCGCGAAGTTCCTTAAGGGTGCCCTCGAACTTGCCAACGCTGAGCCCGGTACCTCGGTCTGGTTCGCTCTGCGCACCGACACCGCGACGTT
>DASYGI010000235.1:0-8877 GCA_035999925.1 Pedococcus sp.
TCCAGCAGCGCGTCGTCCTGGCCGGCCGTGTGGTCCTTCTCCAGGGTCAGGCGCATCGACTCGTAGTCGCCGAATTCCTCGAGGATGTCGGCCTCGGACATGCCGAGGGCCTTGAGGAGGACGGTGACCGACTGCTTGCGCTTGCGGTCGACGCGGACGCCGACCATGTCACGCTTGTCGATCTCGAACTCGAGCCAGGCACCCCGGCTCGGGATGACCTTGGCGGTGTAGACGTCCTTGTCGGAGGTCTTGTCGGGGGTGCGCTCGAAGTAGACGCCCGGGCTGCGGACCAGCTGCGAGACCACGACACGCTCGGTGCCGTTGATCACGAACGTGCCGCGCTCGGTCATGAGCGGGAAGTCGCCCATGAACACGGTCTGGCTCTTGATCTCGCCAGTCGTGGTGTTCATGAACTCCGCGGTGACGAACAGGGGCGCGGAGTACGTCTGGTCGCGCTCCTTGCAGTCCTCGATGGAGTACTTGACGTCCTCGAAGCGGTGGTCGCGGAACGACAGCGACATGGAGCCGCTGAAGTCCTCGATGGGGGAAATTTCCTCGAAGATCTCCTCGAGGCCGGAACGATCCGGCACATCCCCTCGACCCTCCGCCTTGGCCTCTGCAACACGGGCCTGCCAGCGCTCGTTACCGAGCAGCCAGTCGAAGCTTTCCGTTTGCAGCGCCAGGAGGTCGGGTACCTCGAGGGGTTCGCGGATCTTCGCGAACGACAGACGGCCAGAAGCCGTCCGTGCGGTGGACACAGTCTGAGTCGCATTGCGCGAGGCAGCCAAGGAGGGGTCCTTCCACGGGCCTTTTTGTGAAACCGAAGTCGCGTCCACCACCGGCCTGCGGCCACATCTGAAACCGACCGTGATTCGTGCCGCAGGGCACGACAAAGGGCGGGGGTCTCAGAGGGGGTCGACGACAGAGGGCAGCGCAAAGGAAGAGCATACACGGTCCAGGGCAGCCTCGTCCAACCGTGTCCAGCCGGCTGACGCCAGAACTGTCGACGGGAGTCGCATCCAGGGCCGCAAGCCCTGGGAAGTCTCGACGCAGACGAGGATGACGCGCCAAGTCCCGCTCGTCAAGGCGACCGGCCCACCCAGCCCAGATCGGCAGCGTCCCGCTCCTCCGAAAAGGGCGAAAACGTGCAGATCAGGGCGACGTCAGAAGGCTTCGACCTTGCTGATCAACCAGCGGTTGCCGACCTTGGACATGGTGGCGATGACCCGGTTCTGGTCGACGGTCGGGGTGGTCGACGTGGCTCCGATCCGGGCCTGGTTGACGAAGGCGAGCACGCGCACCGTGGTGGGCGTCGAGCTCATCACGCCGACGTCGGAGACCCGCGCTTGCACGACCGTCTGGTTCTTCACGGCCAGCGGCATGATGTCCTTGTTCATGGCCGTGGTGAACTCGGTCTTGAACGGCCCCGTCAGCAACGTCTCGATCTGCGCCGCCTGAGCGTCGATGGTCTTGTAGTTGTAGCTGAGCATCTGCTCGATCGAGGACTGTGCGGTGCTGGCTGCTACCCGGTCGGCCTTGGGCTGGTCCTGCGGGTCCCGCCAGGTCAGGCCCAGCAGGACGCCCAGCACCACGAGGCTGGCGACCAGAGCAGCCCCAGCGGCCACCCACTGGCGGCGGGTCGCTTCGCCGGCGGCTGCCGGCCTGCGGCGGGGCGGCTTGGGCAGCCGGGAGAGCAGGGAGCCCGAAGCGAAGCTCCGGCCAGGCGTCCCGGCAGCCGGTGCGGACGGTGGTGGCGTGACAGACGGCCCAGAGGCGGTCGGCGGGCTCGCCGGCGGTCGCGTGCCGGGGGTGGCCGGGATCTTCGCGGGCGGGGTGGCGGCGCGAGAGCGAGCCCGCTCCCCCGCGACCGGGCGACGGGGGCGGTTAGCCGACGAACTCAAGGTTCTCCACCTTCCAGCTCTGCCCGACCAGGCGCAGCTCGAGGCGCATCCGGTAGGTCTTGGTCTCACCGTTGGGCACGGAGGTGTTCTTGGTGGGGGCCACGACGCCGACCAGGGCGATCGCCGAGTTCTGGGTGCCCGAGACGAGCGCGACCTCGATCCGGCTGACCGACGACTGGGTCTTGTTGGCGACCAGGACCTTCTTGAGGTCGTTCACCGAGGAGGAGTAGCTGGTGAGGAACTGGCCCGTCGCGCCGGCCTTGACCATCGCGGTGTCGGCGTCGACCTTGGTGTAGTCGACGGTCACGAAGTTCACGGCGAGCTGCTTGGCGGCCGCGAGCGCCGCCGCGTTGGCCTGCGAGGTCTGCCGCGCGGCATACCAGTCGCGCCCGCGGGTGGCGCCCAAGGCGAGGGAGGCGACCAGAGCCAGCGCCGCCAGCATCCACACCATCGTGGGGGTCACGCGCAACGCAGCCACGACGCGGCGGCGGGGGCCGTCGGTGCCTTCCTGTGTGTCGGCAGCCAAAGCCGTACCCGCAATCTCGTCGTCCGCCTTCACCGCCCGCCCGGCGTGGGTGGTGATCGTGCTCATCCAGCAGCCTCCTTCATGATCCACAACCACGAGGAGTCGCCGCTTTCACCCCCGGTGGGGGGAAGGGGCACCGACACCTGTGGTGTTGCCATGCCCAACGAGGCGTCCATGCCCGGGGATACGGGCTGGTCGCCGAACGCCAGGGGCATGGTGCTGTTGGGGCTGCCGGATGGCCCAGGTGCATTCTGGGCACCCCGAACACTAGCCGCTGAGCCGCGCGGGAGGGTGCATCGAGCCGAGGTGTTCGTCGTGCCCCGGCTGGTGTCCTGCGGGCTGCGGTGCACCGTGCCCTGGTAGCCCTGGGTGCACACCGGTGGGCTCTGCGCCATGGCGAGGCCGAAGTGGGCCGACCCGTCCCCCGGGACGACCGTGTAGCCACCGGCAACGACGTCGGGATAGGTGACCAGCAGCTGCTGGATGCCGGCCACGCGGGCGGTGGTCACCTGTCCGACCGTGATCAGGTTGGCGATGAGCGCGGCCAGGTTGCCCTGGTTGTCGCGGATCAGGGCCTGCAGCTCCTGGGAGGCCACGGCCCCCCGGTCGAGGATGAGCCGCAGGTCCGGGTCCGAGGTCTTGAGGGTCTGGGTGAGATCGGCGAAGTTGCTCGCAAACGTCTTGATCTGACCGGAGGTGTCGCGCTGGGTGTTGAGCACGATGCGGCCGTCGTCGATCAGCTTGATCGTCTGGGGCAGAGCCTGGGTCGCCGAGCGGGTCAACGCGTCGCCGCTGTCGAGCAGCCGCTGCAGGTCGGTCCCCCCGTCGGCGAAGGCAAACCCCAGCTCGTTGACGACGGTCTGCAGGTCGGTGCGGTTGACCGAGTTGACCGTCTGGTCGAGATCGAGCATCAGGGTGTCGACCCGCAGCGGGTACTTGGTGTCCTGACGCGGGATCACGTCCCCGTTGCTGAGCATCGGGCCCTTGGCGGTGCGGGGCTGCAGGTCGAGGTACTGCTCGCCCACGGCCGACCGGTCCTCAACGACCGCAAGGGTGTCCTTGGGGATGGCGGTGCCGCGCTGCAGCTTGGCCTGGACGACCACGCCGTCCTTGGACAGCTTCAGCCCTTCCACCCGCCCCACGGTCACCCCGCGGTAGGTCACCTCGGACCCGACGAAGATGCCGCCGGACTGCGCAAAGTCCGCGCTGACGTGGATCTGACCGCCCACGACCTGGTCGTACAGACCGACGTACTTGGCCGAGAGCAGCGACACGGTCAGCAGAGTGATCAGCAGGAACGCCGCCAGCTGGACCTGCACGGAGCGCCGGATCATGCGTCGGCTCCGTACAGCGAGCGCCAGGACCCGTCAGAGCCCTGCGACGAGGATGGTTGTGGGGCACCGAGCGGGCAGATGGGCAGTCCGCACGAGCCGGTCGTGGTCGACGACGAGTGGCCAGGCAGGGGAACACTCGGGGTCCCGATCAGCGTCGTGGGGAGGTGCGTGGGCAGGCTCGGGGTGGGCAAGCCCCCGCCCGTGGGCAGGCCGGTCGGCGGCGGAGGCGGCGAGCCCAGGCCGCTCACGAGCGACTGGGGGTTGGTCAGGTTCAGGTGCAGGTCTGCCGTCATGTTGGTGAAGTCGCCCTTCATCGCACCCATCGTGCCGTCGGAGAAGGGATAGGTCAGCAGGAGCTGCATCGACTTGGGCAGGTTGTCCCCGGCCGCCGTCAGCTGCGCCAGGATCGGTCGGAGCGCAGCCAGGTTCGCGGCAGTGTCCGTCTTGCTCTGCTGGATGACGGTGGTGCCGACCGCGCCCAGCCGGCTGAGGGCCTGGAGCATCTGGACGAGCTGGTGACGTTGGTCGGCCAGCACCTTCAGGCCGCCGGGCATGGCGTCCAGGGCCCTGGCCAGGTCATCCTTCTGCGCCGCCAGCTTGGCCGCGAGCTTGTCGGTGTTGTCCAGCGCCCGGATGATGTCGGCCTTCTGCGCGTTCAGCCCACTCACGAAGGTGTTGAGCTGCTTGATGACGTCCCTGATCTGGGGCTCGTTGCCGTGCATGGCGTTGTTGAGCTCGGTCTCGATGACCTTGAGCTGGGCCACGCCACCACCGTTGAGCAGCAGCGACATCGCCGAGAGGACTTCCTCGACCTCGGGGTTGCGGCCGGTGCGGGCCAGCGGGATGTTGTCGCCGTCGTGCAGCGCGCCCTGCGCGGCGCTGGCCGGAGGCGGGGAGAGCTCGATGTACTTCTCGCCCAGCAGCGACGTCTGCTTGATGTCGGCGATGGCGTTCTCGGGGACGACGACGTTGCGTGGCAGCCGCATGGTGACCCGAGCGGTCCAGCCGTTGAGCTCGATCTTCTCCACCGAGCCCACCGTGACCTGGTTGACCTTGACCGCCGACTGGGGCACCAGGTCGAGCACGTCCGCGAACTCCGCGGTGACCCGGATGATGTCGCCACTTTGCGCCGCACCGCCCGGCAGGGGCAGGTCGAACGCGCCCTGGCAGCCGCTGGCCATCAGCAGGCCGGCGACTGCGGCGAACGCCGCCAGCAGGCGGCGGGCACGCGGCATACGCGACGGGGTGGCGGTCACTGGGACACCGTCAACAATCCACCCAGCGTCGGGTCGGCGCCGTGCATCTGCACGGACGTCGGCGCGCTCTGGGTTGTCGGGGCCGTGCCGGACTGCGCGGACTGCGCACCGGGGACGGCCGAGAGCAGGTTGGTCGGTAGCTGGACCCCCGAGCCCTGGAGGCGGCCCAGGAGGTCGGTGACAGGCTTGAGCGCACCGGTGACCGTGGTGCAGGCCGATGCGGGCTGGCCACTGGCGACGATGAGGTTGCAGAGCAGGTTCTGGATCTTGAGGTTCTCGTTGATGTTCGCGCGGGTGTCGAGTGTCCCGGTCGCTGGGTTGTAGGCGTTCTGCAGGTTGCTCAGGGCCACCGGGGCGTTGGTCAGCGCTTCGGCCAGGGCATTGCGTTGGGCGGCCACGGTGCCGGTGACGCTGGCGAGCTGCTGGAGGTTCTTCGTGAGGCCGGCGCGGTTGTCGTGCACGAAGGAGGACACCTCGCTCAGTGCGACGGCGAGGTTCTTCAGCGCCGCTCCCAGGTCGCCGCGCTCGGCGTCGAGCTGCGTCGAGACGTTGGCGAGGTCGGTGTTGAGCCGGCGCACCTGGGTGTCGTTGGTGGCCAGCATCGTCGTGAAGACCTGGAGGTTCTTCACCGTGCCGAACAGGTCGTCGCGGCCACCGGAGAGGGTCTGCAGCGCCAGCGACAGGTTGTGGTTAGTGTCGTGCAGGTTCTGGCCCTGGCCGGCCAGGTTGGCGGCACCGGTGTGCAGGAGGTCCTGGAACGCACCGTTCTTGTTCGCCCCGGTCGGGCCGAGGGCCACCAGGAGCTGGTCGAGGCTCTGCGAGATCCGGTCCAGCTCAACCGGCACGGCCGTGTGGTCGAGTCCGATGTGGTCGCCGGAGCGCATCACCGGCCCCGAGGTGTATGCCGGGAGCAGCTGGACGTAGCGGTCGCTGACCAACGAGGGGGCCACGACAGCCGCCTTGGCGTCGGCGGGCACGCGGTACTGGGAGTCGTACTCGAAGGTCACCAGCACCCGGTCGCCCTCGGGAACGACGTCGTCGACCGTGCCGACCTTGACCCCGAGGATTCGGACATCGGAGCCGGGGTAGAGACCCACCGCGCGGGAGAACTCACCGGTCACCTTGATCGCCTGCGAGCGGGGCCAGAAGGCGTACGCGCCGGCCACGAGGGCGACCACGGCCAGGGCCGTGACGATCTTGCCGAGCAGCCCCATTCGTGGCAGCCGGGGAAGCACAGGGAGCCGAACCATCATCGTCCTCCGAGCTGGGCGGGGGTGGTCAGGTTCGCGATGTAGGTGTCGAACCATCGGCCATTGCCGAGCACGTTGGCGAACAGCCGGGTGAAGGGTGCCATCGCCGCGATCGTGTCGCTGAGATCCTGCTGGTGCTTCTGCAGGACGGCGAGGACCTTGGTGAGCTGGTCGAGGGCCGGCTTGAGCTGGGCGCGGTTGTCCCGGACCAGCCCGGTGATCTGCAGGGCCATCGCCGAGGTGTTGGTGAACAGCGTGTGGATCGCATCGCGACGCGCGTTGAGCTCCACCATCAGCAGGTCGGCGTTCTTGATGATCGACTCCACCGCCTGGTTGCGCTGCGCCACGACGCCCGAGACGCTGTTCGCCGACGCCAGCAGGTGCTTGAGCGCGGCGTCGCGTGAGGCGATGGTCGTCGACAGCCGCGTCAGGCCGCTCAGCGCCGCCGCCACAGCCGGGGGACTGTTCTTAAACTCGGTGGCCAGGGTGGTCAGGGACTGCGCCAGCAAGCCGGTGTTGATGTCCTCGGTCGTTGTCGTCAGGTCGCTGAAGGCGTTCACGATGTCGTAGGAGGAGACCGTCCGGTCCAGCGGGATGACGGAGTCGGTGGGCAGCTGTCCGCTCCCGCCAGGCTCGAGCGCCAGGTACTTCGCACCCAACAAGGTCTTCATCCTGATGGACGCACCCGTCTGGTCACCGAACGCCACCGGCGAGGTGACGGTGAAGTCGACCACGACGTGACCACCGGCCAGCCCGACGTTCGCCACCTTGCCGACCTTGACCCCGGCGATGCGCACGTCGTCGCCGGAGATCAGACCGCCGGCTTCGGTGAAGTCGGCGCGGTAGTGGTCGCCTCCGCCGATCAGGGGCAGGTTGCCGATGTTGAACGCCATGACCAGCAGGATCGCGATCACTGCCAGGCCCGCTGCCCCGATGGGCACCGGGTTGCGCTCACGGAAGGGAGTACTCATTGGCACCTCGCCGCCGTCGCTCCACCGGGCTTGGCCAGCTGGATGGCAGGCCCCGCCGGCACCTGGATGGTGCCCTTGAAGTCGCACATGTAGAAGTTGAACCACGAGCCGTACGAACCGGTCTTGGTGATCTGGTCGATCTTTGCCGGCGACGTCGAGAGGAACTTCTCGAAGATCGCGGTGTTCGAGGGCTTGTTGAGGTTCGTGGTCAAGGCGTTGAGGTTGGCGATGTCGGCCTGGATCGAGGGACGGGTGAGCTTGAGCAGGTCAGCCGTCTGTGCGGTCAGGGAGTTGATGTTGGTCAAGGAGGCACCGATCGTCTTGCGGTCGACGGCGAGGCCGGACACGAATCGTTGAAGCTGGTCGATGAGCCCCTTGAGCGAAGCGCTGTGCGCGTCGACGGTGCCCAGCACGGTGTTGAGGTTGGTGATGGTGCGACCGATGACCTGGTCGCGGTCGGCGAGGGTCGAGGTGAGCGAGGCCGTCGTCGCGAGCAGGGAGTCGATGTTGCCGCCCTCTCCCTGAAGGACGCTGATGATCTCCCCGGACAGCTCGTTGACGTCCTTGGGTGACAGGGCGGCGAACAGGGGCTTGAACCCGTTGAACAGCACGGTGAGGTCGAGCGCCGACTGGGTGTGGTCCAGGCCGATGGTCGCGCCGTCCTTCAGCGGGGCCGCGCTGCCGACGTCCTCGGTCAGCGCGATGTACCGCTCCCCGACTAGGTTGCGGTACTTGATGGTCGCCCTGGTGCCCTGGGTCAGGACGCTGGTCTTGAGGACGTCCATGCCGACCCGGGCGTGCACGTGGTCGGGCGCGACGTCGATGGACGTGACGTCGCCGACGCGCACGCCAGCGATCCGGACCTCCTGCCCGGTGGCGAGGCCAGTGACGTCGGTGAAGATCGCCGTGTAATGCGCCTTATCGCCGAACTGGATGTTGGCGATGGTGGCGGCCAACGTGCCCGTGGCGAGGAGGGTCACCGCCACGAAGATGATGAACTTGATCAGGCTGGATCGAGTGCTCATTGCTGGCTCACCACCGTTCCGCGCAGGATGGGACCGGCCAGGAGCGTGGTGATGGCCGACGGCTGCGCCGTGCCATCGGTGGAGAGCAGCGCGGCGACCAGCTGCTGCTCCTGCTCGGTGCCGGCCAGACCGGAGTCCGCAGACGGTATGCCGACCCCTGAGGTACCGGTGAACATGGACGGCAGCGCGCTGCGCGCGCTGGAGGACGAGCCCGAGGTCCCGTCGTTGAAGTGCACCCCAGGTGCGAAGTGCTGTCGGTTGAAGTAGCTGCCTGGCATTCCATAACAGTTCGGTCCGCTCGAGTCGGCCCACCGCGGCTCCTCCCCGGGTTGGTACCCGGGACGCTGCGGGGCCGTGACGATCGTCAGGTGGAAGGTGTTGCCGCGCCAGGCGTTGTCGATCTGCGGGATCCAGTTGGTGAGAGCCGTCGCCAGGCAGGGGTACTCAGGCGCGTACTTGGCGAAGACGTCGAGCGTCGGGCGCTGCACCCGACCCACCTGGATGATCCGCGCCCCATTCGCATCCAAGAAGTCAGCCGTCGTATTCGCAAACCCCGCAGTCCCCGCCAAAAAACCCGCCAACTGATGCTGCCGCTGCACAATCGTCGTATTCGT
>DASYGI010000236.1:0-7931 GCA_035999925.1 Pedococcus sp.
CCAGGCGGGCACGCTGTCCGGTAATCCCGTCGCCACCGCGGCCGGGCTCGCCACGCTGCGCGCCTGCACGGACGACGTCTACGCCCGCCTAGCGCTGGTGGCCGACACGATCGCCACGCACGCCGGCAAGGCGCTCGACGAGGCCGGGGTGCCGCACGTCGTCCAGCACGCCGGCAGCATGTTCAGCGTGTTCTTCCGGGACGGCGAGGTGCACGACTACGACGCCGCCCGCGGCCAGGACACCGCCGCCTTCCGGCGCTTCTTCCACGCCATGCTGCGCGAGGGCGTGCACCTGCCGCCGAGCGCCTTCGAGGCCTGGTTCGTCTCCGCGTCGCACGACGACGCGGCGGTCGAGCGGGTCCTCGCCGCGTTGCCGGTCGCCGCGAAGGCCGCCGCCGATCCGTCGGCCCAGCCGGCAACCACCGAAGGGACCCCCGGGTGAGCCAGCGCACCGTCGTCCACCTCCTGCGGCACGGTGAGGTGCACAACCCCGAAGGCGTGCTCTACGGACGGCTGGCCGGCTACCACCTGTCCGACCGGGGACGCCGGATGGCCGAGCTCGTCGCCGAGCACCTGAGCAGCCACGACGTCACCACGGTGGTGTCGTCACCGCTGGAGCGGGCGCAGGAGACGGCCGCGCCAATCGCGGCCGCGCACGACGTACCGGTGCGCCTGGACGTCCGGCTGATCGAGGCGGGCAACCACTTCGAGGGCCTGAAGTTCGGCGTCGGCGACGGCTCGCTGCGCCACCCGGTGCACTGGCCGAAGATGATCAACCCCTTCCGGCCGTCCTGGGGCGAGCCGTACGAGCAGATCGCGGCCCGCATGCTGGCCGCCATCGACCTGGCCCGCGAGCAGGCGGCCGGTCACGAGGCCGTGCTGGTCTCGCACCAGTCGCCGGTGTGGATCGCGCGCCTGAAGCTGGAGGGCCGCCGGCTCTGGCACGACCCGCGCAAGCGGCGGTGCAGTCTGGCCTCGCTCACGTCGCTCACCTACGCCGACGACAGGCTGGTCTCGATCGACTTCAGCGAGCCGGCGGCCAGCCTGCTGCCCGGCGCCAGCAAGGTCGTGGGCGCCTGATGCTCCGCCGTCCTGCCCCCGCCCGCGTGGTCGCCGCGCTGCCCTGCGCCGCCGTCGCCCTGGCGTTGCTGCTCACTGGTTGCAGCAACGGTTCGGGCACCATCGCGGCCCAGGCCAACGCCGGCGACGGCAAGGGCTACGTGGCCGGGGACGGCAGCATCGAGCAGATCGCCCCGGCGCAGCGCAAGACGTCGATCCGGCTGACCGGCACGACGCTGGACGGCAAGCCGGTGGACACCGCCGACTACCGCGGCAAGGTGCTGGTGGTGAACACCTGGGGCTCCTGGTGCGGGCCCTGCAACGCCGAGGCGCCGTTGCTGCAGCGGGACTGGGCGTCGTACGACGGCGTCAAGGACGTCCAGTTCCTCGGGGTCGACACCAAGGAGGGTCCGGCCGCAGGGCTGGCCTTCGTCCGGCGGATGGCGCAGACCTACCCCTCGCTGGCCTGGGACGGCGGCGGCGTGCTGCTGCAGCTCAAGGGCAAGGCCAGCGCGACCCCGACGACCCTGGTGATCGACCAGCAGGGGCGGCTGGCCGGGCGGATCTCCGGCGAGGTGCAGGGCTCCACGCTGCGCGACTTGGTGGACCAGGTCCGGCGCGAGAAGAACCCGGACGCCGCCTCGTGAGCCACGTGGTCGGCTCGGGATCGATGCCGCTGGCCCTGCTGGTCGCGGCGCTGGCCGGCCTGGTGTCCTTCGCCTCGCCGTGCGTGCTGCCGCTCGTGCCCGGCTACCTCGGCTACGTCACCGGGCTCGGCGGCCAGAGCCTGGAGCGCAAGCGCCGCAGCCAGATGGTCACCGGCGCGACGCTGTTCGTGCTCGGCTTCACGGTGGTCTTCGTGGTGATGACGACGACATTCAGCCTGCTGGCGCAGCAGCTGATCGGCCACCAGCAGGCGCTGATGCGGGTGCTCGGGGTGGTGGTGATCGCCCTGGGTCTGCTGTTCGTCGGGGCCTTCCCCGGCAGCGGACGGATGCTCAAGCCGTCCTGGCGGCCGACCGCCGGCCTCGTCGGCGCCCCGGTGCTCGGTGCCATCTTCGCGATCGGCTGGACGCCGTGCACCAGTCCCACGCTGGCGGCCGTGCTCGCGCTGGCCACCGGCGAGGGCGGCGGCGCCTCGCGCGGGGTCGTGCTGGCCGTCGCGTACAGCCTCGGGCTCGGCATCCCCTTCGTGCTGGTGGCGGTCGGCTACGCCCGCGCCTCGCGGACGCTGGGCTGGATGCGCCGGCACCAGCGCGGTCTGCAGCTGGCCGGCGGCACGGTGCTCGTGGTGATCGGCGTGCTGATGGTCACCGGTGTCTGGCAGGACCTGATGTCCCGGGCCTCGACCGCGATCCTGAACTTCGAGGTGCCGGTGTGACCACCACGGACCGGGACACCCAGGAGCCCATCGAGGAGCCGACCCGCGAGCGCCCCGAGCGCCCGGCGGCGCCGGTGCAGCCGAGGCTGGGCGTCGTCGGCACGCTGCGGTTCGCCTGGCGTCAGCTGACCAGCATGCGCACGGCGCTCTTCCTGCTGCTGCTGCTCGCCATCGGCGCGCTGCCCGGCTCGATCTGGCCCCAGCGCAGCATCGACCCGGCCCGCACGGCCGACTACATCGCCCAGCATCAGACCCTCGGGCCGTGGTTGGACCGGTTCGGGTTCTTCGCGGTCTACGCGTCCCCGTGGTTCGCGGCTGTGTACCTCTTGTTGTTCATCTCGTTGGTGGGCTGCGTGCTGCCCCGCAGCCGGGTGCACTGGCGGGCCGTCCGCTCGACGCCACCGCGGGCTCCGCAGCGGCTGGAGCGGCTCGGTGGGCATGCCGAGTCCGAGCTGGCCGGCTCGCCGGCGGAGGTCCTGGCCGTCGCACGAGAGGTGCTGCGCCGCAAGCGTTTCCGGGTCCATGCCCACGACGAGACGTCCCTGAGTGCCGAGAAGGGCTTCCTGAAGGAGACCGGCAACCTCGTCTTCCACCTCTCCCTGATCGTGGTCATCGTCGGAGTCGCCATCGGGCACCTGTTCGGCTGGAAGGGCGACGTCATCCTGCCGGTCGGCGAGACGTTCGCGAACACCCTCTCGCGCTACGACACCTTCGCCCCCGGCCCCTGGGTCGACCCCTCGAGCCTGGCTCCCTTCAGCGTGACCGTCACGGCCCTCGACGCAACCTTCGAGGAGACCGTGACCGGGCGCGGTCAGTTCGGCCAACCACGCGACTTCACCGCGCACTACCGCGCACAGGCCTCGCCCACGAGCCCGGTGACCAGCGGTGTGATCCAGGTCAACAACCCCCTGGAGATGGACGGGGCCGGGGTCTTCCTGCTGGGCAACGGCTATGCCCCGGTCGTGACCGTGCGCGACGCCAAGGGCGTCCCGGTCTTCAGCGGGCCGGTGCCCTTCCTGGCCCAGGACAACAACTACAAGTCGGTGGGCGCCATCAAGGTGAGTGGCGCCCAGCCGAAGCAGCTCGGTTTCTCAGGCTTGTTCCTGCCCACGGCCGTGATCGACAAAGCGACCGGGCCGACGTCGGTGTTTCCCGACGCGAAGAACCCCGCGCTCGCCCTCACGCTGTTCGAGGGCGACCTGTTCCCCGGTGGTCGACCGCAGTCGGTCTACACCCTCGACACCTCGAAGATGACCCAGGTGAAGCAGGCCAATGGGCAACCTTTGCGGATCTGGCTCCAGCCCGGCAAGACCTTCCAGCTCCCGGGCCACCGCGGGTCGATCACCTTCGACAAGGTGGAGCGGTTCGCCGGTCTGTCGGTGCGTCATGACCCGGGCTCGCTGATCACCCTCATCGGTGCCCTGGCCGCCTTGGCGGGTCTGGTCTCGTCGCTGGTCATCCGCCGTCGCCGAGTGTTCATCCGGGTTTCCCCAGGTGCCCAACCGGGTCGTACCGTGGTATCCGTCGGCGGTATCGCCAAGGGTGACGACGAACGCCTGCAGGACGTCGTCACCGGCGTCCTCGCCGCAGTGCACGAACGATCGGCCAGCAGATTGGACCGCACGACATGACCAACGAGACCCTCGCCGGGTACGCGAACCTGAGCCTCTACTCGGCGATGGCTGTCTTCACCATCGCCATGCTCTGCTACGCGATGTACCTCGCCGGCCTCCTGCCGGCCCGCGACGCGCGGGTGGCGCAGAACGGTGCCGAGCGTGCCGGTGAGCCGGCCCGCGAGCGGGAGCTCGTGGCGGCAGGAGCGGTCTCCGACGGTGCCAGCACGGGCGGGGTGGACCAGGGCGTCGGTATGCCGGCCACGCCCGCTCCCGACTCAGAGGTGCCTCTGCGGGCCCGCAATGCGGCCGGTATCGCCTCCACGATGACCTGGCTGGGCGGATTCCTGCTGGTGGGTTCGGTCGCGATGCGCGGTCTGGCGGTCCACCGCTGGCCGTTGGGGAACATGTTCGAGTTCGCGGTGATGCTCTCGACCTTCATCGTGATGGCGTTCTCGATCTGGTCGACCCGCCGTGACCTGCGCTGGCTGGGGCTGTTCATCACCGGTCCCGTCCTGCTTGTCCTCGGCATGGCCGTCATGGTCTGGTACACCGAAGCCGCCGAGCTCATGCCCTCGCTGAAGAGCTACTGGCTGATGATCCATGTGACCGTCGCCGTGCTCGCTACCGCGGTGTTCACCCTGGCTGCGGCCGCCACCGCCGTCTACCTCATCAAGGACGCGGTCCAACGGTCCGGTCGCGCCAGTGTCCTGGACCGCTTCCCTGAGACCGCCTCCCTCGAGCGGACCGCCTATGGACTGCACATCGTGGCGTTCCCGCTGTGGACGTTCACCTTGATCGCCGGCGCGATCTGGGCCCGCCAGGCCTGGGCCTCGTACTGGAACTGGGACCCCAAGGAGGTCTGGACGTTCGTGATCTGGGTCGTGTACGCGGCATACCTGCACTCGCGCGCCACCAGCGGGATCACCCGTCAGACCGTCAGCTACATCGCGCTGGCCGGATACGCCTGCATCATCGTCAACTTTGCCGTGGTCAACGTCTTCTTCGTCGGCCAGCACTCGTACTCAGGGTTGTAGATCCATGGTTCGTTACTCGCTGTTGCGCGCACTGATGTTCTTCGGGGTCCTGTCGGCCCTGTGGCTGGCCGGGCTGCGCGGCGCCACCCAGGTGTTCCCGCTGGTGGTCCTCAGCGCGCTGATCTCGATGGTGTTGTCCTTCTTCGTCCTCAAGCGGTTCCGCGAGGAGTCGACCCAGCAGATCGCCGCAGCCGTCGAGCGACGTGCCGCCGCCCGCCGGGCCAAGGCGCCGAACTCCGACGAAGCCGCCGAGGACCTCGAAGCCGAGGGCGGCGGACCAGCGGAGTACCGCTGACCGAGGTGCTGGGTCAGCTGTCCTGCGCAGCTGTATCGCGCGTCAGCGGCAGTGCCGGTCAGCTGCTGAGCGCGATCCCCAGCGCGAGCAGGACGGCATACGCGATCTCGTAGACGCCTGTCCCGGCGAGCACCTGGACCAGCGCACGGCCTGTCGCGCCAGCGCGCAGCAGCTGCACGGGCTTCCACACCAGGGCGAGGGCGAGCAGGGCCAGGAGCGCGAAGGGATGTTGGACGGCGACGACCAGGACCATGACGACCGACACGGCAACCAGCCCGAGGTAGAACGCGCGGGTGCGCTGGTCCCCGAGCCGCACGGCGAGGGTGCGCTTGCCGCTGTCGCGGTCGGTCGGGATGTCGCGCAGGTTGTTCGCGACCAGGATGGCCGAGGCGATCGCGCCGACCCCCACGGCGCCCGCCACTCCCGTTGCCGTCAACCGGTGGGCCTGCGTGTAGAGCGTCCCCAGGGTCGCCACGAGCCCGAAGAACACGAAGACGAAGAGCTCTCCAAGACCGCGGTATCCGTAGGGCTTGCGCCCACCGGTGTACCGCCAGGCCGCGACGACGGCGAGCGCGCCCAGGACGATCATGATCCACGCCTGGCTCAGCGCGACCAGCGCGAGCCCGACGAGGGCTGCGAACCCGAAGAAGGCGAACGCCATGAGCTTGACGTTCTCAGCGTTCGCGAGGTGCTGACCGACCAGCCGGACCGGGCCGACCCGGTCGCTGTCCGTGCCCCTGATGCCGTCGGAGTAGTCGTTGGCGTAGTTGACGCCGACCTGCAGCCCGAGGGACACCAGCAGTGCGAGCAGGCCGAGCCCGAGGTTGGCTCGTTCCAGGGGGACGGCTGCGGCGGTGCCGATCACGACGGGGGCGACGGCGGCGGGCAGGGTGCGCGGGCGGGCGCCGGCGACCCACTGGGACAGAGTGGCCATGACTGAGTGCGGTTCTCGCTCTTGTGAGGGGGTGGTGGCTAGAGCCTACGGAGGAAGTCCGGGTCGTCGTCGGGGCCACGCGGGCGGTCGGAGGGATCAGTTCGCCCACGCCACACCGTGGTGCCACGTGCCCTGCCCAAGACGAGCCAGGCGAGCGAGCCCAGCAGGGGGAAGGCCACGATCAGGACCAGCCACACGACCTTGGGCAGCGCTCGGACCCGGGGCGGGGGAGTCTGGGCACAGTCGACGAGGGCGTACACAGCGAGCGCGATCGTCAGCAGCCACGGGAGCAGCCGGATCATGAACCCATGGTGGCACGCCCCACCAACGCCGCCCGGACCGCCTGACGGTCCGGTTTGCCGGGACCGCGCAGAGGTAGGGCGGCCAGCACCAGCAGCTGTCGCGGTAGTGCGTGGTCGGGGAGTATCCCGCGCAGCGCACCCCGGGCGTCGGCGACGCTGGGCTCGTGGTGGTGGTCCGCGAGGGTGACGGCGGCGCAGACCACCTGACCCCACTCCTCGTCGGGTATGCCGACCACGACCGCCTCCGCGACGCCGGCGACGTGCTCGACCAGGGCCTCCTCGACGACGCGAGGCGCGACCTTGAGGCCGCCGGTGATGATCAGGTCATCGAGCCGGCCGTCCACGTGCCAGTGGCCCTGTTCATCCTGGTGTCCGACATCGTCGGTCCGGAACCAGCGCTGGCCGGCGTCGTCACGGTGGAAGGCGTGCGCGGTCAGGTCTGGTCGTCCCAGGTACCCGGTGGCGAGGGTGTCACCCCCCAGTTGGATCCGGCCATCGTCGTCGACCCGAACGGCGGTGCAGCGCAACGGCATTCCGTCGTAGACGCATCCTCCCGAGGTCTCGCTCATCCCGTACGTGGTCACCACCCGAACGCCAGCAGCTCGCGCGCGCCGCAGCAGGCTGGGGCTGCTCGCCGCACCCCCCACGAGGACCCCATCCAGCTCGGCCGCGGCTCGGGTCGCGCCGCCGTCGGCCAGCACCCGCACAAGCTGGGTAGGCACCAGCGCGGTGTACCGGCGCTGACCCGGCAGCGACGCGACCGCCTCGGCGAACGCCTGGGGGTGGAACCCGCCGGTCAGGTCCATGACCTGCGGTTCGGTGTCGGCGGCCAGGCAGCGCAGCAGGACCTGGACCCCCGCGATGTGGTGGGCGGGCATGGCCAGGAGCCACGAGCCGGGACCGCCGAGCCGCTCGTGGGTCGCGTCAGCGCTGGCCTGCAGCGCACCCGCCGGCAGCATGGCCAGCTTCGGTATGCCGGTCGAGCCGGAGGTCCCGACCACCAGGGCTGTGCCCTCGTCGGGGGTGGCGCCGTCAGGGACGGTCGTCGGGTTGGTTCCGGCGGCATACGGCAGGACGGCGAACTCGCCCTCCAGGGCGCGGCGCAGAGTGGGCAGCGCGTCGAGCGCGGTCGGTCCGCGCTCGATCACCAACGGCCGCAAGGAGGTCACGTCGTCAGGCTAGCCAGTGCCGTCTGGACGGCTGAGGCGCGGGACTGGATCATGACCTCAGGAGGTGCACATGGACGCCGACTTCGCGGCATACCTGGAGCGGGTTCGTGCCCACCGAGCGGAGCTGAGAGAGTCCGTGGG
>DASYGI010000237.1:0-2552 GCA_035999925.1 Pedococcus sp.
GCCCTCGCCCGCGAGGGCAACGTCGCCGAGGCATTGAAGGTCTACGCCGACCTGCAGGCGCTACTCCGTGACGAACTCGGCGTGTCCCCCAGCGCGGCCACCCAACGCGTCTTCGAGGGCCTGCTCCGGGAATGACCGTCAGACGTGGTCCTGGTGATGCTGCACTTCGCCCACTGTGTCGCGCGCCAGGACGGACGCAGTGGGTGCAACGAATTGTTCGCTCAGGCCTGCTGTTCATGCGACGTGTGCCGGGTCCCACCTTGGCCAGCCACGACTCGTACTCTCGGCTACGGCGGCGGCGGTCTCTCGTCCAATGGTGGGCGCGACTTGCGTGGTCGAACCTCGCTGTCTGCCGACTATGTACCCGGGGGTTCTCCGGATCGGAGGATGGCTAGTAGCCGCGGATGGCCGTCGATGTCTGGCGCGGCGATGATTTCGACATGGGTCAGCCCGGCGATGCGGGCCAGCCGGCGCAGTCCCTCGGCGGGGAAACCCCAGTAGACGAAGTCGTCGCGTTGGTAGACCTCGCCAGGCTGGTGGACCTCGACGGCCGGGGTGTCGCCAGGCAGGTGAGAGCCGTAGGTCTCGATGATGAGCTCCCCGACCGGGGTCAGGACGTCGGCCAACGCCCGCAGCAGCGCGATCGGGTCGGTCACCCGATGCAGGATCCCGAAGCACAGGACCAGGTCGAAGCGTTCGCCCAGGCTGCGGACGTCGAGGGCGTCCATCCGCTGGTAGTCGACGTTCGAGTCGAGGACGGCGGCAATCGCGTGGAAGCCGGCACCGCCGGTCAGGGAGATGTCGAAGCGGGCCTTAACCCAGTCGACGTACTGCTCGTTGTCGACCGCGACCACACGACGCGCGCCCCGCCGCTCGGCCAGGAAGCTGTAGAAGCCGTCGAACGCCCCGACGTCCAGCACGCTGCGCCCGGCAAGACGTTCCGCGTCCAGCACGGGAAGACGGTAGACGTGGTCCCGGGCCAGGCCCGGCGTGTAGATCCCGTGCCCCAGCGCGAAGGTGTGAAACCACAACGGAACCGGCCGGTGTCGCTCCTTCGACCGTCTCCCGGGCGTTCTGTCGTCCCGGCCGGGGTCAATTTCGCGTAACCCAGGACGCGCCTTGTCTGCGGCCCGGAACGCGGGTTACTGCTCCGTGGCCTGCACGTCCTCACCGGACAGCGCACCCCGGACAGCCGCGGTCGTCGGCACCGACGTCACGACTGGCGATATCGGCCTTGAAAGCACCGCTGAAAGTTATCGGACACCCAGGGATCACGTTGGCCTGGCTTGGTAGCGGCTGGCTGGTGTGCCACCCCCCGAGCCTGGACGAGGTCGCCCTCGTGGCTGTGCTCACCGCTGTCGCGCAACCTCGTTGTGGCCGGGAGTGACCGCCTGGACGCTGCTCGCGGTCGCATGGGCGATTCTGGCTGTCCAAGTCCTGACGTTACGGCCCCGCTTCTACCGGCGGACCCTGCAGATTCGTGCCGGCGACGCCCCATCCCCATCGCGACCCCACCTGACCTATATCGCTCTGGAAGGCGGAGTAGTCCTTGTGCTGGCCTTCGGCGTGCACCTCCTCCCGCGGCGTTGCCATGATCGTCCCGTTTCTGCATTCCCCGAAAAGGCGGGCCACCGCGGCCGGTCCACCCCGGTGCCTTGCCAGTACGACCCGACCCCCAAGCGGGTCCGCAGCCAGGTTCCCCGCCGCCCCCCTAGAGACGACCGCGCCTCAACACCATCACTGGGGGCTGGCGCGGCTATCACCTGCCTTTCCGCGACTGTGTGACTGATTTGCGCGAAGGCTCTGGAGCAGGACGATAGCGCTCGGCTGGCCCGCCGGGGTCAGCCCTCTTCAGCGCTCTTCATGTCGAAGTAGCTAAGGCAGGGGTTCGCGAGGCAGTTCGGCGGCGGGCCAGTCGAGAAGCCGGGCTCCGAGAACCGCCATATGCAGGGCTAGCCGTTGTGCCGGATCGGACGGGTCGTGTCCGGTGAGGGTCTTGACCTTGGCGAGCCGGTACGTGACGGTGCGAACAGACATGTGCAGCCGGCGCGCGGTCTCCGTCGCGACGGCTCCGGTGGCGAAGTACGTTTCCAGGGTCTGCAGCAATGGTTCGGCGCCGCCTCGGGACTGGGTGAGCGGGTCGAGCAGCGCATGCACCAGGTCCACGAGGGCCGCCTGGTCGCGGCCCAGCACCCTGTAGACCAGCAGGTCACGAGCCTGCACCACGTGCTCGTCGAGGTGAAGCCGTCGACCAAGCAGCAGCGCCTCGCGAGCCTCCTCATAGGAGCGAGCGACCCCGTACGCTCCCGGGTACGGGCGACCGGCAGCTACCTGCCATTGCTCACTCTTGGCGTGGGCGGTCAAGCGGGCGTGGGTAAAACCGGCCGGGTCGACACTGTCCACGCCTACCGCCACGTCACCCGGTTCGCCGGGGACAAGGACCACGAGCATGCCCTCCTTGGTGGCGACAAGCACGTCTCGGTCGCCGAACCGGTCAACGATGACCCGTTCCATAACCAGCGCGGCTCGCTCCACATTGACAGAGGTTTTGG
>DASYGI010000238.1:0-18454 GCA_035999925.1 Pedococcus sp.
CCTGCGGGTTCACGTGCTGATCATCCCACCGCGCTTAGACTATGCGCGCCTGCAGAGCCGGGCACCGCCTCCATAGCTCAGCTGGATAGAGCAAGAGCCTTCTAATCTCTAGGTCGCAGGTTCGAGTCCTGCTGGGGGCACGGCACGCCGGTCAGCGGAGCACGGGACAACGGGGCAGTCGCGAACAGCTCGTGGACGCGGGACCGCCCCGGTCCGCTGCCAGGGTGCGAGACGACCAGGCTGACCTCTCGCGCGACCCAGGCTGGGCCGGCATACCCGTCGAGAACGCGGACCCACCGCGTGGCCTCGGTCGGTCGCCGGAAGCGAGCCACCGTGAGGTGAGCGTGGAAGGCACCGCCCGTCGGCGACCCGCCCGCCCGGTTACAGGCACCGCGCACCCGCCTCGCCAACGCGTCGAGCTCGCCGTGCACGGCTGTCCATAGCACCCGTGCACCGGCCACGTCAGGAAACGTCCCCGCGCCCGCCAGCCGAAGCCGCACGGGTGGATGCCCCGCCGCGGCCTCGGCCACGCTCTCGGCGACCCGGTCGAGACCTTCAGCCGGAACCATTGCCATGAAGGCCACCGTGACGTGCCACTGAGCGGGATCGGTCCAGCGGAGCCCAGGGCCAGCCTGGCGACGAGGTTCGAGAAAGTCGACAAGGTCCTCGACCGCCTCGTCCGGCAGTGTCAGTGCGGCGAACACTCGCATCGGGCCATTGTGACCTGCTGACATCCGGCTAGATTGGGGGCGGATCGCCTGAGGGGAGGCACGATGGCCTGGGTGGGACGCGAGCTGGCGCCGCCACGTCTGTGGTTCGTCACGGTGCGGGTCAGTGAGCTGGCCGCGGTGGCCCTCGTGGTCGGCGCGGCGTTGGAGCTGTGGACCGCCTTCCAGGCCAGCGCCCAGATCCCCTCTCCCGACGGCTCGCCAGGAGCCCCTGCCCCGTTGATGCGACGCATCGTCTCGCTGGCCTTCTACAGCGGGGTGTTCCGGGCCCCGCTCAACCTGGTGCTGGCGGCCCTGCTCGTCGGGTTCGCGGTCGGGGTACTGGTCAGTGCGAAACCGGTGTGGAACGCCCGGGTGCTGCGTTGGGAGGTGCTCGCGGCCTGGGGGCTCGTCTCCCTGTCCGTGCTGGGCCTGGTCGTGGTGAACGTCGTCGCGATGTTCGGCGACAACCCCTTCGCGACGAGTGATCCCTCCGTGGTCTCGGCAGACCTGGGCCCAAGCCTGGTCCAGCAGGGGCTGACTGCCCTGGCGTGGCCGGTCGCCGCAGGCCTGGTCTTGGCGGCCGTCGGGTTGTGGTGGCTGCGGGTGGCCCCCGAGGCCGACCCGGTGCTCGCACCCGCACCGGACTTCCGTGCCCAACGTCCCGCTCCCGCCTCGCCTGCCGAGGACGAGGGCATCGCGCTCGATGGTGTCGAGCAGATCGACCCTGTCGACCAGCCGTCCCGTGGCCAGCTCCGCCCCGGCGACGGCGCGACGGCGAGCGGATACGACGACTACTTCCGCCGCTTCTAGGAACTTCAAACAGCGGCCCTCATCAGGGTGTCGGCGTGCCTGATGCCCAGCGCTCATTGGTTAGGCTTGCGCCCGTGAATCCTGGGGCCGACGCCGTATCTGTACTGGGCGCCGTGACGACCCTTCGGGACGAGGTCGAGGCGGCCACGCTGCCCCTCGAGACCCCCGAGGCAGCGACCGGCCGTGTCGCGCGGACGACGCTGCTCAACCAGCTGGACGACTATGTCCTGCCACGCCTGCGCTCGTTGGACGCGCCCCTGCTCGCGGTCGTCGGGGGGTCGACCGGGGCAGGCAAGTCCACGCTGGTCAACTCCATCGTCGACGCCGAGGTGAGTCGCTCCGGGGTGCTGCGGCCGACGACCACCACGCCCGTTCTGGTGCACCACCCGAAGGACCGTGACTGGTTCCTCGACGACCGCATCCTGCCCGGACTCGTGCGCGTGGCCGGCCGGACCCATGACCGGCACGGGGTCGGATCGCTGAGACTCGTGGCCTCCGGGTCGCTCCCCGCCGGGATGGCGTTGCTCGACGCTCCCGATATCGACTCGGTGATCAGCGCCAACCGAGCCCTCGCAACCCAGCTCCTGGCCGCCGCCGACCTGTGGCTGTTCGTGACCACCGCTGCGCGGTATGCCGATGCGGTTCCCTGGGACCTGTTGCGGGAGGCGTCCGAGCGAGGAACGGCCATCGCGATCGTGCTGGACCGCGTCCCGCCGGAGGCCATGACCGACATCCGCAGCCACCTGGCCGGCATGCTGCGCGAGCAGGCACTGTCCACCGCCCCGATCTTCGGTATTCCCGAGTCGACGCTGACACCGGCCGGGCGGCTCCCCGAGACTGAGGTAGCGCGGCTCAAGTCCTGGTTGACCGCTCTGGCCAGTGACTCGCGCGCCCGCACCGTCATCGTCCGTCAGACGCTCGACGGGGCCCTGGGCTCCCTCGACAGCCGCGCTGTGGCCCTCGCGGTCGCCAGCCGAGAGCAGGCCGCGGCGGCCCAGGCACTCGCCCAGGTCCCGGACACGGCCTACGCGCACGCGTTGCGGCAGGTGGAGCAGGGCATGGGTGACGGGACGCTGCTGCGCGGGGAGGTGCTCGCCCGTTGGCAGGAGTACGTCGGAACCGGGGAGTTCTTCAAGCAGGTCGAGTCGGCCGTCTCCAAGGTCCGCGACCGCCTGACCGCAGCGGTCAAGGGCAGCGCACCCCCGGCTGGCGACCTCGGTGAGGCTCTGCAGTCCGGGGTGGTCGCGCTCGTGTCGGCCCAGGCCCGTGGGGCAGCGGCGACCGTCGCCCGCACCTGGCGTCAGCTGCCCGGCGGCGAACCGGTACTCGACGCTCACCCGGAGCTGGCCAAAGCCTCGGCGGACCTGGACGCGCGGATCGAGCGTCTCGTGCGTGACTGGCAGGGCGAGGTGCTGCAGCTCGTGCGCAACGAGGGCAAGGACCGGCGCACCACCGCACGCATCGCGGCATACGGCCTCAACGGGATCGGCGTGATCCTCATGCTCGTCGCGTTCGCGCACACCGGTGGCCTGGTCGGTGCCGAGGTCGGGATCGCCGGCGGCACTGCGGTGCTCGCGCAGAAGGTCCTCGAAGCCATCTTCGGCGACCAGGCGGTGCGAGACATGGCGGCCACCGCCCGCCGGCGCCTGCTCGAACACGTGCAGGAGCTGTATGCCGCGGAGCAGGCCAGGTACCACGCCGCCCTTGCCGGTGTGGTCGACATCTCAAGCCAGGCCCGGCGCCTGGCCAGTGCTGCTGCGGCAGTGAAGGCGGTTCGATGACTCCGGTCAAGATGGGCAGCGTGCAGGTCAAGGGGATCAGCGCGGAGGAGCTCGCGGTGCGCTCGCGGGCGCTCGCGGACGCGTTGGGCTCGGGCGCCGGCCAGCTGAGGGCGGCCCCCGCAGCGGGGGCGCGCGAGGTGATCGCCAAGGTCTCGGAACGGACGTCGATCACCGGGGGCCACACGGTCGTCGCACTCGCCGGGGCTACCGGGTCCGGCAAGTCGAGCCTGTTCAACGCCCTGGTGGGCAGTCATGTCGCCCTGGTCGGGACGCGACGGCCCACCACCTCGCTGCCGGTCGCGGCGGTGTGGGGGGACCAGAGCGCCACCGAGCTCCTCGACTGGCTGGGAGTGGCCGAGCGTCACCATGTGGCCCTGCCTGCTGCGCCGACCGTGGGGACGCCCGGGCGCGAGGTGGGCGGCCTTGACGGCCTGGTTCTGCTCGACCTGCCCGACTTCGACTCTCGCGTGACCTCGCATCGCGACGAGGCCGAGCGGGTGCTGGCGCTCGTCGATGTCTTCATCTGGGTCACCGACCCGCAGAAGTATGCCGATGCGCGGCTCCACGATGACCACCTGCGCGTCCTGTCCACCCACGACGCCGTGACGATCGTGCTGCTCAACCAGGCGGACCGGCTGACGACCGAGGAGCTCGCCCGGGTCCGCGAGGACCTGGTCCGGCTGGCCCAGGAGGACGGCATCGCCGCCGTCCGGGTGCTCGCGACCTCCGCGAAGACCGGGGCGGGTGTGGCTGACCTGCGCCTACGGCTGGCGACCGCGGTGGCCGCCCAGAACGCGGCGCGTCAGCGGCTCGCGGCCGATATCAAGGCCGCAGCGAGCAGACTTCGGCCGGAAGTGGCCGAGCGTGAGCCGACTGTCTCTGCCGAGGCCGACGCCGAGCTGGTCGAGGCCCTGGCTCGCGCCGCCGGGGTGCCCACCGTGGTCGAAGCGGTCGAGCGGGACTATCGCCAGCAGGCCTGGGGCCGCACTGGCTGGCCGTTCACCCGATGGGTCCGGGCCATGCGACCGGACCCCATGAAGCGCCTTCGGCTCGACGGTGGCGACGCGGTGGACACCAAGCTCGCGGTCACGGCCGCGGATGTCCGCAGCGTGCTCGGACGGTCGTCGCTGCCCCCGCCGTCCCCGGCCGCCCGCTCGTCCGTCGAGCTGGCCACCCGCCGGGTCGGTGAGGAGGCGGCCGCCGGTCTGCCGCATCTGTGGGCCGACGCGGTGGCCGATGCCGCCACTCCGACGGGGCCAGACCTCGCGGACGCCCTCGACCAGGCCGTGGTCGGCACCTCGCTCAAGATGCGGCCGCCCCTGTGGTGGCGGGCGTTCGGTATCGCCCAGCTCGTCCTGGCCGGTGTCGCGGTGGTGGGACTGGTGTGGTTGCTGGTGATGGCGGTGCTGGGATGGCTCGCGTTGTCGCCGATCTCCACTCCCCGACTGGGTCCACTTCCGTACCCCTCGCTGATGCTGGTCGGGGGGCTACTGATAGGTCTGGGGCTGGCGTCACTGAGCAGGACCCTTGCCCGCTCGGCGGCCCATCGCCGTGGTGAATGGGTGCGCACGCAGCTGCTGGCGGCCATCTCCGCCGTGGCGGTCGAGCGGATCACCAACCCCGTGCGAGAGGTCCTCACGCGACACCGGGCCACCCGGGTCGCGTTGGACCGCGCTTCCTACTAGAGGGCGGTTCTCCGGGGCCGGTCTCCTACCGAAGCCGGCTCCTTCGTCCACAGTCGGGCCTGGGGCGCCTAGCCCTCCACAAGTCCCTGTCTTCCTTCTCGCGCCCGGCTGGCCGGTCGCGAACCCTTGGGTCAACCCCGCACCGGGGACCAAGCAGACAAGGACACGAGGATGAACGAGATCTACACCACTGTTCAGGGACGGGTGGTCGCGCCACCGGAGTCACGGGTCACGCGCGGGGGAGTGCCGTTCACGGCCTTCCGGCTGGCTTCGACGGTGCGGCGGCCCAACCCGCAGACTCGCGAGTACGAGGACGGCCCGACCAGCTTCTTCAACGTGACGGCCTTTCGGACACTCGGCGCCAACGTCGGCAACTCGCTGAAGAAGGGCGACGCCGTCCTGGTCTACGGCCGCGTCAGGGTGAACCAGTGGATGCGACAGGACAACACCCCCGCGACCTCGGTGGAGATCGACGCGTACACGGTGGGTCATGACCTGACCTGGGGGACGACCGAGCTGGTGCGAGTCTCTCGAGCGCAGATGGACCAGAGTGACCGGCTGGCCGACGAGGCCGTGCAGGAGGTGCACGCCGAGCTCGAGCGCGGCCTGGAGGCAGCCGAGGCAGACTCCGCCGACTACGTCGTGGTTCAGGGCCACGCCGAGGGGTCTATCGGCGAGTCGGCCGACGAGTCCAGCGAGGAAGGCCACAGCGTCGAGCAGGCCCGGCTGGCGACTGTCTGAGGGGCGGCGAGATCGGATTCGGGCGTGGGGGCGGCGGCGGCTAGCCTTGCCCCCATGCCCGAGTTCATCTACGTCATGTCTAAGGCCCGCAAGGCCCACGGCGACAAGGTCATCCTCGATGACGTCACCCTCTCGTTCCTGCCCGGAGCGAAGATCGGCGTGGTTGGACCCAACGGTGCCGGCAAGTCCTCGGTGCTGAAGATCATGGCTGGCCTGGACCAGCCCTCCAACGGTGAGGCCCGCATTACGCCGGGCTACTCGGTCGGGATCCTCATGCAGGAGCCCGAGCTCAACGAGGAGAAGACCGTCCTTGGCAATGTCGAGGAGGGCGCCGGCGAGATCAAGGCGAAGGTCGACCGGTACAACGCGATCTCTGCCGAGATGGCCGAGCCGGATGCCGACTTCGACGCCCTCATGGAGGAGATGGGCAAGCTCCAGGAGGCCATTGACGCCGCGGACGCCTGGGACCTCGACTCCCAGCTCGAGCAGGCCATGGACGCCTTGCGCTGCCCCCCGCCGGACGCCGACGTCACCGTGCTCTCCGGTGGAGAGCGCCGTCGAGTCGCGCTGTGCAAGCTCCTGCTCCAGAAGCCCGACCTGCTGCTGCTCGACGAGCCCACCAACCACCTGGACGCCGAGTCGGTCCTGTGGCTCGAGCAGCATCTTGCTGGCTACCACGGCGCGGTGGTGGCGGTGACCCACGACCGGTACTTCATGGACAACGTGGCCGGCTGGATTCTTGAGCTCGACCGTGGCCGGGCCTACCCGTACGAAGGCAACTACTCCACCTACCTGGAGAAGAAGGCCGGCCGCCTGGAGGTGCAGGGCAAGAAGGACGCCAAGCTGGCGAAGCGCCTGTCCGAGGAGCTCCAGTGGGTTCGGTCCAACGCCAAGGCCCGCCAGACCAAGTCCAAGGCGCGACTCGCCCGGTACGAGGAGATGGCCGCTGAGGCCGACCGCACCCGCAAGCTCGACTTCGACGAGATCCAGATCCCGCCTGGCCCCCGGCTGGGCAGCAAGGTGATCGAGGTCAAGAACCTTCGCAAGGGCTTCGGCGACCGCGTCCTTATCGACGACCTCTCGTTCACGTTGCCGCGCAACGGGATCGTCGGCGTCATCGGGCCGAACGGGGTCGGCAAGACCACCCTGTTCAAGACGATCGTCGGTCTCGAGGAGGCCGACTCAGGTCTCGTCGACATCGGCGAGACGGTCAAGATCTCCTATGTCGACCAGAGCCGCGGCGGTCTCGACCCGACCAAGAACCTGTGGGAGACGGTGTCCGGCGGCCACGACTACATCCAGGTCGGCCACGTCGAGATCCCGTCCCGTGCCTACGTGTCGCAGTTCGGGTTCAAGGGTCCTGACCAGCAGAAGAAGACCGGCGTGCTGTCCGGTGGAGAGCGCAACCGCCTTAACCTGGCTCTGACTCTCAAGGAGGGCGGCAACCTGCTGCTGCTCGACGAGCCCACCAACGACCTAGACGTCGAAACCCTGGGCTCCCTCGAGAACGCGTTGCTCGACTTTCCTGGGTGCGCTGTCGTCATCAGTCACGACCGGTGGTTCCTCGACCGGGTGGTGACGCACATCCTCGCCTACGAGGGTGACGACGAGAACCCCAGCAAGTGGTACTGGTTCGAGGGCAACTTCGAGGCGTACGAGGCCAACAAGGTCGAGCGGCTGGGCGCCGATGCCGCTCGCCCGCACCGGGTCACCTACCGCAAGCTCACCCGCGACTGACCCGTCGCCATGCCGGCCATCACGCGCCGGGCCATGACACGACGGGCCATGACGTGACGGGCCATGACGCGCCGGGCAGGCCCTCAGCGCGCCCGGACGAGACGCAGACCGAGGTCCGCGTAGGCCGCACCGATCGCCTGCGGGCTGCGCTTGATCTCTGGGTCGTACCAACGGGCGACGTCCACGGCCATGGACATCAGCGCCAGCGTCGTGTCAGGCACGTCGTCCACCGCGAACTCGCCGGTGCGTACGCCGTCGGCGACCACCTGACGGACCACGCCGTCGATCTGTTTGCGTAGCGCCAGAACGGCGTCGCGGTGCTCGGCAGTCAGGTTGGCGAACTCGTACTGCACGATCCGAGCAACGCGGAAGTGCTCGGCGTGCCAACGCGCAAAGGTGGCCATGATCGCGCGCAGCGCCTCCGTCGGAGAGCTCGCCTGCGCGGCCGCACTCAGCAGCAGGTCGCGCGCCGCCATGTGTCCCTCCCGGCTGAGCTGGTAGAGCAGCTCCTCCTTGGAGGCGAAGTGCACGTAGACCCCGGCCGGTGACAGGCCGGCTCGCGAGGCGATGTCCCGGGTGGTGGTCGCATGGAAGCCGCGGTCGGCGAAGGCCTCCGCGGCCGCCTCGAGTAGGCGGTGCGGGGTGTTGGAGGCCGCGTCCACGGGGCGCGCAGCACTGGACATGGTTGACAGCATGCCCCAGCCATCGCAGACTAAGCAAGCGCTTAGTCACCTTGGAGGAAAGCCATGCCCCGCAATGTCTACGGCCCCGACCACGAGGCCTTCCGCAGCTCGGTCCAGGAGTTTGTCGACCGGACCCTCAAGCCGCGAGCCGAGCAGATGCTTGAGGTCAAGTCCATCGACCGGGACATCTGGAAGGAGGCCGGCAAGCAGGGCTTGTTCGGACTCGACATCCCCGAGGAGTTCGGCGGCGCCGGTGCCGAGGACTATCGGTTCAACGCCATCGCGGCCGAGGTCGTGGCGGGCTTCAACTTCGCCGTCTCGTCCTGCTTCGGCATCCACTCCGATGTGTGCCCGCCATACATCGTCGACCTGGGTACGCAGGAGCAGAAGCAGCGTTGGCTGCCGGCCATGGCCAATGGCGACCTGATCTGCGCCATCGCGATGACCGAGCCCTCTGGAGGCTCTGACCTCGCCGCGCTGAAGACCACGGCCGTCCGCGATGGCGACGACTGGCTGCTCAACGGCTCGAAGACCTTCATCACCAACGGCTACCAGGCCGACCTGGTCATCGTGGCGGCCCGGACCGACCCCTCGAAGGGCGCCAAGGGCATCACCCTGTTCATGGTGGAGGCCGGCATGGAGGGCTTCAGCCGTGGCCGCAAGCTCGACAAGGTGGGCCAGGAGGAGTCGGACACGGCGGAGCTGTTCTTCGAGAACGTCCGGGTTCCCGACGCCAACCGGCTTGGCGAGGAGGGACTGGGCTTCATCGCGATGATGCAGCGTCTGCCGCAGGAGCGCGTGGGCGCGGCTGTGGCGAACACGGCGCACGCCTTCCAGATCCTCCGCGAGACGATCGAGTACACCAAGGAGCGCAAGGCGTTCGGCCAGCCGATCGGCTCGTTCCAGCACAACAAGTTCAAGATCGCCGAGCTGCAGACGCGGCTCGAGGTCACCCAAGCCTATGTCGACGACTGCATCGCTGCCCATGCCGAGAAGAAGCTCAGCCCGGTGGATGCGGCCAAGGCGAAGTGGTTCTCGGCGCAGGTGCAGAACGACGTCCTCGACGAGTGCCTCCAGCTTTATGGCGGCTATGGCTTCATGAACGAGTACCGCGTCGGGCGCGCCTGGCGAGACGCCCGGGTCTCCAAGATCTGGGCGGGGTCGAACGAGATCATGAAGGAGCTCATCGGCCGCGACTTGGGCCTCTGAGGTGGGTGCCCACGACGGCAGGGTCGCAATTGTCACGGGCGCCTCGCGCGGCATCGGCCTCGGCATCGCCGAGAAGCTCGTCGCGCAGGGCGCGCGGGTAGTCGTCACCGCCCGCAAGCCGGAGGCGTTGGCCGAGGCGGTCGAGCGCCTCGGTGGGGCCGGACACGCGCTCGGGATCGCCGGGAACGCAGCGGACGAGGACCACCAGGACGAGGTAATCCAGGCGGCGCGGGACACCTTTGGTGGGTTGGACTACCTGGTCAACAACACCGGAATCAACCCGGTCTACGGGCCGATGCTCGACACCCCGCTGGAGACCGCGCGCAAGATCATGGAGGTCAACGTCCTCTCCGCGTTCTCCTGGACCCAGAAGGCCGTGACGTCGGGGCTGGGTTCGGCGCAGGCACCGGGTGCGGTCGTCAACGTCGCCTCCATCGCCGGCCTGGGTGCCACCGGAAGCATCGGGTGGTATGCCGTGAGCAAGGCGGCCCTGATCCACCTCACCGTCGAGCTCGCATACCAGCTCGGCCCCGCAGTGCGGGTCAACGCGGTGGCCCCGGCGATCGTCAAGACGCAGTTCGCCCAGGCGCTGTACGAGGGGCGCGAGGAGAAGGTCGCCGCGGCGTACCCGATGAAGCGGCTGGGTGCGCCTGAGGACATCGCTGGCGCGGTGTCGTTCCTGCTGTCCGCCGATGCCAGCTGGGTCACCGGTCAGACCCTCGTGGTCGACGGTGGCGTGACCCTCGGCGGCGGACTGTGACCATCGACCTGACCGGTCGCGGCGTGGTGGTGACCGGAGCCGGTCGCGGCATCGGCGCGGCATACGCCAAGGCATTCATCGCCCGTGGCGCGCGCGTGGTCGTCAACGACCTCGACCCGGCCACGGCTCAGGCGACTGCGGATCAGCTCGGCGCCATCGCGGTCCCCGGTGATGCCTCGAGCGAAGCCGGAGTGGCGGCGCTGGTGGACGAGGCGCGAACGCAGCTCGGTGCCGTCGACGTGTACTGCGCCAACGCGGGTGTTGCCCGTGGTGGCACCGAGGCCGTCGACGAGAAGGCATGGGAGGTGTCGTGGAACGTCAACGTCATGGCCCACGTCCGCGCCGCCAAGCTGCTGGTGCCCGACTGGCTGGAGCGCGGCGGTGGCACCTTCGTCACCACGGCGTCCGCCGCCGGCCTGCTGTCCATCCCTGGGGCGGCGCCGTACGCCGTGACCAAACACGCGGCCGTAGCCTTCGCCGAATGGCTGTCGATGACCTACGGAGACAGGGGAGTTCGCGTCCACGCAGTCTGCCCGCAGGGCGTGCGGACCGACATGCTGTGGAACTCGGGCGCGGCGGGCCGCGCCCTGATGGAGCCCTCCGCCGTCGAGCCCGACGACGTGGCACAGGACCTGCTTACGGCGATGGAGGAGGGGCGATTCCTCGTCCTGCCTCACCCTGAGGTCGCCCAGATGTATGCCGGGCGCGCGGCCGACCCGGACCGCTGGCTCGCCGGGATGCGCAAGATGGCCGCCGGCCTCCCAGCGGTCACCATGGGCACCGACTGAGGGTGAGCCTGACATGAAAGCGTGGCAGGTCGGGGTGCTCGGGGAGCCTGACGAGGTCCTGCGGCTCGTGGACGTCCCAGAGCCTGCCGTCACCCCCGGCCACCTCCGGGTACGGGTGCGCGCCACGGCGCTCAACTTCCCCGACGTGCTGATGATGCGCGGGCACTACCAGGTTCGTCCCGACCTGCCCTTCGTTCCCGGCGTCGAGGTATGCGGCGAGGTCCTCGAGGTCGGGGCGGGCGTCTCCGGGCTGGCGGTCGGTGACCGAGTCGTGGGCACGACGGCGGTTCCCCAGGGCGGTCTCGCGCAGCAGTGCCTGATGCCGGCCGCGGGAACGTTCCAGGCGCCGGCATCCCTGGCCGACGCCGAAGCGAGCGCGCTCACCATCGGCTACCAGACGGCCTACGTCGGGTTGGTGAGGCGGGCCGCGCTGAGCCCCGGTGAGACCTTGCTCGTGCACGCTGCCGCGGGTGGCGTGGGGAGCGCTGCTGTCCAGGTGGGCAAGGCCCTCGGCGCCAGGGTCGTCGCCGTCGTAGGCAGCGAGGCCAAGGCTGCCGTCGCCCGTGAGGCCGGGGCTGACGTCGTGGTCGACCGTTCCCACGGTGACCTCGTGTCCGCACTCAAGGAGGCGGTCGGATCCCGCGGCGCGGACGTGGTGTTCGACCCCGTGGGTGGGGACGCCTATGACGCGAGCGCCAAGGTCGTCGCGTTCGAGGGTCGGATCGTCGTGGTGGGTTTCACTAGCGGGAAGATCCCCTCGCCGGGGCTCAACCACGCGCTGGTGAAGAACTACTCGATCCTCGGGCTGCATTGGGGCTTGTATCTGCAGCGCGACCACACGGTCGCCGCCGAGGCGCACGCGCAGCTGAGCTACTGGGCCGATGCTGGGGTGATCAAACCCATTGTCTCGCAACAGGTTCCCTTCGACGAGGCGCCCGGCGCCCTGCGTCGGCTGGGTGCCGGCGAGAGCACTGGACGGCTCGTCGTGCTGGGAGCCTGAGGCCAGTTCAGGTCAGAGCCGGTGGTCGAGACCCATGACCAGCTGCTCGAGCGCGTCGTAGGAGTCGTTGAGCCCGCCCTCCATTCCGGAAGCCAGAACCATCTCGACGCTCTGCGGCGAGTCGTAGGTGATGACGGCCCGCAGTGTCGTGGACCCGGCCTCCTCGGTGTACGTGGTCTCGACCAGCGCCGCGGGGCTCTGGATGTTGTCGTAGACCTCGGTGTGCACGATGCGCCCAGGCGGGTCGAGCTCGCGGTACTCACCGGAGAACGAGACCTCCTCGCCGCTGGGCGTGACCTGCGCGAAGTGCCAGCGACCGCCCACCCGCAGGTCGACTTCGCAGATGGTGACCTCGCCGTGCCCGGCGCCCCACCACTGGCGGATGTGCTCGGGGTTGGTCATGGCTTCGTAAACCAGCGAGGCGGGGGCTGCGAAGGTCCTGGTGATGACGAGCTGGCTGCCGTCCGGCGTGACGGTGGCGCGCTGGTGGGTGTTGAAGGCGGTGTTGCTCATGGCTGCTTCTCCTGGTTCTGAATACGGGTGAGATAGGTGTCGAGGCTGTCGAGGTTGGCTTCCCAATGGCGGCGATAGTCGTCCAGCCAGACAGTGGCGTTCTGCAGCGGCGTGGCCGTGATGCGGCAGTAGCGGCGTTGCCCGTCTCGGCTCTTGACGATCAGGCCGGCCCGCTCGAGCACCGACAGGTGCTTGGAGATCGCGGGCAGGGTCATGGAGAACGGCTCTGCCAGCTCGCCCACGGTGGCATCCCCGTTGGCCAGTCGCTCGAGAATGGCCCGCCGAGTGGGGTCCGCCAGGGCGGCGAAGGTGGTGTTGAGCGGGTCTGTTTCCATTATCCTTAACCAACTGGTTGATTAACCGATACGGAAACTATCGACCCGATCGACAGTGATGTCAACCCCTGTGGATAGTTCGGGGTCCTCGGATTCGAACGTATGTACGATTGGCGTATGGGGGAGCGGGAGGCCATGGTGACGGCTACGGCGGTGGGGACGGCTACGGCCGTGGGGACGGTGGAGCGTGTCGCCGCCCTTCCTGAGGCGCAGCGTCGCGATGCCCAGCAACGAGACCTGTGGGCACGGACTGCCGAGGTCGCCGGCCGCCTCAACCGTGCGCACGGCGAGCTGGTCGAGATCGCGGTCCAGCTTCTCGAGGGTGACCACTGGGGTGACGGAGGGTTCCGGTCGGCCGAGCACTACTTTGTGGTCCGCGCCGGGCTGTCCCCGGCTCATGCCCGCGACATCGTGGCCGTGGCGCGTCGACGGTACGAGCTGCCGGAGGCCCGCACCGCTCTGCGGCGGGGCCGGTTGTCCCTCGACCAGGTGGCGGTGGTGGCCCACCACGTGCCGCAGACCCATCAACGGTCCGTGACCGAGCTCGCCCGCCATGCGACGGTGCCTCAGCTTCGTCGGGCGGTGAGCCGGCACGCCTTCGCCGTGGCCCCCGGAGGGGGAGACGAGCAGCCAAGAGCCGAGGAGTCGCCAGAGGAGCGCCGGGCCTGCGCCCGTCCCGAGCTGTCGATGCGCTACGACCGGGACGGCCGGTTCCAGCTCCGATACAGCGCCCCGGCCACCGTGGGTGCGCTGGTCGAGCAGGCCGTCAAGGAGGCCAAGGATGCGCTTTTCCTGGGCCGAACCGAGGCACCGGAGGTGGAGTCCGGAGCCGGGCTACCGACCTACGCCGACGCCATCGAGGAGCTCGCGAACCGCTCCCTCGCGAGCGTGGGCTCGACCAGTCGTGCCGCGCACTACCGGGTCTACGTGCATCTCTCGACCGACGGAGCGTGGGTCGGTGGTCGACATGCCATCCCCATGGCGCTGGTGCAACGGTTCCTGTCCGATGGCGTGCTCCAGCCCGTGTGGGAGACCGAGGGGCGACCGGTCAATGTGGGGCGGGACCTGCGGATTCTGCCGCTGCGCTCGCGAAGGCTGATCGAGGACCGAGATCGTGGGTGTCGGTTCCCGGGCTGCACCACGACACGGTTCGTCGAGATCCACCACCTGCTCGACTGGGCCAGCGGCGGCGCGACGGACGATGTCAACCTCGTCAGCCTCTGCCCGTTCCACCATGACGCCGTGACCCGCGGCGACTACACGATGACCGGGGACCCGACCAGGCCCGACGGCCTGGTGGTCGTCAACCGCCATGGCCTGCCAATCGGCACTCCGCCGTGGCGCGACCTCGCTCCACCCGCCGCAGGCGAACCGCCGAGGCCCGCCGAGGAGGCGGCATACGAGCCACCCACGGGGGAGCCGGCCCGGTGGCAGGACATCGAGGTCCCACCAGACCGGGACCTGCCCGAACGTGTCCTACCAGAACGCGACTCGCCCAGCCGCCCGCGGCGAGCTCGGCTGTTCAGCAGTGCTCAGTCCTGCGGTCCGCCAGCCACATAGATCACCTGACCGGACACGAAGCCGGCCTCGTCGGAGCACAGGAACGAGATGGTGGCGGCGATGTCCTCCGGCTGCCCGACGCGCTGCACCGGGATCGCGGCGGCCGAGTGCGTGATGAAGTCCTCGAACGAGACACCGAGGCGTTCGGCCGTCATCTTGGTCATCTCGGTTTGGATGAAGCCGGGGGCCACGGCGTTCGCGGTGACGTTGAACTTGCCGAGCTCGACCGCGAGCGTCTTGGTGAAGCCCTGCAGGCCAGCCTTCGCCGCGGAGTAGTTCACCTGACCCCGGTTCCCCTGCGCGGACGTCGAGGAGAGGTTGACGATGCGGCCGAACTTCTCCGCGGTCATGTAGGTCTGGACGGCCCGGGTCATGAGGAAGGAGCCACGCAGGTGCACGTTGATGACGGCGTCCCAGTCGCCCTCGGTCATCTTGAAGATCAGGTTGTCGCGCGTGATTCCCGCGTTGTTGACCAGGATCGTGGGCGCACCCAGCTCGTCGGCGACCCGCTTGACCGCGACGGCGACCTGCTCGGCGTCGGACACGTCAACGCCCACGGCCATGGCTCGGCCGCCAGAAGCGGTGATGGCCGAAACGGTCTCAGCACAGGCCGACTCGTCGAGGTCCAGGACTGCCACGGCGTTTCCGTCGGCCGCCAGCCTGCGCGCTGTGGCCGCGCCGATCCCGCGGGCTGCTCCGGTCACAATGGCTACACGCTCGGTGGTCATGGATCCTCCAGGGGTCGGGTGTCGGGGTTTGGTGTCGGGGTCGGGTTGGTGGGGCTCGCGGGCGAGTCTACTAAGCGCTTGCTTAGTGTTGGGATGGGACCAGGTCAGCAGATCTCGTGAACTCCGGCACAATGGGCAGGTCCAGAGGTCAGCGTCGCCCTCTCACCACCGCCGAAGCACCCTGACGGCATCGAGAACAAAGGCACCATATGGAGATCTGGCCCGGCAAGGCATACCCCCTGGGCGCCACGTACGACGGCACCGGGGTCAACTTCGCGCTCTTCTCGGAGGTCGCCGAGAAGGTCGAGCTGTGCCTCATCGACGACGACGGCGCCGAGACCCGAGTCGCGCTCCCCGAGGCCGACGGTTTCGTCTGGCACGGGCACGTCCCCGGCATCCAGCCTGGGCAGCGTTACGGCTACCGGGTCCATGGGCCGTACGACCCCGCGAACGGGCACCGCTGCAACCCGGCCAAGCTGCTGCTCGACCCGTATGCCAAGGCCATCGACGGCATGGCCGACGGTGACCAGTCGCTCTTCTCCTACGACTTCGACGCCCCGAGCGACGATCCCGACAAGGCCAATGTCGAGGACAGCCTCGGCCACACCATGCTCTCGGTCGTCATCAACCCGTTCTTCGACTGGGACCAGGACCGCTCGCCGCGTCGGGAGTACCACGAGACGGTCATCTACGAGGCCCACGTCAAGGGGCTCACCGCGCTGCACCCGGAGATCCCCGAAGAGATCCGTGGGACGTATGCCGGGATCGCGCACCCGGCGACCATTGCCCACCTCACCGAGCTCGGGGTGACGGCCATCGAGCTCATGCCCGTCCACCAGTTCGTCAACGACTTCACGCTGCGGGACAAGGGCCTGTCCAACTACTGGGGCTACAACACCATCGGGTTCCTGGCGCCGCACAACGCCTACGCGGCATACGGCACGCGAGGCGAACAGGTCGCCGAGTTCAAGGGCATGGTCAAGGCGCTGCACGAGGCAGGCATCGAGGTCATCCTCGACGTGGTCTACAACCACACCGCCGAGGGCAACCAGATGGGCCCCACCATCTGCTTCCGCGGGATCGACAACGCCTCGTACTACCGCCTGGTCGACGAGGACAAGGCGCACTACTACGACACGACCGGCACGGGTAACAGCCTGCTCATGCGGCACCCGCACGTCCTTCAGCTCATCATGGACTCGCTGCGCTACTGGGTGACCGAGATGCACGTCGACGGGTTCCGGTTCGACCTCGCGGCGACCCTGGCCCGTCAGTTCCACGAGGTCGACAAGCTGTCTGCCTTCTTCGACCTGGTCCAGCAGGACCCGATCGTCAGCCAGGTCAAGCTCATTGCCGAGCCCTGGGACGTCGGCGACGGCGGCTACCAGGTGGGCAACTTCCCGCCCCTGTGGACCGAATGGAACGGCCAGTACCGCGACACGGTGCGGGACTTCTGGCGTGGCGAGCCGGCGACGCTCGGCGAGTTCGCCTCGCGGATCACCGGATCGTCGGACCTGTACGAGCACAGCGGCCGCAAGCCCATCGCCTCCATCAACTTCGTGACCGCGCACGACGGCTTCACGTTGCGAGACCTGGTGTCCTACAACGAAAAGCACAACGAGGCGAACGGCGAGGACAACAACGACGGCGAGAGCCACAACCGCTCGTGGAACTGTGGCGCGGAGGGCCCGACCAAGAATCGGAAGATCAACGCCCTGCGCCGACGCCAACAGCGCAATGTCCTGACCACGGTGCTGCTGTCCCAGGGCGTGCCGATGCTGCTGCACGGTGACGAGCTCGGGCGCACCCAGGGTGGCAACAACAACGCCTACTGCCAGGACAACGAGGTCTCCTGGATCGACTGGAAGCTCGACCAGGACCAGGTCGACCTGATCACCTTCACCCAGCAGCTGGTTCGGTTGCGCCGTGAGCACCCGGTGCTGCGTCGGCGCCGCTTCTTCGCCGGCTCGGCGTCACACGGCGGCGAGAGCGAGATCGGCGAGATCGCCTGGTTCGAGCCCAACGGCACCCACATGGACGAGGACTCCTGGGCCAACGGCTATGCCCGCTCGGTCATGGTGTTCCTCAACGGGCAGGCCATCCCCGAGCTCGACACTCGCGGCCAGCGCACGGTCGACGACCACTTCCTGGTCATCTTCAACGCCCACTCCGAGCCTCTCGACTTCACCCTGCCCGATGCCGACTACGGCGACGGCTGGACCGTGGTGGTCGACACCGCCGTCGACGAGAAGGGTGAGGGGAAGACCTACTCCCCGGGCGACACCGTGGTGGCGCAGGACCGCAGCACGGTGGTGTTGCTGTGCCCCCGACCAGCCCCATCCGGAGCGCCGGGCGGTGCCGCGATCGCGCGGCGGTGACGGGCGTGAGTGGCGCCCACCGGCCCGCGGCTGACCGCGTCGTCCCCACGTCCACCTACCGGCTGCAGATCCAGCCGGAGTTCACCTTCGAGCAGGCGGCGGAGCAGGCGGCATACCTGGCCGCGCTCGGGGTGTCCCACGCGTACCTCTCGCCCGTGCTGCAACCCTCGCCGGGGTCGACGCACGGGTACGACGTGGTCAGCCATAAGTTCCTCAACGAGGAAGCCGGTGGCGCCCAGGGCTTCGACATCCTGAGCGCGGCGACCAGAACGCATGGGCTGGGCCTGGTCGTCGACGTGGTCCCGAACCACATGACCACCCCGACCCCGGCGTGGCTCAACCATCCGTGGTGGCTGCTCCTGCGTGACGGCCCCCAGTCTGACCAGGCCCGCTGGTTCGACGTGGACTGGGACGCCGAGGACGGTCACGTCCTCGTACCCGTGCTCGGCGCCAGCCTCGAGTCCGTGCTCGCCTCCGGGGAGCTTGCCGTCGCGGCCAACCGTGGTCGGCACCGCGACGAGACGGTGCTCACCTACTACGACCACGAGTTCCCGGTCCGGCCGGGCACCGAGTCGCTCGACCTTCCCGAGTTGGTGGCGGCCCAGTGGTACCGCCTGTGCGACTGGCGCGAGGGCGGCAGCCGGCTGAACTACCGCCGGTTCTTCGACGTGACGACGCTGGCAGCGGTCCGGGTGGAGGACGACCTGGTCTTCGACGAGACCCATCGCTTGCTGCTGGAGGAGTTCCGCACAGGAACCATCGACGGCTTCCGGATCGACCACCCCGACGGTCTCGCAAATCCGGCTGGCTATCTGAGCCGGCTGGCCGACGCCACCGGCGATGCCTGGGTCGTCGCCGAGAAGATCCTCGAGGGGCACGAGCAGCTTCCCGAGGGCTGGCGCTGCGCGGGAACCACCGGGTACGACACGCTCCTGCGCGTCCAACAGGTCTTCCTCGACCCACGCGGCGAGCAGAGGCTGACTGCCCTGGCCGACGAGCTGCTGGGCGAGCACCAGGACCTGGTGACGATGGTCCA
>DASYGI010000239.1:0-9365 GCA_035999925.1 Pedococcus sp.
GTTCGACCTGGTGGTTGCCGATCTGAGCTTCATCTCGCTGACGTTGGTGCTCGAGACGCTTCGTGGCTTGGTGCGCGACGACGGCGACGTCGTCGTGCTCGTCAAGCCCCAGTTCGAGGTGGGCCGCACTCGCCTGGGAAAGGGCGGCATCGTCCGCGCGCAGGGGGACCGCGCGTGGGCCATCACCGAGGTGGCGCGGGTGGCGCTGGACGCCGGTCTGCACCCGCGCGCGCTGGCCGCCAGCCCGATCGACGGCAGTGAGGGAAACGCCGAGTACCTACTGTGGCTGACCCCTCGGGCCGAAGAGTCCATGGGATGGGAGGCTGTCGTCAGGACTGCCGACCAGGTCAGCGCACCGTGAACTCGAAGGGAAGCCGCGTGAGCACAGCCAGCGAGCCGAGCCCACACCGCAAGATCCTGCTCGTCGCCCACCCTCGACGCCAGGAGGCCGCCGAGGTCGCGGTCGGGGTGGTCGAACGGTTGCGGGCAGCGGGCATCGAGGTGCTTGTCCAGCGCGAGGAGGCCGCAGCGGTCAACCTCTCGCAGCACCAAGGCGTGACCCTCATCGACCACGAGAATCCGGCGGATGGGTGCGAGCTGGTGTGCGTGCTCGGCGGTGATGGAACGATCCTGCGCGGGGCAGAGGTGTCCCGGGGCAGTGGCGCACCCCTGCTCGGGGTGAACCTGGGCCACGTCGGGTTCCTTGCCGAAGCCGAACGTGAGGACCTGGGCGCGACGGTGGAGCACATCGTGGCCCGCAACTACACGGTGGAAGAACGGATGACCCTGGAGGTCACCGCGCAGGTCGACGGCTCCGAGGTCTACTCGAGCTGGGCGCTGAACGAGGTCACCGTGGAGAAGGCCAACCGTGAGCGGATGCTCGAGGTGGTCGCCGAGATCGACGGGCGCCCGCTGACGACCTGGGGCTGTGACGGGGTCGTCGTGGCGACGCCGACCGGGTCCACGGCGTATGCCTTCTCGGCAGGGGGGCCGGTCGTCTGGCCGGCCGTCGAGGCACTGCTCCTCGTGCCGATCAGCGCCCACGCCCTGTTCGCGCGGCCACTGGTCCTCGGCCCGGACTCGCACCTCGCCCTCGAGGTGGTGCCCGACACCCTGGGCACCGGCGCGTTGTGGTGCGACGGGCGGCGGGCGGTCGACCTGCCGCCGGGTGCGCGGATCGAGGTGGTCCGATCCGACATCCCCGTGCGGCTGGCCCGGCTGAGCACGTCGCCGTTCACCGACCGGCTCGTCGCGAAGTTCGACCTCTCGATCCACGGGTGGCGGGGCAAGGCCCGGCTCGAGGAAGCCGCCCGCGGCTGAGGCTCGCCAACCAGCGCCAGCACCCAGCACGCGCAACGAGCGCGCGCAATTGGCGCCGCACGGCAGCGCAGGCGCTCCTCCCCGGTCGCGTCGGCGGCCCATGAGAGGGTGGGGCCGTGCTGCAGGAACTCCGGATCCAGCGTCTGGGGGTTATCGACGAGGCTGTCCTTGACCTCCACCCCGGACTCAACGTCGTCACCGGGGAGACCGGCGCCGGCAAGACCATGGTGGTCACGGGTCTCGGGCTCTTGCTCGGCGCGCGTGCCGACACGGGCCTGGTCCGGGCGGGGGAGGCCAACGCGGTCGTCGAGGGGGTCATCGACATCCCGCCAGACCACGCCGCGGCCGTCCGCGCGGCCGAGGCGGGCGCCGACGTCAGCGACGGTCTGGTGCTCGTGCGCTCGCTGTCCGCCGAGGGCCGGTCGCGCGCCCATGTCGGTGGTCGCAGCGCGCCCGTCGGGGTGCTGGCCGAGATCGGCGAACACCTGGTGGCCGTGCACGGTCAGGCCGACCAGTGGCGGCTGCGCCAGAGTGACCAGCACCGGGCGATGCTCGACCAGTTCGGCGGACCGCCGCTGAACGATGCCCTGACCTGCTACCAGGCCGTGTTCTCGGACCACGAGTCGGCGACCCGCGAGCTGGCTGAGCTGCGCGGGCAGGCTCGCGACCGCGCCCAGGAGCTGGAGCTGCTCCAGCACGGACTGAACCAGCTCGAGGAGCTCGACCCCCAGCCGGGTGAGGATGTCGAGCTGCGCATCGAGGACGAGCGCCTCGGGCATGCCGAGGGGCTCCGCGGCGCCGCGGCGCAGGCCCACGACCTGCTGGCCGGGGCGCAGGAGTATGCCGGTGAGCAGAGTCCCAGCGCGATGGACACCGTGGCAGCCGCCCGTCAGGCGCTGTCCGCCGAGGCCGACCACGACCCGGCGCTGCGCGAGCTCGACCGCCGGTTGGCGGACGTGGGCTACCTCGTGGCCGATCTGGCCACCGACCTGTCGGGCTACCTGGCCGAGGTCGACGTCGACCCGGGCCGACTGGCCTGGGTGCAGCAACGGCGGGCCGAGCTGACCAGCCTGACCCGGCGGTACGGCGAGACCGTCGACGAGGTGCTGGCCTGGGGTCAGCAGGCCGCCGCGCGGGTGGACGCCCTGACGAACGTCGACGGCCGGATCGACGAGCTCGAGCCGCGGCTGGCCGAGCTCGAAGCCGAGCTGGTCGAGCGTGCTGGTGTGCTCACGGACGCCCGGACCGCGGCGGCCGCCGAGCTGGGCGACGCAGTGTCGCGCGAGCTGGACCATCTCGCGATGGGACAGGCGAGCGTCGTCGTCGAGGTCACGGCCAGGGCTTCGGGTCCGGGTCGGCATGGTGCCGACGAGGTGGAGATCCTGCTCGCGGCCAACCCGGGCAGCCCTCCCCGCACCGTCACCAAGGCGGCGTCCGGCGGCGAGCTGTCCCGGGTCATGCTGGCGCTCGAGGTCGTCACGGGGGCGGCCGGCGCGGTCGACATCCCGACCTTCGTCTTCGACGAGGTGGATGCCGGGGTCGGCGGTACCGCAGCCCTGGACGTGGGAGCCCGGCTGGCGGCGTTGGCCCAGCACGCCCAGGTCGTGGTCGTCACGCACCTGCCGCAGGTCGCGGCATACGCTGACCGGCACCTCGTCGTGCGCAAGGCGAGCGACGGCCACATCACCTCCAGCGGCGTCCATGCCCTCGACGGGCAGGACCGGCTGCGCGAGCTCGCGCGGATGATGGCCGGAGTCGACAGCGAGTCCGCCCTCGAGCACGCCCGAGAGCTGGTGTCCGAGGCCGCTTCGCGACGGGCGGCGGCCACCTCGCCCGCTCAGCGCTGACCGATCGCCACCGCTGCGCTGACCTCCGCGTGGGGGCGGCGGCCCGGCTGGCCCCCCATGGGAGGATGGGCAGGATGCCGATGAAGCTGCCACGCCAACGCTCTCGCGAACCCCAAAGCCCTGGGGTTCGCGGAGTAGTGCGCGTGGATGCTCGCACCAAGAACCTCACCAAGCGGCTGAAGCCGGGCGAGATCGCGGTCATCGACCACCAGGACATCGACAAGGTCAGCGCCGAGGCGCTGCTTGCGTGTCGACCTGCGGCGGTCGTCAACGCGGCGCTGTCGATCTCCGGTCGCTACCCCAACCTGGGGCCCGAGATCCTCGTGGACGCGGGCATCCCGCTGGTCGACCACGTCGGGCGGGACATCATGCACACCCTGCACGAGGGCGAGCTGGTCCGCGTCGACGGTGACCAGGTCTGGGTCGGCGAGACGGTGGTCGCCACCGGCCAGGCCTTCGACCACGACCTGGTCGTGTCGTCGATGAACGAGGCACGCGCCGGGCTGGCCGTCCAGCTCGAGGCCTTCGCGGCCAACACCATGGAGTACCTGCGGCGCGAGCGAGACCTGCTCCTCGACGGGGTCGGGGTGCCCGACATCCGTACCGTGCTGGAGGGACGGCACGCGCTCATCGTCGTGCGCGGCTACCACTACAAGGAAGACCTGCGCACCCTGCGCAGCTACATCCGCGAGTACCGGCCCGTGCTGATCGGGGTCGACGGTGGCGCCGACGCCCTCATCGAGGCCGGGCTGAAGCCGCACCTCATCGTGGGCGACATGGACTCGGTGACCGACTCGACGCTGCGCTGTGGGGCCGAGATCGTGGTCCATGCCTACCGGGACGGCAATGCACCGGGGCTCGAACGCGTGCGACGGGTCGGGGTCGAACCCGTTGTCTTCCCGGCGACGGGCACCAGCGAAGATGTCGCAATGCTGCTGGCCGACGACAAGGGCGCCTCACTGATCGTCGCCGTGGGCACCCACGCGACGCTCGTCGAGTTCCTCGACAAGGGCCGCAGTGGGATGGCGAGCACCTTCCTGACCCGGCTGCGGGTGGGTGGAAAGCTCGTTGACGCCAAGGGGGTCAGCCGGCTCTACCGCTCGCGCATCTCCAACCTGACGCTGACCCTGATGCTCTTCGTCGGGCTCAGCGCACTGTTCGCCGCCCTGTGGTCCACCACTGGGGGGCATGCGTTCCTCCAGGTGCTCGGCGCCCGTTGGGACGACCTCTGGTCCTTCGTCGTAGGAATCGTCACGTGATCGACTTCCGGTACCACCTCGTCTCCATCGTCTCGATCTTCCTGGCCCTCGCCGTGGGGATCGTCCTGGGTGCCGGTCCCTTGAAGGAGGACATCGGCAACACCCTGACGTCCGAGGTCAAGAACCTGCGCGACGACAAGGCAGCCTTGCGAGCCGAGCTCGACAGCGCCACCAAGGGGAACCAGGCCCGGGACGACTTCACCGCCGCCAGCAACCGCACCCTGCTGTCCGGTCGCCTGACCGGCACCACGGTCAGCGTCGTCGTGCTCCCCGGAGCCGAGGGTGCCCTGGTCAAGTCCACCACCGACACCCTCACCGCGGCCGGCGCCAAGATCGGCTCCACCGTCACGGTGCTCGACTCCTGGATCGACCCGGGCAAGGCCTCCTTCCGCAGCTCGCTGGGCCAGCAGCTGGCCCACGAGGTCGAGGTGCCCGCCGGCCAGTCCAGTGGCGACGTGGTGGTGGACCAGGTGCTGGCCCGGGCCATCGAGGCCAAACCGGGCACCACCCCCGCCCCAGGGGCCACCGCGGCACTGGAGTCGCTGCGCAACGGCGATCTGGTCCGGTACACCCCTGACCACATCACCCCCGGCACGGTCGCCGTGGTGGTGGCAGGACCGGTGACCGGCCCTGACGCGGCCACCCGCGACACCCGGGCACAGGCCCTCAGCGCGATCGCCGGTGCCATGGACAGTGCCGGCGCCGGGGCGGTGCTCGTGGCCCCCACCCTCCCGGTCACGGTCAAGGACCAGGGCTCGGTCGTCGCGACCGTGCGCGCCAACGGAGACATCGCCAAGGTGCTCACGACCGTGGACGACGGCGACGTACCCATGGGGCAGGCCAGCGTGGTGCTGGGGCTCATCGAGCAGGAGTCCGGCAAGTCCGGGCACTACGGTCTGGCGGGCGACGCGGATGCGACGTTCCCCCAGCTGACGACGAAGTAGGCCATGCGCGCCCTCCTGTCCGGTGCGGCGGCCGGCGCGCTCGCCGCCGCTTCGCTGCGGCTACTGCGAGCGGTCCCACCCGGCGGTCCTTCGGTCTGGGAGCGAACCAACCACGCCGGCCGGACGGTCACCCTGCTCGAGGGCCCCGCGTATGCCGTGGGCGCCACGACCGCTGCCGCGCTCCTCGGCGCCGGGCCGGGTCCGGTACTGGCCACCGTGGGCGCCGCTGGCTGGGGTGCGCTGGACGACCTCGCCGGTGACCACGCCAGCAAGGGGCTTCGCGGACATCTCGGCGCGCTGACCCGAGGCGAGGTGACGACCGGCGCCGTAAAGGTTCTCGGGCTTGCCCTGACCGGGCTGGTGTCGGCCGCGCTGGTCGACCGGCGGTCCCACGGCATACGCGCTGTGGACACCCTCGCTGGGGGAGCGGTGATCGCGGGTACCGCCAACCTGGTCAACCTGCTCGACCTGCGACCGGGCCGGGCCCTGAAGGTCGCGGCGGTGCTCGCAGTGGCCCTGTCGGGATCCGCCGGCTCGGCAGCATCCGCGGGCGCTGCGGCGGGCGCGGCTCTCGGAGTGCTCGGCCCCGACCTCGCCGGTCAGAGCATGCTGGGGGACACCGGCGCCAACAGCGCAGGTGCCCTGCTGGGCGCGGCGCTGGTCCAGCGCAGCGGCCGGCGGGGCCGTTGGGGGGCGCTCGCCGTGCTGACCGCGCTCACGCTTGCCTCGGAGCGAGTCTCGTTCACCTCAGTCATCGAGTCGACGCCGGTGCTGCGCGAGCTCGACGCCTTGGGACGGCGATGAGCTCGGGCACCGCCACCTCGGTGGCCCGCGCTGCGGGGCTCATCGCCGCGGCCACCTTGCTGGCCCGGGTCGCCGGCTTTGCCAGGACCCTGGTCTTCTCGGGCGCGGTCGGTACCGCTGTCGTCGGCGACACCTACCAGAGCATCAACATGCTCCCCAACATCGTCTACGAGGTAGCCGCCGGTGGGGTGCTCGCCGCGGTTGCCGTCCCCCTGGTCGCGGGTCGCCTGGCGCTGGGTCAACAGCGCGAGGCAGACCAGGCAGCCTCGGCGCTGCTCACCTGGGCCGTGGTGGTGCTCACCCCGCTGGCCCTGCTGCTCGCCGTCGGCGCCCCCTGGGTGAGTCGCGCCCTGCTGGGCTCGTCGGCCGGGGCCGACGAGGTCGACCTGGGGTCGCGGATGCTGGTGCTGTTCGCCCCGCAGGTGCTGCTCTACGGCGTCGGCATCGTGCTGGCCGGGGTGCTGCAAGCCCGCCGCCGCTTCCTCGCGGCGGCCTTTGCACCGCTGCTGTCCAGCGTCGTGGTTATCGCGGCCTACCTCGCCTACGCGGCGGTGGCCGGTACGCCTGCCACGGCTGGCGCGGTGTCTGCAGGCTCGGTCTGGGTGCTGGCCGGGGGGACCACACTCGGGGTCGTCGTACTCAGCCTCCCGCTGCTCGTCCCGGTTCTGCGGGCGGGGGTCCGGCTCCGCCCGAGCCTGCGTTTCCCCGACGGCCTCGCGCGCCGGGCCGGCAGCCTGGCCGCCGCCGGCGTGCTGGCCCTGGTGGCCCAACAGGCTGCCGTATTCACCACCGTGTGGGTCACCCACCACCGGACCAGCGCCGTGGGGGCGGTCAACGTCTTCACCTACGTCCAGGCCGTCTACCTGCTGCCGTATGCCGTGCTGGCCGTGCCGGTGGCCACGTCGGCTTTCCCCGCACTGGCGCACTCGCTGGCGGCGCCGACGGCTGACCAGGGGACCGCTGCCCGTGACACGCTCGCTCGGGCGCTGCAGGCGATCCTGCTGCTGACCGCGGGGGCCGCCGCCGTGCTGATGGCGGTGTCCCGTCCGGTGGGTGCCTTCTTCACGGCCCTGGACCGGGGGGCCCACCACGGCGGCGGCCCCGCCCTCGCGGCCTTGCCCGGCACCTTGTCCGCCTACGCGCCGGGAGTCGTCGGCTTCGGGGTCGCCGCCCTCCTCACCAGGGCGCTCTACGTGCGCGGGCGCCCGCTGTATGCCGCTCTGGCGGTGGCCGCGGGCTGGGCTCTGGCGGCACTCGTGCCGCTGCTGCTCGTGCCACAGGACTCAGGTCCCCGAACCACGCTCGGCGTCCTCGGCGTGGCCTCGACGGCGGGGATGACCGTCACTGCGGTTCTGCTGGCCGTCCTGGTGCGCCGCTCCTGGGGGCCGGAGGCGCTGGCGGGTTGTGCCCGCACCCTGAAGACGACCGTGGTCGGGGTCGCGGTGGCCATCCTGGTGGGCGACGTCGTCGCGCGGGTTCTGGGTGGTGTCTCGCTGTGGGGTGCCATGGCGGCCGGGGTGGCGACCGCCGCGGCCACCGCAGCGGCCTACGCGGGGGTCGTGGTGCTGGTCGACCGCTCGGTCCTGGCGACCCTGCGGGGGCGATGGCAGCTGCGTCGGACTGCGGCGTGAGGGGGAGCACGTGGTGAGGGTGGTCATGCTGCTCGGGCGGAGCACCGGCGGGATCGGCACCCACGTCGTCGACCTGACCGCTGAGCTGCGCCTGCTGGGCGACGACGTGGTCGTGGTGACCGACCCGCTGACCGCGGACCGGTTCGACCTGGTCGACGCGCGGCTCTGGTGGCCGCAGCTGGGCGGCAGCAACGCCCCAGGCCTGGCGCAGACCCTGCGCAACCTCGTCCGCCTTCGTCGGCTGGTCCGTGGCGCGGACGTCGTCCATGCCCACGGTCACCAGGCGGGCCTGCTCGCCACGCTGGTATCGGTCGCCACGGGTACTCCGGTAGTGGTCAGCCAGCACAACGCGGTCCTGGACTCCCGGCATACCCAGCGGTTGGTCGCCACGCTCGCGCAGCGTTTCGTGACCCGCCACGCGGTCCTGGTGACCGGGGCCAGCACCGACCTCGTGGACCAGGCCCGCACGCTCGGGGCCCGGGACCCACGGCTCGCGCCGGTGCCGTCTCCGCGCGTGCCCGGTCTGCTGGATAGGCCCTCACTCACGGTGGCAGCCCGGGCCGAGCTTGCCGCCGACCTCCTGGCCCGAGCGGGGGTACCGACGGAGCCCGCGACGCAGGCCAGTCGGCTGGTGCTCACAGTGTCGCGGATCGCGCCGCAGAAGGATCTCGAGACGCTGATCGCGGCCGCCGCGCGGGTCGGTGCGGGGGTCAGCTGGGTGGTGGTGGGCGACGGTGACCAGACACTGCTGTCCCGGTATCGCCGAGAGGTCGAGCGCCTCGACGCGCCGGTGCACTTCGTGGGAGCGGTCCCGGACCCTTCGGACTGGCTCAGGGCGGCGGAGGTCTTCGCGTTGCCCAGCCGATGGGAGGCGCGGGCGCTCGTCGTCCAGGAGGCCATGGCAGCCGGCACGCCGGTGGTGGCGACTGCGACCGGCGGCCTGCGCGACCTCGTCGAGGGCGCGGGCATCCTCGTCCCGGTCGGCGACGCCGCGGCGCTGGCGCGAGCAGTGCGGGGCCTCCTGGACGACTCCCAGCGTCGTGGGCAGCTCTCCCAGCTGGGCCGTGACCGGGCCGCGTCGTGGGACGACGGCAGGACGACGGCGCGTCGCTGGCACCAGTGGTACTCGACGACCGCGTCCATGACGTAGTGTTGAAGCCCGTGGTGGTGCAGACGAAACACATCTTCGTAACCGGGGGCGTTGCCTCCTCGCTCGGCAAGGGCCTGACGGCCTCAAGCCTCGGACATCTGCTGAGGGCCCGCGGTCTGCGGGTCACCATGCAGAAGCTGGATCCCTATCTCAACGTGGATCCGGGCACGATGAACCCCTTCCAGCACGGCGAGGTCTTCGTCACCGAGGACGGCGCCGAGACCGATCTCGACATCGGGCACTACGAGCGGTTCCTCGACAGCAACCTCGTGGGGATGGCCAACGTCACCACCGGCCAGATCTACAACCAGGTCATCGCCAAGGAACGCCGCGGCGAGTACCTCGGCGACACCGTGCAGGTGATCCCGCACATCACCAACGAGATCAAGGAACGGATGCGCGCCCAGGCT
>DASYGI010000240.1:0-31355 GCA_035999925.1 Pedococcus sp.
GTCGCCCCCGCCCGAACCGTGAGGTGCTCGCCGAGGCCGGCTTCGAGCTCGGAGAGCGTTGGTGAGCGTGGTCATCGGCGGCTTGCTGCGAGCCCCGGTGGTGGCTGCGGCGGCTCCGTTGTGCGGCGACCCGGTGGTGCGCCCCGGCGAGTCGGTGGCGTTCGACCGCTGGTTCGCCGCGCTTCCGCTGGGCTACTGGGCTCGGTTCACCGCCGTGAGCGAGGTGCGCCTCGAGCTGACGGCTCAGCTGAACCCTGAGCGCATCGGTGAGCCCGCTGGCGGCTCGCCCCCCAGCGTCGAGGTGGAGGTCATCGTCGAGGCGAGCGACCGTCACGGGGTGGTCCGGGTGCTGGCCCGGGGCACCACTACCGACGGCCGGTATGCCGTGAGCGTGCCGGCGTCGCAGTGCGCCGAGGGCGGCTGGGTGTGGCCGCGCGTCGTGGTCCCCGCCGGGGCACCGGCTCCGGTCGAGGTCGACTTCGTCTTCAGGGCTCCGGGCCTGACCCCCCCGCCGCGGTCCCTGGCGGTGGCCATCGCGACCTTCAACCGACCGCAGGCGTGCCTGCGGCAGCTGTCCACCTTGGCCGAAGCGATGGCGCCTGGCGGGGTGCTGGCCGAGGTGGTGGCCAGCGTGGTCCTGGTCGACCAGGGGACCGAGCCGGCGTCCGACGACCCCGGGTTCGCGCAGGTGTCAGCAGGCCTGGGCGAGCGCCTCCGGGTGGTCCGGCAGGCGAACCTCGGGGGCTCGGGAGGCTTCGCCCGCGGGCTGGTCGAGGGGCTGTCGGACCCTGCCGTGTCCCACGTGGCGCTGTTGGACGACGACGCGTTCGCCCAGCCGGAGGGGCTGGCGCGCGCCTGGGCCTTCGCGCACGCGGCGAGCACCCCGACCATTCTCGGCGGCCACATGTTCGACGCGGCGCACCCCACCGTCCTGTACCGGCTCGGCGAGGTGCTGGACCGTCGCCGGTTCAGCTGGACCTCCCTGCCGGGCACACCCATGAACACCGACCTGGCGGCCCAGCGCGTCTCGCAGCACGCCTGGCTGGGGCCCGCCTACGAGGTCGACTTCCAGCCGTGGTGGATGGCACTGGTGCCCCGCGAGTGCGTCGACCGGGTCGGGCTGCCGATGCCGTTCTTCCTCAAGTGGGACGACGTCGAGTTCGGGTTGCGCGCAGGGTCGGCCGGCGTGCGCTCCGTGGTCCTGCCGGGTGCCGCGGTCTGGCACGACTCGTGGGCAGGCAAGGCGAACGAGACCGGGTGGCAGGCGTACTTCCTGCTGCGCAACCGGATCGTCACGGCGATGCTGCAAGGCCATCGGCCGGTGCCGCTCGCTCTCGAATGGCTGGCCGTGACCGCCCGGCACCTGGTGCTGCGCGAGCCGCGGGCCGCGGCGATGCGGTTCGCCGCGCTCAAGGACCTGCTCGCCGGTCCCGCCTGGATGCATCGTGACCTGGCGACCGTCCGCCGTCGGGCCGAGGACGCCGGACGGCGCGAGGACATCTCAGCCCACTCGTTGTCGGCGGCCGCGAGCACGGTGACGGCCACGGCCAGGATGGTGACGCGGTGGGGGAGCCTTCGGGCGGCATACCGACCGGCGGCCGCCGCGGCGGTGACCGCTCAGGCCTGGAGCCGGACGTTCGCGGATGCGCAGCCCCCCGCCGGCCAGCGGCCGGTCTGGTCGATCGTGGTGGTGAGCTACCACAGCCTGACGATGCTGCAGCGGTACTGGTCCGGGCTGTTGGCCCCCGACCGGCTGGGCGAGGTGGCCCCGGGTGAGGTCGAGGTCGTGATCGTCGACAACGCCGACCAGCGCGACGTGGCCGACTTCGCCGCGGCGCAGGGATTCCGGTACGTCTCCATGGGTGGCAACGTGGGACTGTCCGCAGCCAACAACCGCGGTGCCGAGCTCAGCCAGGGCGACTACCTGCTCTTTGCCAACCCAGACCTCGGCGTCCAGGTTTGCGACCTACCGGTGCTGCGGGCCCACCTCGACCGGACCGAGGGCATCCTCACGCCGCGACTGGACTTCCCCGACGGCCGACCGCAGAGCGCAGCACGCGCCGAGCCCTACCTGCTCGCCAAGCTGGCCCACCGAGGCGTAGGCCCCAAGTCCGCGCTGGAGCACTACCTGTGGCCCGTCGGTCCCTACGAGTCCGGTCCCGTGACGTGGGTCGCGGGCGGTGCCACGGCGATGTCCCGGGCGACGTTCGGGCACGTCGGCGGCTGGCCAGAGGAGTACTTCCTCTACATGGAGGACGTCGAACTGGGGATTCGAGCCGGGGCCCTGGGCATTCCCGTCTCGGTGACCGCCGACGTGCGCTGGGTCCACGAGTGGCGCGGGGACTCCCGCCGCAGGCTCAACCGTGGCCATGTCCTGCACGCCCGGAGCGCGCTGCGCTTCTATGCCCGTCATCCGCGCTTCCTCGGCTGGCCGCGCTGAGGCGTGATCCCTCGGCCCGGCCCTGAGGGGTGGCCGGTCCTGAGGGGTGGCCACCCCTCACGACCGGGTGTCCTGGCCCCTGCCGGGTTCAGCCGCCGCTGGGCTTGCCGTCGGTGCCGGCCGGAGGTGCCTCGAGCGGGGTGTCGTTGCGCAGCATCGAGAACAGCGCCTTGGCCCTGGCCGTGTCCCACTTCACCGCGCTGCCGGCATACGTGGAGTAGTTGAGGCTCGACAAGGGGACCACCAAGGACAGTCCGTCGCCCTGCGAGATCGAGCGCATCGCCATCAGCACGCGGGTCACGTCCCGCAGCGAGGTGTCCTGGTCGACCGTGAGTCCCTGGCCGGCGGCCATCGAGAAGTCGTAGTACCGCCAGGGGTTGAGCACCGTCCCGGGGGTCAGCGCCTTGTGCATGATCGCGCCGAGGAACTGCCGCTGCCGCTCGGCCCGACCGATGTCCCCGCGAGGGTCGGAGTAGCGGGCCCGGACGTACCCCAGGGCGTTGGGGCCGTTGAGGGTCTGGCAGCCCTTGTTGAGGTTGATCCCGGCGTGTGGGTCGTTCATCTTGAACGGAACGCAGATGTCGACACCGCCGACACTGTCGACGACGCTGGCGAACCCGCCGAAGCCGATCTCGATGTAGCCGTCCAGCCGCAGACCGGTGACCTGCTCGATGGTGTGTACCAGCAGTTTGGGACCACCCAAGGCGTATGCCGCGTTGATCTTGTTGCTCTGGTGGCCGGGGATGGGCACGAAGCTGTCCCGCGGGATCGAGATGAACGCCGGCTTGCCACCGTCCGACGGGACGTGCACGAGGATGATCGAGTCGGTCCGCGAGCCCTCAGCAGAGCCGGTGGTCAGCGCTTTCTTCTGGGCCGCTGTCAGCCCGGCCCGGCTGTCCGAGCCCACCAGCAGGTAGTCGTAGCCCTTGGTGGCGGCCGGCCGCGCGCCGGGCGGGGCGGCGTCCACGCGGGCCACCGTCCCCCAGGCGTGGAACGGCACCCAGATCATGAACGCGAGCCAGATCGCGACGAGCGCGACGACGACCAGCACCACAGTGCGGGCTCGATGGCCGCCTGAGCGGGTGCGTGGCGTGCGGGTGCCCCCACCCGTCCCGCCGCCCGCGCCAGCTGATCCGGCACTCGCGCCGGAGCCGGCGGCAGCCTTCCTGCCCAGGCGGCCTCGGTTGCGCGTGTCCACGACGAACACGTCGTTGTCACCATTGTCGGCGGCCGGGGGGTTCTGCCCGCTGCCCTGGGGGATGGGTCGGATGGCGTCGTGGTCAGACATCGGCGTCGTGCTCCGGGTGTCGTGGCTCGGGAATGAGGTCCGGGCTCGTCGGGTCGGTGGTCGGGGCGATAGTGGTGGGAGCTGCAACGCCAGTGCCGGGGTGCGCTGCCGGGCTGGCTGTGGGTGCCGTCGCGGCGGGGACCGCTTCGTCGATGGCGATGCGGCGGGCCAGCCTGGTGTAGCGGGTCTCGGTGTCTCGGAAGCGTTTGAAGGTGGTCACGACGAAGCCGAAGAAGGCGAGGACCAGGCCGTAGAGGATCAGGTCGGTCCCTCGACCGATGCCGACCGCGTGGGCCAAGGTGGTCCACACGCCCGGGGAGAGGATGGACCACACGGCGAAGCCAGCGAACACCAACATGCCGAGGCGGCGCACGGCCTGGGTCCTGGCGCCGGTCCCGGACATCACGCGGAAGGCGATCGCCAGTGTGACGGCGATGAGGACGAGCTGGATGGTCAGTGCCCTCATCGCAGCATCAGCTCAGCCAGGATGTTGACCGCGTTCCAGAGCGACTGGCCCTTCGACCGGGAGTAGTCGGAGTACAGGATGTGCACGGGCTCCTCCGCGTAGGTCACGGCCCTGCCGTCGATCCGCATGGCGCCGATCTGCCCCACGAGCTCGGAGGCGTGCGCCATGCGGTTCTGGGTGATGTCGATCCGCTCGACGACCTCGCGGGAAAGGACCCGGAGCCCGTTGTGGGCGTCGGTCAGGGTCGTCTTGGTGGTGAGGTTCGTGTAGACGACGGCCAGGCGCAGCACCAGTCGCTTCAGCGCGCTGGGCTGGGTGCGCTCGTCGAGGAAGCGTGAGCCGAAGACCACATCGACATCGCCCTGGCGGATGCGCTCCACCATGACGACCACGTCCTCGAGCTGATGCTGACCGTCGGCGTCGAACGTGACGACGTAGCGCATCTCGGGATCGCCCAGGACATACTCGAAACCCGTCTGCAGAGCGGCGCCCTGGCCCAGATTGACCGGATGCCGAACCACCCGGGCACCAGCCGCCTCGGCGATCGCGGCAGAGTCGTCGCTGGAGCCGTCGTCGATGCAGACGACTTTGGGGAAGGCCTGCCGGGCCTTCCTCACCACGTCCGCAATCACTGTGGCCTCGTTGTACAGCGGTACGACGAGCCAGACATCGGTTGCATTCATCGGCTCAAGACTATGCGTCCGCCCTCGCGACGCCGAGCCAGGCGCGCTCAAACGGCCCTTCCGGGCGGCCGGAGGTCTACGACAGGTCGGGTAGCCTGTCCGACAGTCACATCCTAAGGAGAATGAGTGAACCCGGACCTTGTGGTGGTCGGGTCGGGCTTTTTTGGCCTGACTGTGGCCCAGCAGATCGCCCAGGAACACGGGCGGCGCGTCCTTGTCATCGACCGTCGCAGCCACATCGGTGGCAACGCCTACAGCGAGGACGAGCCCCAGACCGGAATCGAGGTGCACCGCTACGGAGCACACCTGTTCCACACCTCCAACGAACGAGTCTGGGAGTACGCCAACCGGTTCACGACCTTCACCGGCTACGTGCACCGCGTCTACACCCAGCACCGCGGCGAGGTGTACCCGATGCCGATCAACCTCGGCACTATCAACCAGTTCTTCCGCTCGGCATACGGGCCCGATGAGGCCAGGGCCCTGATCGCCCAGCAGGCCGAGGAGATGCAGGGCCGCGAGCCGCGCAACTTCGTCGAGAAGGGCGTCTCCCTGATCGGGCGCCCGCTGTACGAGGCGTTCATCGCGCACTACACGGCCAAGCAGTGGCAGACCTCCCCCGAGGAGCTCTCCGCAGACATCATCAGCCGGCTGCCGGTTCGTTACACCTATGACAACCGTTACTTCAACGACACCCACGAGGGGCTGCCGACCGACGGCTACACCAAGTGGCTCGAACGGATGGCCGACCACGACCTCATCGAGGTCCAGCTGGACACGGACTTCTTCGACACCTCCCAGCCGATCAACAAGGACAACGTCATCGGCAACGTCCCGGTCGTCTACACCGGTCCGGTCGACAAGTACTTCGACTACTCCGAGGGGCGTCTGGGCTGGCGCACGCTCGACTTCGAGCAGGAGGTCCTGGCGACCGGCGACTTCCAGGGCACGCCCGTCATGAACTACCCCGACGACGACGTCCCGTTCACCCGGATCCATGAGTTCCGTCACTTCCACCCCGAGCGGGACTACCCCACGGACAAGACGGTGATCATGCGGGAGTTCTCCCGTTTCGCCGAGTCCGGGGACGAGCCGTACTACCCGGTCAACACTCCGGGCGACCGGGAGGGTCTGCTCAAGTACCGTGACCTCGCACGACGCGAGCAGGGTGTGCTCTTCGGTGGTCGGCTCGGCACCTACAAGTACCTCGACATGCACATGGCCATCGGAGCGGCGCTCTCGATGGTCGACAACCGGTTGGCCGGGCACTTCGACAAGGGAGAGGCCATCGAAAGCGGAGGAGTCGACGAATGAGCACCAGCATCGCTGACGGCAAGACCGAGGCCAAGGCCGACGCCCAGTACCGGGTTGCTCAGCGCGTCATCCTCCCCCCCGAGGGCGACCTCGACGTGCTTTCCGTATACATCGACCACAAGAAGGCCGATGTCGAGAGCAGTGCTCACCCCGACGATGTGCTGAGCCGACACAGTGTCCGGGTCCGGCCCGGGCGGCGTATGTCCTTCGGGTCCTACTTCAACGCCTTTCCGGCCAGCTACTGGCGCCGGTGGACGGTGGTGGACTCGGTCCGACTGTCGGTCACGACGAGCGGCTCGTGCAGCCTGCTCGTGTACCGCTCCAACGCCAAGGGTGCTCCGCAGCGCGTCGAAGCCCTGCGAGTCACCGGTGACCTGACGCAGACCGTGGTCGACCTGTCGCTGCAGACCTTCGGGGACGGCGGCTGGTACTGGTTCGACGTCATCGCTGGGACGGAGCCGGCCGTGGTGGACAGCGCCGAGTGGCTGGTCCCCGACTCCGGCCGCCCGCACGGGCGCACCAGCCTCGCGGTCACGACCTTCAACCGGCCGGACTACTGCCTGAACACCATTCGCGCGGTGGCCTCGGACCCCGACCTTCGCGGCATACTCGACGAGCTCATCATCGTCGACCAGGGCAACCAGAAGGTCTCCGATGAGGACGGCTTCGACGAGGTCGCGGCCCAGATGGGCTCGCAGCTGCGAATCATCGAGCAGCCCAACCTCGGTGGGTCCGGCGGTTTCTCCCGCGGCATGTACGAGGTGGTCACCACCGGGCGCAGCGACTACGTGCTGCTGCTCGACGACGACATCAACCTCGAGACCGCCAGCATCGAGCGTCTCACCACGTTCGCGGACCTGTGCCGAGTCCCCACCATGGTAGGTGGTCACATGTTCGACCTCTACAACCGCTCGGTGCTGCACACCTTCGGCGAGGTCGTCGAGCCCTGGATCTGGGGGCCCCGCAACTCGGGGGTCGGTACCTATTTCCGGCACGACTTCGCCCGCACCGGCCTGCGCGAGTCCAAGGTCCTGCACCAGTGTGTCGATGTCGACTACAACGGCTGGTGGATGACGCTCATCCCGACCAAGGTGGTCCGCCAGCTCGGCCTGGCCATTCCCGTCTTCATCAAGTGGGACGACTCGGAGTACGGCCTGCGTGGCAAGGCCGCCGGAATCCCGACGGTGACGTTGCCCGGTGCCGCTGTCTGGCACGTGGCCTGGGGCGACAAGGACGACCTGGTCGGCTGGCAGTCCTACTTCCACGAGCGCAACCGTCTGATCTCAGCGCTGATGCACTCACCGCTGCCGCATGGCGGCGACCTGTTGCGCAACTCGGCGATGCTCGACCTCAAGCACCTGGTGTCCATGCAGTACTACACGGTCAACGGGCGCCTTGCCGCCCAGCGTGACGTGCTGGCCGGACCGGACAAGCTGCACGAGATGCTTCCCACCAGGCTCGGCGAGATCCGCGCGGACGCGCAGAACTACAACGACGGCCGGATCGCCAAGGATGTCGACGCGTTCCCTGCCGTGAGCCGGCTCAAGCCCAAGAAGCCCGGCAAGGCCACGCCTCCATCGGGCTGGGAGCTGCTGCCCAAGGCGGGCCTCTCCGTCCTGCGTCAGCTGCTCCCCGTGGACCCCAGTGCCACCAAGCACCCGCAGGCGCGAATCGCCCACAAGGACGCGGCCTGGTGGCGGATCGCCCAGCAGGACAGTGCGGTGGTGTCCACGGCCGACGGGACCGGCGCCTCCTGGTACCAGCGCGACAACCGTCACGCGCGGGCCATGGTCAAGGCGTCGGCAGCCCAGCACGCCCTGCTCTACCGGCGTTGGGAGGAGCTCGCCAAGACGTACCGCGACGCCCTGCCGCACATCACCTCGTTCGAAGCCTGGGAGCAGACCTTCGGCATCTCCAAGGACGGGTGATGGTGGCTGCCCCGCCACAGGTGGACGAGGAGGCACTGAGGAGTCCTGGACGCAGCGCAGGTCTGCTCGACGTCTACCGGTGGCGCTTCCTGCTGAAGCTGCTCGTCCGCAAGGAGCTTCGCGTCCGCTACCGCGGCTCGGTCCTCGGACTGCTGTGGAGCTACGTCAAGCCGGGCGTCCAGCTGCTCGTGTTCTATGTGGCCATGGGCAAGTTCCTCGGCCTGGACCGGCAGCAGCCGAACTACATCATCTACTTGTTCTCCGGCATCGTCATGGTCAACTTCTTCTCCGAGGTGTTCAACAACACCACGCGCTCGATCGTGCTGAACGCGGACCTGGTGAAGAAGATCTATCTGCCGCGAGAGCTGTTTCCGGTGTCGTCGGTGTGGGTGGCCATGGTGCACCTGTTCCCCCAGCTGGTCGTCCTCGTCGGCGCCAGCCTCGTCGTGGGATGGCGCCCGGGAGCCCTGAACCTGCTGGCGTGCCTGGGTGCGCTGGTCATCACCACGGTCGCCGGGCTGGGGCTCGGGCTGATCTTCGGCGCGGTCAACGTGCTGTTCCGGGACGCCGAGAACCTGGTGGACCTCATCCTGATGATGGCCACCTGGCTCTCGCCGGTGCTCTACACCTGGGACAAGGCCTACGGCGTCCTCCATGGGAACGTCCTGTGGTGGCTGTACCAGGTGAACCCTGGGACCTCGGCGATCGAGCTGGCGCACTTCGGGTTCTGGCTGCCCACCCGGGCGGTGGCCGCGAAGTATGCCGGCCAGACCCCCCTGCCGGCGATGCCGTTCCACTTCGGCTGGTGGGCCGTCCTCGGGCTGTCGGTCAGCATCGTGATGGTGCTGTCTGGCCAGTTCGTCTTCCGGCGGCTCGAGGGCCGCTTCGCGCAGGAGCTGTGACATGACGTCAGCCATCGAAGTCAGCAACGTGACCAAACGCTTCACGTTGCGACACACCCGCTCCATCAAGGAGCTGGCGGTGTGGACCTTCCGGGGCCGCGGACGTGAGCTGTCCTCGAACTCGTTCAACGCCCTTGACGACGTCTCGTTCACCATCGAGAAGGGCGAAGCCGTCGCCCTGATCGGTTACAACGGCTCCGGCAAGTCGACGCTGCTCAAGCTGATCTCGGGCGTGATGCTCCCGGATGCCGGCCAGATCGGGATCCGCGGACGCGTCGCCGGGCTGATCGAGGTCGGGGCCGGTTTCCACCCCGACCTGACCGGGCGCGAGAACATCTATCTCAACGGCGCCATCCTGGGTATGTCGGAGAAGGACATCGACGCGAAGTTCGACGAGATCGTCGCCTTCAGCGAGATCGAGCGCTTCATCGACACCGAGGTGAAGTTCTACTCCTCGGGGATGTTCCTGCGGCTGGCCTTCTCGGTCGCCGCCCACAGCGAGCCCGATGTGTTCCTGATCGACGAGATCCTCGCCGTAGGCGACGAGCCGTTCCAGCGCAAGTGCCTGGAGCGGATCGGTGAGCTGCGTCAGATGGGCCAGACCTTGGTCATCGTGAGCCACGAGCTCGACATGGTGTCCAGGGTTTGCGACCGGGGGGTCGTGCTGCAGGCCGGGGCGGTGACGAAGGATGGTCCCGTGGGGGAGGCCGTGGCCTTCCTGCGGGGCACCGGATGACCCTGCTCACGCACTGGCCGAGTGCTCTGCCCGAGCTCGTCCTCGTCACGCTGATCGTGGTGCTGCCCGGGCTGCTCGTGGCCGCAGCCCTGGGATTTCGTCGCGAGGAGCTGTTCGGCGCGGCCCCCGCGCTGTCCCTGGGTGTCCTGTCCATCGCCGATGTCGTCGCCGTGGTCCTGGGTATCCCGTGGGGGCTGGGTGTGGTCGCGGCGGTCACCGTGGCACTGGCGGTGGCCGCGGGTGCGGTGTGGTTCGTGCTGCTGCGCGGACGGGTCACACCTCGCCCTGCGGAGCCACGGTGGAGCTGGGCCTGGTCGGCCGGCATCGTCGGGCTGGGCTGCCTCGCGAGCGGTTTCGCCATCGCCCGGGGGATCGGTTCGCCGGAGTCGATCAGCCAGACGTTCGACTCGGCGCTGCACGTCAACGGCATCGCCAACGTCGTGGCACACCATTCGGCCGCGCCGTCGGTCGTCGGAGGAGCCGCCTTCCCGAGCGGACCTGCTCCCTTCTACCCGCCGCTGTTCCACGGCATCGCCGGACTCCTGGTCCTGGTCGCCGGGGTGAGCCCGATCGCCGCCGCCAACCTGGTCGCGGTGGCGATCGGCGCGGTGATCTGGCCGCTGTCGATGGCCTTCCTGGTGCGCACCCTGGTCGGGCCCTCCAGGTTCGCGCTCGCCTTCAGCATGGGGGCGGTGTCGGTCGTCTCGGTGTTCCCCGCGCTGATGTTGTCGTTTGGCGTGCTGTGGCCCAACGCCTTGAGCTACTCGATGTTGCCGGGAGTCCTCGCGCTCGCGGTCCTGCTGCTGCGGCATACCGCGTTCCGCTGGGTGGGCAGCCTGCCGGCCGGCCTGGCCCTCGTGGTGGTTGCGCCGGCGCTCTACTACACCCACCCGGGCGCGGTCTTCGCGCTGATGGCCGTCGGGCTGCCGCTGCTTGTGGCCGCGGAGGGCAGGCTGGTCGCGTGGAGCTGGTCGGAGCCGCGCCGCCGGGCCATCGCCATCGCGGTCTGCGTGCTGTCCGTGGTGGCGCTGTGGGTGGTCTGGAACGGCCTTTACCACGTGTCGACGCTGAACTCGGTTCGCCGGTTCTACTGGAACCCTCGGCAAAGCGTGGCCCAGGCGGTGGGCGAGTGCATCTTCCTGACTTCAAGCCTGTCCGGCCAGGTCGCGGTCATCGGAGCCCTGGCGCTCCTGGGGGTGGTGTCGGTCTTCGCGATGCGCTCGAACCGGTGGCTGGTGGCCTCGCACGCTGTCGTGGTCGCTCTTGTGGCCATCAGCACCGGCACGGACGGTCCGCTCCGTCCCACCCTGACCGGCTTCTGGTACAACGACGGGTTCCGGCTCGCGGCCATGTTGCCGCTCACCGGCATCCCGCTCGCCACCCTGGGAGCCGGGTCGGCCCGGGCGTGGCTCGCCGGGCAGCTGCAGGTCCTGGCTGCGAGGCGACCCGGCGGGCTCTCCTCGGGTTTGGCGGCTCGAACCGGAAAGCTCGCCCAGCCGTTGTCGGCAGTGCTGGTCGGAATCGTCGTGCTGGTGCTGCTGCCAGGGAACAACCCGCTCGCGGGCGTGACCTCCACAGTGCGGTTCAGCTACTCCGACTTCCCCGTGCCCCTCGTGACGCCCGACGAGGCAGCCCTGTACCGGCGGATCGCCCAGTGGAGCCCGCCTGGGACCGACATCCTGGCCAGCCCGTGGACGGGCGGGGTGTATGCCGGCGTGCTGAGCGGGCGAGACGTGGTCTATCCGCACATGGTGACGACCAACGACGCGCCACGAAAACTGCTGATGACCTCCTTCGACGAGTTCACGACCAACCCCTCGGTATGCCGCGCGGTCAAGGCGCTGCACGTGGCGATCGTCGTGGACGACTCGCGCAAGTTCGACCCGATCGTGTCGGCCGCACGGATCGCCCAGTACAAGGGCCTGAGCCATCTGGCCACCACCAAGGGCCTGACCCTGCTGGGTCACTCGAAGACTGCCTCGGTGTACCGGGTGGGGAGCTGCTCGACCGGGTGAGGGTGGGTCGGGAGGGTCAGGAGATGACCATGGTGAAACTTTCCTACTTTGGCCCCGACCGGAATCGACTTCGGGCACAGTAGAGGATCACGCCCGGGCCCGCAGCGAGGCGCAGCCTCGGTCGCGGCGATCCTGCTCGCCGGGGTCATGAGAAGGGGACACAGAGGTGAAGGGTTCTATCCGTCAGCGCGGGCTCCGCGGGGTGCTGGCCGGTGCCGTCGCGCTGGCTGCCGTGATGTCCTGCTCGTCAGCGGCACGGGCCGACGAGGTCTATCCGGCGCCGTGGGACGGGATCCTCCATCTGCACGGTCACGGCTGGGGTCATGGCCACGGGATGTCCCAGTATGGGGCGCTCGGGGCCGCGCTGGCCGGCCTGAAGTGGCAGAACATCGTGTCCTTCTACTACCAGGGCACCACCCAGACCCCCATCGGCAACCCCGTCCTGCGGGTCCATGTGCCGGGAGTCGCGGCCGGCAACGTGATCCAGGTCAAGTCGACGACGACGCTGCGCCTGTCGTGGACCGGAAACACCGGCACGTGGGCGTCGGTGGGCTCGGACAGCCGGTACCCCGCGACCGCCTGGCGGATCCGGGCCAGCGGCACGGGGAGCGTGGTCGAGTACCACCGCCCGGGGGCGGCGGCCGGGACGTGGTCGCTGTACGGAGCCACCCCGAGCGGGTATGCCGTCTTCGACGACCCGACGACCAGCTGCGGAACCGCCGTTCCCGCGGGTGGGTCCAGCTGCGTCACGGCGCAGCTGGCGAGCGGCACGCAGATCGCCTACCGGGGGCAGCTGCGCGGGGTCATGTCCGGCTCGACCCTGGTCCCGGTACTCGCCCTGCCGATGGACGACTACCTCAAGAGCGTCGTCCCCAGTGAGAGCCCTTCGTACTGGCCCCTGGACGCTCTGGGCGCCCAGGCCGTGGCGGCCCGCAGCTACGCCGACTACGCCCTGCAGCACCCCCGCAACCCCGCGCTCTACGACATCTGTGACTCCACGTCATGTCAGGTCTTCAGCGGGACCGCGGTCAACGGCAGCCCCAACGAGTACAAGAGCTCCAGCGATGCGGTCGCCGCCACGGCGGGCACGGTGCTGACCTACGCAGGTTCGGTGATCTTCGCCGAGTTCTCCTCCTCCAACGGGGGCTGGAGCGCGTACGGCGGACAGCCGTACCTGGCGGCCAGGGCAGATCCCTACGACGGAACCCCGAGCAACCCCAACCACTCGTGGGACGCCGACATCCCGGTGTCCCAGATCCAGCAGCTGTGGCCGCAGATCGGCGCGTACCGCGACCTGCGGATCACCCAGCGGGACGGCAATGGCGACTGGGGCGGGCGCGTGCTCAGCGTGGTCATCGAGGGCACCTCGGGCCCGGCGAACAACGTGACGATGAGTGGCACCCAGTTCGAGGCCACCTTCGGACTCAACTCGGAGTGGTTCGTCCCGTACTACCCGCCCTCCGCTCCGTCGTTCCCGCGCGACTTCACCAACGACGGGTACGCCGACGTGCTCGCCGTCGACCAGACCGGCCGGCTGCGCGTCTACCCGGGCAACGGGACGGGCGGATGGCAGCCCACCATCATGCTGGGGAGCGGCTGGGGCGCGTTGCCCAAGGTGTTCACCGCCGGAACCTGGGACGGCGACTCCGTCTCGGACGTGATGACCCAGACCAGTGACGGCTCGTTATGGCTCTACTCGGGCAGCGGTACGGGAGGACTGTCCAGCCCTCGCAAGATCGGGACCGGGTGGCAGGTCCACGACACGGTGTTCGCGACGGGTGACTTCAACGGCGACGGCTGGTCGGACCTCCTGGCCCGACGGGCCTCGGACGGCGCGTTGTTCCTGTATGCCGGTGACGGCCAGGGCGGCTTTCGGTACTCCCAGCAGGTCGGGTCGGGCTGGGGCGGGTTCACGGCGTTGTTCTCGCCGGGCGACTTCGACGGTGACGGGCACGTCGACGTCCTCGCGCGCGCGGCCGACGGGACCTTGTGGCTCTATCCCGGCAACGGCTCCGGCGGGTGGCTCACGCCGCGGAAGGTCGGCACGGGCTGGAACATGTTCACGTCCGTCGTGTCCGCGGGCGACTTCGACGGGGACGGTCATGCGGACGTTCTGGCCGTCAGACCCGACGGGACGATGTGGCTGTACCCCGGCAACGGCTCCGGCGGTTGGCTCACGGCGCGCAGGATCGGCACGGGCTGGAACACGATGACCCGGATCCTGCCCTGACAACGACAGCGACAGCGACAACGACGTGACCGTGAGGTTCAGCTAGGCCCGTCAGCCGAGGTCGGTCCGGAAGTCCGGTTCGGTGCGTTCGCGCACCTCGTCCTCGCTGACCCCGTCGGCGAGCTCGCGCAGGACCAGTCCCTCTGGGGTGACGTCGAAGACGCACAGGTCGGTGATGATCCGCTGCACGACTCCGCGCCCGGTGAACGGCAGTGAGCACTCGTTGACGATCTTGTAGGAGCCGTCCTTGGCGTTGTGCTCCATGAGCACGATGACCTTCTTGGCGCCGTGGACCAGGTCCATCGCACCGCCCATGCCCTTGACCATCTTGCCGGGGATCATCCAGTTGGCGATGTCCCCCGAGGCCGACACCTGCATCGCCCCGAGGATGGCGGCGTCGACCTTGCCGCCGCGGATCATCCCGAAGCTCGTGGCCGAGTCGAAGAAGGACGAACCCTTGCGCAGGGTCACCGTCTCCTTGCCCGCGTTGATGAGGTCGGGGTCCTCCTGCCCGTCGATGGGGTAGGCGCCCACCCCGAGGATGCCGTTCTCGGACTGCAGCACGATCTCGACATCGTCGGGGACGTAGTTGGGGACCAGCGTGGGCAGACCGATGCCCAAGTTCACGTAGGCGCCGTCGGACAGCTCCAGGGCGGCGCGGGCGGCCATCTGCTCACGGGTCAGCGCCATGTCAGTTCTCCTCGGCGGTGGTGGCGGGGCGGGGGCGCACGGTCCGGCGCTCGATGCGCTTCTGGGCGGCCTGCTCGGGGGTGAGGGGCAGGACCCGGTGCACGTAGATGCCGGGCAGGTGGACCTGGTCGGGGTCGAGCTCGCCGGGCTCCACGAGCTCCTCGACCTCGGCGATCGTGACTCGGCCGGACATGGCGCACAGCGGGTTGAAGTTGCGGGCACTCTTGTCGAACACCAGGTTCCCGTGGCGGTCGCCCCTGAGGGCCCGGACCAGCCCGAAGTCGGCGACGATCGCCCGCTCCAGGACGAACTCCCGCTCCGTCCCGTCCACGTCGAAGACCTTGGTCTCCTTGGGCGGGGAGGACTTCGCGACGGTGCCGTCGGCGGCATAGAGCCAGGGCAGTCCGCCGTCGGCAACCTGGGTGCCGGCCCCGGTGACCGTGTAGAAGGCCGGTATGCCGGCGCCACCGGCGCGGAGCCGCTCGGCAAGGGTGCCCTGCGGGGTGAGCTCGACCTCGAGCTCGCCGTTGAGGTACTGCCGTTCGAACTCCTTGTTCTCCCCGACGTAGGAGGAGACCATGCGGCGGATCCGCTTGTCGCGCAGCAGGATGCCCAGGCCCCAGTCGTCCACGCCACAGTTGTTCGAGATCGCCTCGAGGTCTGTGACCCCCGCGTCGTGGATGGCGCGGATGAGCACACTCGGGATGCCACACAACCCGAAACCGCCCACGGCGAGGGAGGAGCCGTCGACGATCCCGTCGATGGCCTCGGCTGCTGAGGAGACGACTTTGTCCATGCCGTGGACTCTATCCGTCGGCTTGGCGCCCCCGCCTGGGGGCGGGTCATCGTCCGATCGGTGGAGACCAGGCGGAATTCCGTGGTTGTAGTTCACGCCAACCACTTGTGACGGCAGTGAACAGATGGGACAACTGACAGGCCTGCTGCAGGAGTGACCTCTGTGGCTGGTGTCCATGTCGCACCGCGCATCACCCCCGCGCGCCAGCCCAGGAGAAGTACGTGTTCCAGCTCGACCGAGCCATCGGGGTCGTCACGATCCCCGTCCTGACGGTCCCGATCGCCGTGGCCATGGCAGGCCCCGCCCAGGCGACCACGCTGCCCAAGCCGCCGACCAAGACGCTGCCGAGCGCCCTCGACGTGGCATCGCCATACGAGCCGCAGAGCATCTGCGACCCGGTCGCCAAGCCAGGGGTCGTGGACTTTGCCACCCTCATGACGACGTACTACAAGGTCGGCAACACCGGCGGGATCACGAGGAACTGCGATAGCGGGCTGACCGAGCATTCCGAGGGTCGTGCCTGGGACTGGATGCTCAGCGTCGACAACCCCGACCAGAAGGCCATCGCCGACTCCGTCACCGCCTGGCTGTCGGCACCCGATGCCCAGGGCAGACCCGGAGCCATGGCTCGCCGCTTCGGGATCATGTACATCATCTGGAACCACCGGATCTGGGGCACCTATGCCCTGCAGCGGGGGTGGGCGCCGTACACCGGTCCGGTCCCACACACCGACCACATCCACTTCTCGTTCAGCTGGGACGGCGCCTATGCCCGGACCTCATGGTGGACCGGCAAGGCTCTGACGACGACCATCTCCCTCGGGCCCTCGCCGACCACCCCGCCGCAGGCTCCCGGCTCGGTCTACTCCATCCTCGTGGTCGGGTCGACAGGTTCGGATGTCGCCTTGGCCCAGAAGGTCATCGGCGCCACTGCGGACGGGATCTTCGGGCCGCAGACCGAGTCCGCGCTCCGCGCCTGGCAGGCGAGCCACGGGGTCCCGGTCACCGGCCAGCTCGACACGGCCACCTGGGCGGCCATGGAGCGGCTGCATCTCGTGCCCACACGCGGCGCGGTGGCTCCGGCCCCGAAACCAGCACCTGCCCCGGCTCCGAAACCAGCCCCAGCCCCAGCACCTGCCCCTTCACCGGCACCGGCACCGGCACCCAAGCCTGCCGCCAACCCGCTGGCGGCCTACGCGAGCAGCACGTTGCGGCGCGGGTCGGTCGGCCCTGCCGTCGTTGCCCTGCAGAAGGCGGTCGGAGCCACCCCGGACGGCGCCTTCGGCCCCTTGACCGAAGCCGCCGTGCGGGTCTACCAGGCCCGGCACCGCCTGCCCGTCACCGGCATCGCCGGACCGTCGACCTGGGCCGCCCTGATGGGGGTGACGAGCCCGACGACGACGACCGCCAGCCGGTCGACCTCGCGCCCCGCGCCCGCGCCGAAGCCAGCGACGACGACCACCACGACAACCACCAAGGCGACCACCCGGACCACGACGATGACCACCGGGCCCCTCCTGCGTCTGGGCGCACGTGGGGACGCGGTCAAGACACTGCAGCGCGCCCTGGGTGGGGTTGCCGTCGACGGCCTCTACGGGGCCCGCACCCTGGCGGCAGTCCAGGCCTTCCAGAAGTCGGCCCACCTGCCCGTGACGGGTATCGCGGACGCCGGAGTCTGGCGGGCGCTGGACGCGCGGGCACACCCGCTGCGAGCCGAGTACGGCGTCGTCCTGCGGGTCGGCTCCCAGGGCAGCGCTGTGTCGGTCCTGCAACGGGCCCTCCGGGTTACCGCCGACGGCATCTTCGGTCCCGGGACGCAGGCCGCCGTCAAGGCACTGCAGCAGCGGGCGAAGCTCGCCAGCACCGGTGTCGTGGCCACCTTGACCTGGCAGGCCTTGGAGGCCGAGCTGCGCTAGCGCTCCAGGGTCACACCCTCGGCGGCACACCGGGCTTCTCGGCCCGCAGCCGGGACCGGCCCGCGCGAGAGCACCAGCGAGCCGTCGACCGCCCACACGGCGAGCGCGTCGACCAGGACCCGAGCCACGTCGTCGGTTCCCGAGTGCAGGCGGGTTCCCGCCGCCCAGGCCGACGCGGGCACGATGTCGGCGTAGGTCCACCTTGAGCCGGGCGCTTCGAGGGCGAGCTGCCCGGGAGCCGGGGCGTCCCACGGGCTGAACTGGTCGGCATACGTGGCCAGCTCGCCCGCCTCGTCCATGACGCCCGCAGGCACCGGCGGTGACGCCGAACGAGCGAGGGCGGCCAGGGTGACCAGCACCATCGGGGCGCCGTCGGTCGGCAGCGACACGTCGTCGGTGAGCACGAGGTCAGCGGGGCTGTCCACGAGCGTCACCGTGACCCCCACCGACCAGGCGGCGAGCGCCCAGTAGAGCGTGCGCCAGTGCGGCGGCAAGGCGAGGCGAACCCGGGCGCCGGGGGCGAGGTCCCACTCCTCCTGCAGGGCGTTGGCCGCCTTGTTCACCCAGTTCGCCAGGACCTTGGCGCTCAGCTCGATCCGCTCCCCGGCGGTGGGGCCTGGCGTGTCGTCGTAGTAGGTCACGCGAGGGCGCGCAGGGTCGGACCTGAGCATTGCGGCCAGCACGTCGGGCGGTGTCGACATGACGCCACCCTAGGGGCGCTAGCGTTGCGCCCTGTGAGCAGCCGCGCGCCCCGCAGCTATCCGTACACCCCTGATCCTGGTGACCTGCCGCTGCTGCGCGGGGAGGCCTGGGGCGGCCTGGTGCTGACCAGGCTGGTGGTGGGCGGTGGCCTGTGGCTGGTGCTCGGCTCGGCGGTGGCGGCAGTCCTGGCACTCGTGGGGCAGTGGCAGCCCTGGGCCGCCGTCCCTGGGCTGGTGCTGGTCGGAGCGCTGTCGCTCTGGCTGAGTGCCGGGGTGCGCAGCCAGGCCCTGCCCGTGTGGAGCGCCGTGTCACTGGTCGTGCTGGCGCTCGCCGCGACCGTGTGGGCCGGGGTGACGCACTCCGAGCAGGTGCTGCCGCGCCGTGACTCGGGCAGCTATCTGCAGTCGGCGGTCGAGCTGGCCTCCGGCCATGCGCGGCCCGTGCAGGTCCCGGCCAACTCGGTGGGCGGCGCCGACGTCCTGCGGATCCCCGGGGTGACCCTGGGCAGCCCGGCCTTCTATGCCACCGGGACGCCCAGCTCGCCCACGGTGCAGCCGCAGTTCCCGGTCGGTCCGTCCGCCTGGTACTCGGTGGCCTGGTGGTTGGGCGGCGCCACTGCGACCTTCTGGGCGCCCGCCGTCCTCTTCGGGCTCACCATCCTGGGAACCGGCCTGCTCGGCAGCCTGCTCGCCGGCCCGCGCTGGGGTCCCTTGGCCTCATTGGGCACCGCGCTGCTCTTCCCGCTCCTGCACGTCGCCCGCTCGACGTACTCCGAGCCGGTGGCCCTGCCGACACTGGCCGCGGGTCTGCTCGCCCTCACGTTGGCCGCCCGGTCCGCGCGAGTGGTCGACGTGGCCCCCGCGCGCAACGCCGCCGTGGTGGCGGGCCTGCTCATGGGTGGCGCCGTCCTGGTCCGGGTCGATGCCCTGCGCGAGGCGGTCCTCGTCGTTCCCGTGGTGGTACTGGCGATGATCCAGCGCCAGGTGCACGCTCGAACGCTTGCTCTCACCACCGGAGCCGCCGCGGTCGTGGCCTTCGGCCTGACCGCGCTGACCTCCTACCGCTATCTGGGCAGCATCGCGGGGTCCTTGCTGCCCCTTGTGGCGTTCGGGGTGGCCGTCGTCCTCGTGGGAGCGGTCCTGCTGGCCGGTGTCCGACGCGGGTGGAGCATGCCCCTGCTGGCGCAGGCGTGGCTGGCGCGTGCGCTCGCCGCCACGGTCGTCCTCGTCGCCGCGGTGCTCGCGAGCCGCCCGCTGTGGCAGACCGTGCACCAGTCCGCGGCCGACCCTGGCTCCCGCGTGGTCGCCGCGCTGCAGGCCGCGCAGGGGCTGCGGGTGGATGGGGGGCGCACCTATGCCGAACAGGCGACCGTGTGGATGTCGTGGTGGGTCGGGCCGGTGGCGCTCGTGGTGGCCGTGGTCGCGGCCGCAGCCCTGGCGCACCGCGCCGCCAGCGCCTGGGTCGGGGGGCGTGAGCTGCCGGCGTGGACGGCCGCCGCGGTGGTGGGGGTGGGGTCGACCCTGCTGACCGTGTACCGGCCGGGGATCACCCCGGACCACCCCTGGGCCGACCGTCGCCTGGACATCGCGCTGCCCACCGTGGTGCTGCTCGGGGTGGCCAGCGCGGCCGTCCTGTCTCGGTGGTCGACCCGCCGGCTGCCGTATGCCGTGATGGTCACTGGCAGCGTGCTGGTGTCGGCCTCGCTCGTCATCCCCGCCGCCCTCGCCACCTGGCCGCACGCGACCGAGCGGGTTGAGCGGGGAGAGCTGGCAGCAGTCGACCAGGTGTGTCGTCAGTTCCGCCCAGGCGACGTCGCCCTGATGGTCGACTCACGAGCGGTCAACGAGTGGCCCGAGGTCGTGCGCGGGTACTGCGGGGTCCCGGCGTTGGCCACGACCTTCGCCCTGCGGAGCAACCCCGCCACCTTCGTCGCGGCCATCGACCGGATCGGTCGAGACGTGCGCGCCCACGGCGGGTCGCTGGTCCTGGTGGCCGCCGACTCGACCGACTCGCTGAGCCGCCTCGGGCTGCGCAGTGCGGTGGTGGGTGTCGACACCCACGTCCAGGAGGACGCCCGCCTGCTCGAGCGACGCCCCGACCACCTCGTCGACCTGCCGCTGACCGTGTGGCTGGGCCGGGTCGGGTAGGCGTCGCGCGATGAGTCTGGAGTTCAGGGCCCCGACGGAGTCCGACCTCGATGCGGTCGCCGACATCCGGGTCCGCTCGTTCGGACCGATGAGCGATCCGGAGACCGCGCGATTCCGGGTCGCCAACCTCGAGCTGCTCGACCAGGACCGGCTGTTCGGGGTGTTCGACGGCGCCACGCTGGCCGGGTGCGGCAAGGCGCGCGGGTTCGAGCAGGTCTGGCACGGCCGGTCGGTGCCGATGGCCGGCATGGCGGGTGTGACGATCCTGCCCGAGTACCGGGGCCGGGGCGTGGGAACGGTGCTCATGCGAGGGCTCGCCGAGCGCTCGGTCGCCCGCGGCGAGCCGATCTCCGCCCTCTTTCCTGCCACCGTCCCCATCTACCGTCAGCTAGGCTGGGAGCTGGTCGGCGGCTACCACCGGTACGCGCTGCCGGCTGCCCAGCTGCGCAACCTCGGGGGCGGCTCGACCAGGCCGGTCCGGGCGGCCACCGCCGACGTCGACCGCCTGATGGCGATCTGTGCCGACGTGCTGGGCAACGAACGGCGCAGCGGCCCGCTGCTCTGGTCACGGCAGGGTTGGGAGCGCAGGCTCGCCGACCGTGACGAGTTCGTGTACCTCCTCGACGACGGTGTCGTGGTCTACGGCTGGGACGGCCGGGGCGCCGACCTGCGGGTCGACCTGCTGCTGGCGCGCAGCGAGGAGACCTTGCGCCGCCTCTGGTCGCTCGTCGGGTCTGGATCATCGATCGCCCGGACGGTCATGGCCTACCTCTCACCGGACGACCCGGTGTTCTGGCTGCTCCCCGAGGAGTCAGGACGTGAGGTGATCACCCACGGCTGGATGCTGCGGATCCTCGACGTCCCGGGCGCGCTGACGGCCCGGGGCTACTCGCGCGCGCTCGAGGCGTCACTGGTGGTTCAGGTCGACGACGCGGAGCGTCCGGACAACGCCGGGGGCTGGCGACTGGAGGTGGCCGGTGGCCGCTGCCACGTCGAACGCGTCACTGGCGACGCCTCCACCGCGGTGCACCTTGCGGCTCGCGGGCTCGCCGCGCTGTATGCCGGGCGGCCGATGACGGGGCTGCGGCAGGCCGGTCTGGCGACCGGGGACGAGCGTCAGGACGAGGGCGCCGACGCCATCTTCGCCACGTCGGTGCCCCATCTCACGGACTACTTCTGAGCCGGTTCAGCCGTCGCGGCGGGCAAAGGCGTTCGCGCCGTGGCGGCGCACTGCGGCATACGTGCCTCGGTCGGCGGCCGCGATGATGCCAGGGGTCAGCGTCTGAGGGGCGTAGGGCGTGCCATCCGGGTGGCCCACCACGCCGCCGGCCTCGGTCACCATCAGCGCACCGGGCGAGTGGTCCCAAGGGCTGTGGCGCGCGTACAGGACGTAGTCGGTGGCGCCTTCCATGAGGCGGGGGTAGTCGACCCCACAGCAGACCCACGACCCAAGCAGGGCGGGCAGCGTGCCGAGGGAGTGACCGCGCAGCGGCCAGATCGAGGTGACGCCGCGCGGAGGTACGCCGTCCTCGACGGGGGCACGCAGGACCCGCTCGCCGTTGCGGTAGGTGCCGCCGCCGCGTTCGGCGACCCAGGCGACCTCGTGCTCGGGCTGCCAGATCCAGGCGCGCACCGTCTGGCCGTGCTTGACCTCGCTGACCATCACGGCATGGTCGGGCGAGCCGTGCACGAAGTTCTTCGTGCCGTCGACCGGGTCGACGGTGAAGGCGTGGTCGGCTCGGACGTAGCGGTCCAGGCTGGTCGGGTCGCTGGAGGTGCGTTCCTCACCGAGGATGAAGGCGTCGGGATAGGCGGCGCTGAGCTCGCGGGTCAGGATCGCCTCGGACTCCTGGTCCGCCACCGTCACCAGGTCGCCAGGGCTCTTCTCCATCACCTCGCCGTCGGCCAGGGCGCGAAAGCGCGGCGTGATGACCTCGGCCGCGACGGTCTTCATCAGGGTCAGCACATCGTCGGAATCCACGCGCCCACGCTGTCACACGTCCAGCGCCACGACGAACCCACCCCGCTGGGGCGCCCATCCGCTGGTTGCCGCCCTCGCGGCCGGTAGGCTCGCCACCGAGATGAGTGAGCACCCCAGCACCCGCCAGGCAGCAGTGGCGCCCGTGACCGAACAGCTTCCCGTGCCGGTGGCTGTCCCGATCCACCCCGGCGACGCGGCATACCTGCCCGACGCCCGGCCGGCCACGACGCCAGGCGGTGCCGACAGCGACCAGGCCGACCGGCTGCGTCCCTACGTCACCATCGTGCTGCCGTGCTACAACGAGGGCGAGCACGTGCTGCAGGAGGTCGACCGGATCACCGCGGCGATGAACTCCAGCGAGTTCACCTACGAGCTGTTGTGCATCGACGACGCCTCGACCGACGACACCCTGGAGGTGCTCGAGCGGGCGGCGACCAGGTACGCCAACGTCCGGGTCATGCCGTTCCGACGCAACGGCGGGTCCGGCACCGCACGACGGATCGGCACCCGGGAGGCCCTCGGCGAGATCGTTGTGTGGACCGACGCCGACATGACCTACGAGAACGACCGGATCCCCGAGCTGGTCCGGATCCTGCGGGACGACACCTCCTACGACCAGGTGGTCGGGGCGCGCACGACCGAGGAGGGCACGCACAAGTGGGCCCGGGTCCCCGCCAAGTGGCTCATCCGCAAGATCGCCGAGAAGCTCACCAACCAGACGATCCCCGACCTCAACAGCGGGCTGCGGGCGTTCCGGCGCGAGGTCTCGCTGCCGTACCTGCGGCTGCTGCCGCCCGGGTTCAGCTGCGTCACCACCATCACGCTGGCGTTCCTGTCGAACCAGCACGACATCAAGTACATCCCGACCACGTACGCCAAGCGGGCCGGAGTCTCCAAGTTCCACTTCGTGCGTGACGCGTACCGCTACATCCTGCAGGTGCTGCGGATGGTCATGTACTTCGACCCGCTCAAGGTCCTGATGCCGCCGGCGCTGTGGCTGGTCGTCATCGCGTTGGTGAAGGGCATCATCGACATGGTGCGCCATCCGTTCTACTTCCCGGCCAGCACGGTGCTGTTGTTCGTGAGCGGGCTGATGATCGGCACGCTGGCGCTGCTCGCGGACCTCGTCGTGCGCTCGCGCCCGAGCGTCTGAGCAGCGCCAGCGTGAGCGGCAGCAGCTCAGCCTCCCTGAAGATCGCCGTCGTCGGTCCAACCCACCCCTACAAGGGCGGCGTCGCCTCACACACCACGATGCTCGCCCACGAGCTCGCGGAGACCGGCCACGACGTGACCCTCGTGTCGTGGTCGCATCTGTACCCCTCGAAGCTCTATCCCGGCGAGCAGGCCGTGCCTGGCGGTGCCGCCGACGTCCCCCCGTTCCCGCGCACCGTGCGGGCCCTGAGCTGGGCCCGTCCCGACACGTGGATCCGCACCGGGCGTCGACTGCGCGGGTTCGACGTCATCGTCGTCGTCCATGTCATTCCCGCGGTCGTGCCGGCGCACCTCGTCCTGCTCCGGGCCGCCGGGGCGGTGGGCCCCTCGCGTCGGCTGCCCTCGGCGTCCGCCGGCCCGTCGCGTCGGCCGCGCTCGGTCGTCATCGCCCACAACGTCCTGCCGCACGAGACCCACCCCGGCGACCGCGAGCTCATGCAGCGGCTGTTCCAACGGGTCGACGGCGTGCTCGTGCACAGCGACTCCCAGGCCAAGCTGGCCTACGGGCTGCATGCCCCGCGGGTGTCGGTGACCGATCTCCCGCCGCATCTGCCGGGCGGAACGCCCGTCGAGCACGACGGCTATGACGGGCCACCCCGCCTGCTCGCGCTCGGGATCGTGCGTGACTACAAGGGCATCGACCTGCTGATGGAGGCGCTCGCCGAGGTCCCGGGTCCGAGCTTGACGGTGGCGGGGGAGATGTGGGGCTCCAGCGGAGACCGGGTCAAGGCGCTCGCGCAGGACCCCCGGCTGCGCGACCGTGTCGAGGTTCATGGCGGCTACGTACCGGCCGACCGGCTGGCCCCGCTACTGGCCTCCCACGACGTGCTCGCGCTGACCTATCGCAGCGCCACGGCCTCCCAGAACGTGATGCTGGGCCAGCAGCATGGTCTGCCGGTGCTGGCCTCGGACGTCGGCACCTTCGGCGGGCAGGTCCGCGACGGGGTGGACGGCCTGCTGGTGCCCCCGAACGACAAGCCCGCGCTGGTGACGGCGCTGCGTCGCCTCGCCCAGCCGGGGTATGCCGCGTTGCTGCGGTCCGCGGTGCGACCCCCCGACCTGTCGGGACCGTGGGCACGGTACGTCGGCGCCATCGAGGCGTTGGGAGCCGTGGAGCCGGCGGCGGAACCCATCGTCGACGGCGAAGGTGGCCAGGATGGCGAGGCCGCGGTTCACGGGGGCGTCGTCGGTCACCTGCGACACCGCCTAGGCGCCTCGGTCCGCGCCCTCGTGGTGGCCTCGCGACCTGAGGTCACCGTGGGGCGCCACGACCTGCCGGAGTGGGTGCGGGCCTCGGACGTCCTGGCCGACGGCGCCGATGCGGACCAGGCGAAGGCTTTTGCCCGCGGACTGGGCCTGCCCAGGGTGGGCGACAGCGTGGCGGCGTGGGCCGCCCTCGGAGCATTGGCAGCCATCGTGCGGGTGCGCGACGACGGCCGTCGCAGCGCGGTCATCGTGGACGAGTCGGGCGGCCGCTCACCACTGTCGCGGTGGGCGCGAGCGATCGGGTTCGCGCCGGTCGAGCTCGAGCTCACCGGTCGACGCTCCTCGGTCGAGGTTCTGGACGTCGACACCGCCTCGCTCGACGTGATCGTGCGCCTGCACCCCGGTGGCTGCGACGCCGACGACATCGATGAGGCGATGAGCCAGGCATCCTGGGCCCTGAAGTCGGGCGGGCTGCTGTGCGTCACGCTGCCGATCGGCGGGTCTCGTGCCGAGGGCGCCCTTGGACCAGCCGATGTCCGTGGGGTGCTGGCCCGGGCGCACGACCTCGGCTTCGTGCTGGTCGGCGACCTCGACGGCGACATCACCGGCCGCATGCGGCAGGCCTCGGGCACCTCAACCCGCCCGGACGCGGCATACGGCCTGCTCCGCCTGACCCTGAGGAGGCGCTGATGACGCGGTCCCGCATCGTGACCGTCCTGCGGATCTCGCTCGCCCTCCTGGTGGTGGTGGGAGTGGGACTCGCCGTAGCGCGAAACTGGTCGCAGGTCTCGCACGACATCAGCCATGTCAAGCTGGGTGACCTGCTGCTCGCCGCCGGGCTGATCTCTCTGGCCCCGATCTTCACCATGCTGGGCTGGCGACGGGTGCTCGCCGACCTGGGCTCCCCGCTGCACCTCGCCCCGGCCGGTGGCGTCTTCTTCGTCGGCCAGCTCGGCAAGTACCTGCCAGGGTCGGTGTGGTCCATCGTCGCGCAGGCCGAGATGGCCTCTCGGCTGCACGTCCCGCGGCGCAGGTCGACGGTCGTGGGGCTCATCACCATCGGCCTCGCGGCGGTCTGCGGCCTGATCCTCGGCCTGCCCGCCGTGCCACCCCTGTTGTCCCGCAGCAGTAGTGCCACCACCGGGTGGGTGCTCGTGGTGGCCATCCCGCTGCTCGCGGTCGTGCTGTGGCCGCGGCTGCTGAACTGGGGGATGGCGTTGGGCCTGCGCCTGCTTCGGCGCGAGCCGCTGGAGCACGAGCTGTCGGGACGGGCGGTGCTCTCCTCGTGTCTCTACTTCTTCGGGGCGTGGCTGTGCTCCGGACTGCACGTGCTGGTGCTGGCCCGGGCCGTGTCCGACCGGCCGGTGGACACCTCACGGCTGTTGGTCGCCACCATTGCCGGCTTTGCGCTCGCCTCCTCCTTGGCGATGTTCGCGGTGATCCTGCCCGCCGGAGTGGGGGTACGCGAAGGGATCCTCGTCCTCCTGCTCGCCCCGCTCATCTCGACTTCAGGCGCGGCCGCGGTCGTCGTGCTGGCCCGCTTCCTCACTGTGCTGTCCGATGTGGTGTTCGCGTTGCTGGGCTGGGCCTGGGCACGCTCGCACCACCTCCTCACCGCGCGCGCCGAGCGGCTCGATCAAGCCGGCGACGGGGTCCTCGAGGACAACGTCATTGACGACATCCCACCGGCCGCGGGCCGATAGATTGCCCCCCATGCCCAACCGTGACGAGATCGACCACGCCGCCCAGGTCGCCGCGCCTCCGGGTGGCCCCCTGCTGGCCGTGGCCAAGCGCGCCGCCGAGCATCTGCTGTGGGCCAGGGTGGCCGTCCAACGGCGCACCGAGACCTGGCGCGGCTACGCGAGCTCACGGCCGGCCCCGACCGCGGTGCCCGCGACTGCGGTGCTGCGTACCGAGGCGATGTGGCGCGCAGCGGTGGAGCAGGCGGCCCGGCTGCGCCTCCCTGCGCACCGGGACCTGCCCAAGAACTGGGATGCCCTGGGCGCCGTGGCGGCGGTGCTGACGCTGGCCGACGACGGCAGCAGGCAGGCGAGGGTCATGGATGCCGGCAGCGCACGCTACTCCCCGGTGTTGCCGTGGCTGCGGCTCTACGGGCTCGGGTCAACGCCCGGGTCCCTGTTGGGGATCAACCTGGAGTTCGGTGCGGAAGTACGTCGGGACGGGGTGGTGTTCCGCCACGGTGACGTCACGGCGACCGAGCTGCCGGACGGCTCCCTCGACGCCGTGACCTGCATGTCGGTGATCGAGCACGGGGTGCCGATCGAGCCCTTCCTGCGCGAGAGCGCTCGCATCCTGCGCCCTGGCGGGATCCTCTGCGTCTCCACGGACTACGACCAGGATCCGCCGGACACCACCGGCCGCGCGGCATACGGCACAGCGGTGCACATCTTCGGTCCGCAGGAGATCCGGGACCTGCTCGTGACGGCGCAGTCCTGTGGCCTCGAACTGGTTGGCGACCTGTCCACCTCGGACTCGCTGTCGCACGAGGAGCGCCCCGTGCACTGGAACCGCGTCGGCCTGGACTACACCTTCATCCTGCTGACGTTCCGCCGGCGCTGAGCTTCGGCTCGGGGCTAGACGCCGCCGACCTCCTGGGTGTTGTCCTTCGGGTAGCGCTTCACGAAGTCGACGATCGCCTGGCCGGACAGGCCGCCGCACATCTGGCGGTGACCGGCGTCCTTGGCCCAGTGCACGAGGGCGTACACCTTGCCGGCCGGGAAGGTGCCACGGCTGGCGTCCCACTCGACGACCTTGAACTTGCCGCTGGAGTCGCTCAGGCCATCGGCCTTGTCGGCAATCTGCTTGAGCAGGGTGGTGTCCTTCACCTTCGTGCCGTCGTACCAGAGGATCGTGTAGCCGTGCTCGAGGTTGTGGACCAAGGTCTCCAGCACTGGCCGGTCGGCCTTGGTGTAGAAGTCGCGTCCGCTGACATCCGGGGTGGCGAAGTGCGGCCCATGGCTGGGCGGGACGGTGGTGTACTTCACCGAGGTGACGTTGGGCTGCGAGGTGCCCGGGCCGACGTGCTGACCCGTGCCGCCGCCGGTGTCCGTGGTGGGCGGGTCGCATGACGCCGCGGCCACCGAGACGCCGAGGTGGGGCAGCTGCTTGGACTGGGCATCCGTGACCGCGTACGCGACGACGCCGCCCAAGGTTGCCAACAGCACGACGCACCCGATGACTATGCCGGCGACGACCTTGCGCTCCTTGGCCTTCTGCTGCTTCTGGATCTGAGCCAGACGGGCCTTGCGGTCATGGCTTGCTCGCTTGTTGCTCACGGGTTCCTCAGTCGTTCTCGGGGTTCTAGCTGTGCTCGTCTGCCGTGTGGCCCAAGCCGTGGGGGAGGCGGGCCGCCGGGAGAGTCTACGGGCAGACCCCGCAGAGGGTGTCACCAGAAGGCGTCAGACTAGGACTGTGTCCGTGTCAGCAAAGCCGCCCGAGTCGCCAGGGTCAGCAGGGCTGAGCCGTGTCTGGCGCCCGGGACGACCCACCTCCGTCGGGCTCATCCTCAGCATCTTCCGCCGCGGTGGCGGCGACCCGACCTTCCAGGCGGACCGGGGCGACGGCTGGTGGATGGGCCTGGTGACCCCGGCCGGGTCCGCCACGCTGCGACTCGTCCAGCGATCCGAGCTCGGCGAGGTGCAGGCCACGGCCTGGGGCGTTGGCGCCGGCTGGGTCCTCGACCAGGTGCCGAGGCTGCTGGGGGCTGGCGACGACGACAGCGACTTCGTCACCCACCACCCGCAGGTGGCCCGTGCACACCGCAGGTATGCCGCCTGGCACGTCCCCTGCTCGGGCCTGGTCATGCACGCGTTGGTCCCCGCCGTCATCGAGCAGAAGGTGACCGGCCAGGAGGCGTTTGGCGGGTACCGCACGTTGGTGCACCGGTTCGGCTCCCGCGCGCCGGGACCCGGAGGCGATCGGCGGCTCTGGGTGGCTCCCACTGCGGCAGCCTGGGCGGCGATCCCCTCGTGGGAATGGCTGCGTGCCTCCGTGGACGGCGCGCGCTCGGGTGCCGCGGTGCGCGCGGCGAAGGTAGCCGGACGGCTCGAGGAGTGCGTCACCCTGAGCCGCGACCAGGCGTCGGCGAGGCTGCGGGCCGTGCCGGGGATCGGGGTGTGGACCGCCGCGGAGGTGGCCCAGCGCGCTCTCGGCGACCCGGACTCGCCGAGCTTTGGCGACTACCACGTCGCGAAGAACATCACCTGGGCCCTGACGGGTGAGGTGCTCGACGACGACGCGCTCGCAGAGCTGCTCGAGCCCTATCGCGGGCACCGGTACCGCGTGCAGCGACTACTCGAGCTCGACGGCGCCATGCGTCCGCGGCGTGGCCCGCGGATGGCACCGCGCACCCATCTACCGACTCGTCGCTAGCGCCGGTGGTCGCGATCCGGCTCGGTGAGCTCGAGGGTGACCTCCAGGGCACTCGGTGCCACGGCGGCGCCTGTGACGGAGTCGAGGCGCGGGTCCTCTCCCCGCAGACCTTCTCCCCAGAGGGCCACCTGGAGGCGGGCCACGGCCAGTCCCAACACATACGCGGTGGGTGCACTGACCCGGACCACGTCGGCGCCGACGTCCACCCCCGCTTCGGGAGCGCCGGCCAGGGCGACCGCGACCGCGCGCGAAACCCGCTCGGTGCGTGACTCCGGCGCGGTCGACGCGATCCCGATCTCTGCGGACTGCGCCGAGCCCGGCTCGGTCCCCAGCGCGGCCCGGACGGCTTCGGCGTGCCCGTAGGCGAACCAGTCTTCTTGACCGGTGCGGACCAGGGTCGCCGCACCCTCGCCCCGGTCACCCCGCACCCAGCCGACGCCCCGGACGATGGCCGCCGGGACGGCGTCCGCCTTGCCCTTGACGAGGTCGGCGGCGGCGGCGAGCTCGTCGGCGACGGCGCGTGCCGTGACCGTCAACGGCTGTCCGTCCGCATCTGCCGAGCCCCGAAGGTCGTCGAGCACCTGGACCCCGGCGGCTCCTAGCGCGAAGTCGGTCTGCCCCGAGCGCCAGGGCCGTCCGGCGGTATCGCTGAGGATGACGCCGAGCTCGCTGAGCCCGGTCGCCGCGAGCAGCGACTGGCGTAGCCGCTGCGCCTCGCAGTCGGGCTCCTCGGGCAGCACGAGTACCTCGCTGCGGCCCCCGGTGTTGGACGCATCGACTCCGGCGGCCGCCATGACGGGTCCGGTGGTGGACTCCACGATCCGGGTGACCCGCGGACCGGAGCGACGCTCGGCGACGACGCGAACCGTGGCCTGGTCGATGGCAGCGTCGCGGTCGGCCGACCACAGGCCCAGGGACTTGGAGACGACCTTGCTGGACACCACGACGACGTCACCGTCACGCAGCGCCAGACCGTGGTCGCGGGCCGCGACGAGGAGCAGAGCGGCCACGTCGTCGCCGCGCGTGACCTCGGCCACGCCCGGGACCGGAATGATGGTGAGGGCGCCCGCGATGCCCTCGGGGTCGATGGCCTCGCCCATGGGGGTCAGACGCTCTTCAGCTCGAGAGCCAGGTCGAGCGCGGCGCCGGCGATCTCGGTCGCGGCGGCCGGGTCGGTCATCAGCAGCGGCCGCCCCCGCACGGTCGCCCGGGGCAGCCGGACGCCCTCCGCGTCGTCGGGCGACACCAACCAGCCGTCGAGGAAGTCCTCGTACAGCCCGGCGACGGCCCGCGCCGTGCACTCCACGCCGATGGCGGCCAGGCACGCATCGGCATGGCCGCGTACCGGCATACCCCCGATGAGGGGGGAGACGCCGACGACTGGTGCGGCGGTGCCCCGCAGGGCGTCGCGAACCCCGGGGACTCCCAGGATGATGCCGATCGACACCACCGGGTTGCTCGGCGGCAGGAGCACGACGTCGGCCTGCCGGATGGCGTCGAGGACCCCCGGGGCCGCGGTGGCCCGGTCCATGCCGACCGCCTGGAACCGCTGGGCGGGGACCTTCGCCTGCATCCGGACCCACCATTCCTGGAAGTGGACCGCGCGGGTCCCGTCCTCGTCCTCGATGACCACGTGGGTCTCGACGGGGGAGTCGCTCATGGGCAGCAGGGTGATCCGTCGCGACGGCAGACCCCAGCGCTGCGCAATGCGCGCGGTCACCTCCGTCAGCGACTGGCCCTGGCCCAGCCACTGCGAGCGCACGATGTGGGTGCCGAAGTCGAGGTCGCCTAGCGCGAACCACTGCGGCACGGCGCCATAGGCCGAGAGCTCGCCTTGGACGCGGTGGCTTTCGTCGGCCCGACCCCACCCCTGCTCCTCGTGGATGCCTCCGCCGAGGGTGTAGAGCAGCGTGTCGAGGTCGGGACAGACCCGCAGCCCGAAGAGGCTGATGTCGTCGCCGGTGTTGCCCACGATCGTCAGCTCGGCGTCGGCAAGCTCAGGAGTGGTGTCCAGGTGGGCCCGGAGCCCGCGGAGGAACCGAGCTCCTCCGACCCCTCCGGCGAGGGCGGTGATGCGCATGGTGGCAGTCTTGCAGTCCCGGGGTCGGCGCCCATGACGAGGTCGACGGCGAGGGGTGACCGGCCCAGGATGGATATCAAGGTTCACCCGATTGGGCAAATATCAGACTTCCGCTTGACTAACCACGTATGACACGCGTGTAATTCCATTGTTGTGACGTACCCGTCACGGCAGCGGCGTTGGGGTCGAGGAGGAAGCCGTGCAAGAACTGCAGCTGATCACCCTGGAGGG
>DASYGI010000241.1:0-4804 GCA_035999925.1 Pedococcus sp.
ACGGCGATCGTGACGCGGCGACGAAACACCGGGGTCATCGGACCGCCTCGGGGACAGGCTCAGGCACCCTCGCTGTGACCGTGCGCACCTTGATCCTCGGACGACGGTGGGACTCGTAGCTCACCTGGATATTCTCGCGCCGAGTCATCCAGAAGGAAGTCGCCACCAGCATCAGACCGACAGCCACCGTGCCGATGCCGATGGTCCAGCGTGGGCCCCAGACCTGACCGATCCAGCCGATCAGCGGGGCGCCGAGGGGGGTACCCCCCATGAAGATGGCCATGTAGAGCGCCATGACCCGTCCACGCATGGCGGGGTCGACGCTGAGCTGCACCATGGCGTTGGCCGTGGTCAGCGCGGTCAGGGCGGACAGCCCCACCGGGATCAGGGCCAGCGCGAACAGCAGGTACGTCGGCGCCATCGCGGCAAGCCCGCTCGAGATGGTGAAGCCGACCAGGGCCACCAGCAGGACCCGCAGTCGCGGACGCGCGCGGCGGGCGGAAAGCAGGGCGGCCGACAGCGACCCGATGGCCATGATCGACCCCAGCAGGCCGTACTCCTGAGGGCCTTTGCCGAACTCCCGGGTGGCCATCAGGGCCGTCGTGATCTGGAAGTTCATGCCGAAGGTGCCCAGGACGAACACCAGCGCCATGACCAGCTGGATGTCCGGCCGCGTCTTGACGTAGCGGACCCCCTCCTTGATCGCACCCTTGCCTCGCCGCAGCATGGGGGCCGGTCGCAGCTCGCGTCCGCGGATGAGGGCTAGCGCGACCAGCACAGCCACGAAGGTGCCGGTGTTGAGCAGCAGGGTCCAGCCGGTGCCGAACGCGGCGATGGTCAGGCCCGCAACACCAGGGCCGATCAGGCGTCCGCCGTTGAACGACGCGCTGTTGAGCGAGACGGCGTTGGCAAGGTGCTCCCGCGGCACCATCTCGGAGACGAACGTCTGCCGCGCGGGGTTGTCCACGGCGGTCGCGAGTCCGGTGAACAGCGCGATGAGGTACACCATCCATAGCTGCGCGCTGCCGGCCACGACCAGCAGCCCGAGCGCGAGGGAGGACAGGGCCAGGGCGGTCTGGGTCACCGCGAGAATCGCGCGCTTGGGATAGCGGTCGGCGATCATGCCCGCCCACGGTGCCAGCAGCAGGAACGGCAGGAACTGCAGTCCCGTGACGATGCCCAGTGCGGTCGAGGAGTGGTGGGTGAGCTCGGTCAGGACAAGCCAGTCCTGGGCGACCCGGCCCATCCAGGTGCCGATGTTCGAGATGAACGCGCCGCTGGCATAGATGCGGTAGTTCCGGACGCTGAGCGAGGTGAAGGTCGGGCTCACTCCGCGGCCACCCTCGTCAGGATCGCCGCGGCCTCGAGCAGCACCCGCTGCTCCTCCGGCCCCAGCCGCCCGACTCGCACGGACATCCAGGCATCGCGCTCGCGCCGGATCTCCTTGAGCAGTCTGGTGCCGGCCGGTGTCAGCGAGAGAATCACCTGACGTCGATCCGAAGGGTCGTCGGTGCGCTCGACCAGCCCGCGGTCGACCAGTCCCCCGACGGTGCGGGTCATGCTCGGGGCACTCACCCGCTCGATCTCGGCCAGCTCGCCCGGAGTCCGCGGGGTGCCGTCGAGCCGCGCCAGCACCGAGAACTGGTGGGGCGCCACGGCGTCGAAGCTCTCGAACCGCACGCGCCGAGAGATGCGCATGCAGGCCAGTCTGAGCTCACCGGCAAGGGCCGTAACCGCCGTGGGCGAGAGCCCCGTGTCGTGGGTGCGCCGACTGCGTGCGGGCGTGGGTTTCATGAGCGACTCCTTCGATACTTAGCCTAACTCATTACCTGTGCTAAGTATTTCTGGAAGTCCCCAAAAACCCGACGCACGTATGCCGCGTCCCCAGCTGGGGACGCGGCATACGTGCAAAAGGCGTGCTCGGTGAGGCGACTGAGGCCGGTGAGGTCAGTGCACCCCAAGCAGCTGCTTGACCGGGTCGACCGCGAAGTAGAGGACGAACAGCCCCGACACGGCCCACAACAGGGGGTGGATGACCGACGCCTTGCCGCGCACCACCTTGATGAGCGTGTAGACGACGAAACCCGCACCGATGCCTGCCGTGATCGAGTACGTGAAGGGCATCAGGACGATCGTCAGGAACGCCGGGATGGCGACCTCGAGGTCCTCCCAGTCGATGCCACGCACCTGCTGCATCATCAGGAACCCGACGACCACGAGCGCCGGCGTGGCCGCCTCGTACGGCACCACCTTGACCAGGGGTGCCAGGAAGGTGGCAGCGAGGAAAAGCACCCCGGTCACCACGGACGCGAGCCCGGTGCGGGCCCCCTCGCCGACGCCAGAGGCGGACTCGATGTATGCCGTGTTCGAGGAGACCGACCCAGCTCCACCGGCGATGGCCGCGAGTGAGTCGACCAGCAGGATCTTGTCGGACTTCGGCGGGTTGCCCGCGGCGTCGAGGAGGCCGGCCTCGGCGCCGATCGCGACCATGGTGCCCATCGTGTCGAAGAAGTCGGCCAGCAACAGCGTGAAGACCAGCAGCACGGCCGACACGACGCCGATCTTCGAGAACGACCCGAGGACGCTGAAGTGCCCCAGCAGCCCGAAGTTGGGGACGTCGACCAGCTGGCCGGGCAGCTTGGGGACGTTCAGGCCCCAGCCAGCCGGGTTGACCAGCTTGCCGGTGGCGTCGGTCTGCGGGCCGATATGGCCGACCGCCTCGACGATGACCGCCAGGACGGTCGCGCCGATGATGCCGTAGAGGATGGCGCCCCTGACCCGCTTGACCATCATCACGATGATCGCCAGCAGGCCGACCACGAAGACCAGCAGCGGCCAGCCGTTGAGGAAGCCCCCGATGCCCAGCTCCACCGGGACCGGACCAGCGGCGGGCTTGCGCACGAAGCCGGCGTCGACCAGCCCGATGATCGCGATGAACAGGCCGATGCCGACGGAGATCGCGGTCTTGAGCTCCCCCGGGATGGCCCGGAACACCGCCTGCCGGAATCCAGTGAGCACCAGCACGGTGATGATGACGCCCTCGATGACCACCAGACCCATGGCATCGGCCCAGGTCATGTGCGGCAGCTTGGCGATGCCGAAGGTCACGAAGGCATTCAGCCCGAGCCCGGTCGCCAGGGCGATCGGGAAGTTCGCGACCACCCCCATCAGCACGGTCATGACGCCGGCGATCAGCGCGGTGCCCGCCGCAACGAGTGTGATCGCATGGGCGACGTCACCGCCGCCGAGGAACTTGCCTGAACCGTCCTGTTGGGTGCCGATGATGAGCGGGTTAAGCACCACGATGTACGCCATCGTGAAGAAGGTGACCAGGCCGCCGCGGACCTCGCGGCCCACCGTCGACCCCCGCTCGGTGATTTGGAAGAAGCGATCGACCCGGCTGACGGGGGCGCTTCCGACCGGCCGCGGAGTCGTGCCGACCGATGTCGTGGACTTTGGCATGGGCAGCAGGTTAGGGCCTGGGGGTGACGGAGACGACTCAGGTTAGGCTCGACGCGTGAGCGAGTCGCAGCATGGTTCCCCGAACCGTCCCCCGGGTGACGAGCTGCAACCTCTGGCTCTCCGCACGAAACACGTGATCGTCGGCGGCACCGTCGCCTGGCTTGTGGCGCTGGCCCTCACCCTGATGGTCCCCGCGCTCCACCAAGGAGATCGCCAATGGTGGCCCTGGACCTGCGTCGCGGGGATCGCACTGGGTGCGTTCGGCTATGCCTACGTGCGCCGCGGTCGCGGCAACGCCTCCGACGCCCTCTAGAGGGTCCGACGCCCGTTAGAGGTTCCGACGGCCGGACAGCAGAAAGCCGGTCAGCGCGCCGGGTCAGACCAGGTCGTACGCGTTCTCGTCGATGATCGGCTCGCCGACCATCACGGGCGTGGGCGGCTCGACGTCGATCTCGGAGTGGGCGCCGCAGCCGTGGTCAAGACTCACGACGCGACCGTCGCTTGGTGACCAGGCGTTGGCGCACACGCCGAAAAAAGAGCGAAGTGCACCGCCCATCGGGACGAAGTACCCACACGAGGAGCACGGCGCAGGGGCCTTCTCGGCGACCTCGGAGTGCGGACCGCCTTCACCCTCGTACCACCGCTGGGCCGCGGCCTCGCGGCCCTCCGCGGAGAGCACGCGCTTGCGGCCCAGCCCGAGCTCGAAGGTCGCGAGCTGGTCGACCTCCTCGTCGCCGGTGGCCTCGAAGCCTGGCTCCAGCAGCGGGTCGACCTCCTTGTACGGCAGCACATCGCCGACCCCCACGTCACCGGGCGCGATGCGATCGGCATACGGGAGCCACTCTGGCGAGAGCAGCGCGCCCTCACCGGGCACGAGGTTGGTCTCGCACACGGTGGCAACCTTGCCGCGCGGCACGCGGGCGACGGTGATCGCCCACCGCCAGCCGGGGTAGGCACTGGCCGTGCACGCGAAGAAGTGGGTACCGATCCGCTCGTCATCCATCTGCAGACCGAGGTGGTCCCCGACGGTGCCGGGCTCGGCGATCGACGCCGCAGCGTCCCGCGCCAGGTCGATGACCGGGGCGGCGGCTAGGACAGCGTCGTCCTTGACGACTGCCATCAGGGCTCCAGCTGCTCGGCCAGGAAGCGCAGGACCTGAGCCACCTTGGTGCCGTGGTCCTTGTCGAGACGGCGTCCGCGACGCAGGGAGTTCGAGGCGCTGTCGAGCAGCTTGATGGCATCCTCGACCAGCGGCGCCAGGTCCTCGGGGGACTTGCGGCTCGCCTCGCGCTTGCCAGCGGCGACCGACGGAGCGGGCTCGAGCAACGTCAGCTGCAGCGCC
>DASYGI010000242.1:0-5149 GCA_035999925.1 Pedococcus sp.
CACCTTGGCGTGCGTGGATTGCAAGGAGCGCAACTACATCACCAAGAAGAACCGTCGGAACAACCCCGACCGCCTGGAGATGAAGAAGTTCTGCCCGCGCGACGGCAAGCACACGGTCCACCGCGAGACCCGCTGACCCGACGCGCCCCCGGCGCACTGACGACAGCCGCCCTGGACCTGGTCCATGGGCGGCTTTGTCATGGGCGCGAGGCTGCCGAATAGAGTGGGCGCCATGGCCGTGAACGCAGACTTCGCAGGGCGCACCTATCCACCGAGCGGTCCGTATGCCGTGGACGCGGCGTCGTTGGCCGCCTTCGCCGCGGCGGTCGGCTCGACCGATCCGGTGCACAGTTCCGCGGACGCCGCCCGCGCGGCGGGCTATCCCGATGTCATCGCCGCGCCGACCTTCGCGGTGACCCTGGCCCAGCGCTGTGACCGCCAGCTGATCGAGGACCCCGAGTCGGGCATCGACTTCAGCCGGGTCGTGCACGGTGAGCAACGCTTCGTCCACCACCGCCCGATCGCTGCCGGGGACTCGGTGCTCGGCACCCTCACCGTCGACGCGGTGCGCGAGGCCGGCGGCCATGCCATGGTCACCACCCGAACCGAGCTCACCACCGAGTCGGGCGAGGCGCTGTGTACCTCGACGTCCACCATCGTCATCCGAGGAGGAGAGTGACCATGGCTGTGCGCACTCTGGCCGCCACATCGGTCGGCGACGCCATCGGACCGGTGACCGTCCCGGTGGCCCGCGAGACCCTCGTCGCCTACGCCAAGGCCTCGGGAGACCTGAACCCGATCCACCAGGACGAGGACTTCGCCAAGTCGGTCGGGCTGCCTGACGTCATCGCCCATGGCATGTTCACGATGGGGGCCGCTGCCTCCGTCGTCGAGGAGTGGGTCGGCGACGGTGGCCGGGTCGTTGAGTACGGCACGCGGTTCACCAAGCCGGTTGTCGTGCCCCGCGAGGGTGCGCAGCTCGAGGTGACTGGCGTGGTGAAGTCGGTGGACGACGACACCCGACGGGCCACGGTCGAGCTCACCGCGACCAGCGAAGGGGCCAAGGTTCTCGGCCGCTGTGTCGCCGTCGTCCAGCTCGACTGACGAGCTGATGCGAGAGGAGCACGACGTCCCCCTGGCGTCACTGACGACCATGCGGGTGGGTGGCCCGGCGTCCCGCCTGGTGGTCGCCGAGACCATTGACGAGGTGGTCGACGCGGTCCGCGAGGTCGACGACGCCGACGAGCCGCTGCTGGTCCTCGGTGGAGGGAGCAACCTCGTCGTGGCGGATGCCGGGTTCCCCGGAACCGTGGTTCGGCTGGCGAACGATGGCGTGGCGGTCGAGTCGGCAGACCTGTGCGGGGGAGTGATGGTCCGGGTCGGGGCGGCGGTGGCCTGGGACGACTTCGTCGCGCAGGCCGTCGCGGAGGGCTGGTCCGGGGTCGAGGCGCTGTCCGGAGTTCCGGGCTCAGCGGGCGCCACCCCTGTGCAGAACGTCGGAGCCTATGGCCAGGAGGTCGCGCAGACGATCGCCTCGGTCCGGGTCTGGGACCGGTCGGACCAGCAGGTCCGGACCCTCGCCAACCACGACTGTGGGTTCACCTACCGTCACTCACTGTTCAAGGCATCGGATCGCTACGTCGTGCTCGACGTGCTGTTCCAGCTGACGCCCAGTGACTTCAGCCAGCCGATCGGGTATGCCGACCTCGCCCGACAGCTCGGCGTCGGCACTGGTGACCGGGTGCCGCTGGCCGATGCCCGCGCGGCCGTCCTGGCGCAGCGCCGCCAGCGCGGCATGGTGCTTGACGAGTCAGACCACGACACCTGGTCGTGTGGCTCGTTCTTCACGAACCCGATCCTGTCGACCGCGCAGTTCGACGCGCTTGCGCTGCGGGCTCATGACCGCCTGGGCCCCGATGGCCCGCAGCCGCCGCGCTTCCCCGACGCCGACGGTAGCGACCGAAGGGTGAAGACGAGCGCGGCGTGGCTCATCGACCAGGCCGGCTTCGGCAAGGGGTATGCCATGCCCGGCCCGGCGGCCCTGTCCACCAAGCACACCTTGGCGATCACCAACCGGGGCGGGGCCACCGCCGCGGACATCGCGGCCCTGGCCCGCGAGCTCCGTGACGGGGTGCTGGAGGCGTTCGGCGTCACCCTGGTCAACGAGCCGGTGTTCGTCGGCCACTCGCTCTGACCTCGAGCTCACCCCGGCGGAGCGGCCAGCCAGGCGTCGATGTCGGCCAGAGCCTGCTTCACCAGCCCGGTCGGTGCCCGCGAGGCCCGGAAGGACCCCCGGGCCAGCTCGGCCAGCTCGGCGTCGTCGAACCCGAGCGCGTCGCGTGCCGCTTCGTACTGGTCCACCAGGCGCGACCCGAACAGCAGCGGGTCGTCGGCTCCCAGGGCGACGGGTATGCCGCGTTCGACGATGCCGCGTAGCGGCACCTGCGCGGCACTGCCGTAGACCCCGAGGGCCACGTTGCTCAGCGGGCAGACCTCCAGCGCGATGCCGGACCGGGCAACGAGGTCCAGCACTCGCGGGTCCTCGACACAGCGCACCCCATGACCGAGCCGGTCGGGGTTGATGGCCTCCACGGTGGCCTCGACCGCCGCAGGCCCGAGGAGCTCCCCCGCATGGGGCACCAGGGCCAACCCGGCCCGGCGGGCGATCTCGAAGGCGGGCGCGAACTCCTGGGTGACGCCACGGCGCTCGTCGTTGCTCAGACCGAAGCCGACCACGTCGCCAGGCCCGTCGCCGGCATACCTCGACGCAAGCCTGGCGAGGGTTCTGGCGTCCAACGGGTGCCGCACCCGGTTGGCCGCGACGATGACGGCGACCTGGATGCCACCCTGCGCGGACACCGAGCGGGCCTCGTCCAGCACGATCTCCAGGGCCGGCGTGATTCCGCCGACGAAGGGCGCGTAGGAGGTGGGGTCGACCTGCAGCTCCAGCCAGCGCGAGCCCTCGCTGGCATCGTCCTGGGCAGCCTCCCGAACGATCCGGCGCAGGTCGTCGGCCGCGCGGACGCACGCCCGTGCCGCGTCGTACAACCGCTGGAACCGGAACCACCCGCGCTCGTCACGCCCGCTCAGCTGCGGTGGCCAGCCCGTGGTGAGGGCATCGGGGAGTCGCAGGCCATGCAGGCGCGCGAGGTCCTGCACCGTCTCGACCCGCATCGAGCCGGTGAAGTGCAGGTGCAAGTGCGCCTTGGGCAGGCTGCTGACCGAGCGCGACATGGCGAGCAGTCTTGCACCGCAGCGGGCCTAGTCCGCCACGATGTGCATGGCCGCCGCCTCGGGTCCATCCTCGCGTTCATTCTCGGATCCATCACCGGGTCCATCATCGGGCACTACCTCGGCGTCGCCGAGCCAGTCGTCGAGGACCGCAATGGCGTCGGTGTCCTCGCCGCCGACCCGGTCCTGTGGATCGGGCTGCTCTTGGGCGAGGCGCTGGTCGATGCTCTCGTCCTGTGCCTGCTCCGACGCCGTCGTGCCCCATTCGGTGTTGCGCGGCTGCCGGTCAGGAGGCGACCACGGCTCGTTGTCGCCTTCACTGGCGTCGAGCAGTTCCTCCTGGCCGCTGCCGGAGTCGACCGCGTCATCGACGCTGTAGCTGCCCAGGTCGTCCTCGATGCTCTCCGTGCCCGGCTGATCGCTCATGCCCCCACCCTGCGGGAGTGGTGGCGCCGGCGCAAGGTGGAGCGGACGACCGGTCGCCTCAAGCCGTGCGCAGCTTCTCTGCCGAGGCCAGGAGCACGCAGGTCGCGACAGCTTCCATCGCCGCGGTCACCTGCTCCAGTGGAGGGAAGGTCGGCGCCAGCCGGATGTTGCGGTCGCGCGGGTCGTCGCCGTGGGGGAAAGATGCCCCGGCCGGAGTCAGCGCCACCCCGGCCGCCTTCGCGAGCTCGACCACCCGCGAGGCGGTGCCGTCGAGCACGTCGAGGCTGACGAAGTAGCCACCCGTCGGGGTGGTCCAGGTGGCCACGCCGAGACCGCCCAGTCGCTCGCTCAGGATGCGCTCCACCTCGGCGAACTTGGGGGCGATGATCTCGCGATGCTTGACCATGTGGTCCCGCACTCCCTGCGCCGACCCGAAGAACTGAGCATGGCGCAGCTGGTTGACCTTGTCGGGCCCGATCGAGCCCTTGCCGAGGTGGCGGATGTACCAGGCGATGTTCTCCACGGACGCCGCCAGGAAGCCAACGCCGGCTCCCGCGAGGGTGACCTTCGACGTGGACGCGAACATGAGGGCTCGGTGTGGGTGTCCGGCAGCCGAGGCGAGCCCGAGGATGTCGGCGCTCTTGGCCTCGTCCTCACTCAGGTGGTGCAGCGCGTAGGCGTTGTCCCAGAAGATCTTGAAGTCGGCAGCGGCCGTGGGCATCGTCGCCAGCCGGGCCGCGACCTCCTGGGTGGCGACAGCCCCGGACGGGTTGGCATAGGTCGGGACCACCCACATGCCCTTGATGCTCGGGTCGCTGGCCACCAGCCGCGCGATGGCCTCGGCGTCCGGGCCGTCGTCGTTCATGGGCACGGTGACCATGTCGATGCCGAACCAGCTGAGCAGCGTGAAGTGACGGTCATAGCCGGGCACCGGGCAGATGAAGGTGACCTTCTCCTCCTGGCCCCACGGGCGCTCGCTGTCGACGGCGCCATGCAGCCATAGGTCGACCAGCACCTCGCGCATCATCACCAGGCTGGAGTTGCCGCCCGCCACGATCTGGTTCAGGTCCACCCCGAGCAGCTCGGCGAAGATCTCGCGCAGCTCGGCGATGCCCTCCAGGCCGCCGTAGTTGCGGGTGTCCACGCCATGCGCGTCCACCCCGGTGTGCGGGAGCTGGAGCAGGTCGTTGCTCAGGTCCAGCTGGGCGCTGGCGGGCTTGCCGCGAGTCAGGTCCAAGGCCAGGCCCTGGGCGGCGAGGGCGTCGTACGCGGCCTGCTGCTGCGCGACGAAGGCCTCGAGGTCGGCTGGAGCGCGCTCGGCCAGAGGGGTGATGGCGGCGGTGGAGGTCTGCTCGGTCACGTGCTCCATGCTCCCATTGCTGGCGGTATGCCGTGCAGCAGGCGTCCGACCGCTGGTCACCTCTCAAGGAGTAAGTGCGCCACAGATCGGCCACGCATCGGCCACGCATCGGCCACACATCGACCACGCGTG
>DASYGI010000243.1:0-23475 GCA_035999925.1 Pedococcus sp.
CAGACGAACGCCCGCCCGGCCCCCCAGGCAGCTGCGCGCCGGCCCGTCGTGGCCGGCGACGAACGAGGCGTAGTGGCCAGCGGCGACACCCTCGAACAGGACCGGGCTGCGAAGGGCCCGGGCTATGCCCCCGACCGGGCAACGCCTCGGGAGCCGGCCCGTGACGTCGATCCCGGCAAACCACACCGAGCCGCGGTCAGGGCTCAGGTAGCCCGTGAGGACGTTGAGCATGGTGGTCTTGCCGGCGCCGGGTGGCCCGACCACGGCATGAAGCGAGCCTTCCGCGACCTCCAGGTCCACACCCCGCAGCACGGGCACGCCGCCGAGTCGCTTGCACAACCCTTCGGCCCGCAGCAGGACGGGCCCTGACGAGCCGACCACTGGCGACCTCCTCGGCCGAAACCAGCCTAGGCCCCCTTCACAGCCTTCTTCGTGACCTTCTTCGCGACCTTCTTGGTGGCCGTCGCGGTCGCCTTGGTCGCCTTCTTGGCGGCGGTCTTCTTGGTGGTCTTCTTCGCGGCGCGCTTGCGGGTCGTCGGACCCTTGGCGCGCTTCTCCGCGAGCAGCTCGGCCCCCCGCTCGGGGGTGATCGACTCCGGCTCGTCGTCCTTGCGCAGCGTCGCGTTCGTCTCGCCGTCGGTGACATAGGGGCCGAACCGGCCGTCCTTGACCACCATCGCCTTGCCGGACACGGGGTCGTCGCCAAGCTCCTTCAACGGGGCCGAGGCAGCTCGCCCCCGCTGCTTGGGCTGGGCATAGATGGCGAGCGCCTCGTCGAGGGTGATGTCGAAGAGCTGCTGCTCGCTGGCAAGCGAGCGCGAGTCGGTGCCCTTCTTGAGGTACGGCCCGTAGCGGCCGTTCTGCGCGGTGATCTCCTCGCCGTCCGCGTCGGCGCCGACGACCCGAGGCAGGCTCAGCAGCTTCAAGGCGGTGGGCAGGTCGAGGGTGGCCAGGTCCATGTCCTTGAACAGCGACGCCGTCCGCGGCTTCACCTTGGCCTTGCCACGGGTCTTGGCCGGCGCTCCGTCGGCAGTGGCGTCGTCCAGGACCTCGGTCACGTACGGCCCGTAGCGGCCGGCCTTCGCGACGATGTCGCGGCCGGTGACGGGGTCCTGCCCCAGCACCTTGCCGTCGTCGGCCGACGCCTCCAGCAGCTCGCGAGCCTTGGCCGGGGTCATCTCATCCGGGGCGATGTCGTCGTTGATCGTGGCGCGTCGCGGAGTCTCGCTGGCCCCGTCGGTCATCTCGCCGGTGGCTGGGTCGACTCCAGCCGGGACGGTCTCCTCGACATAGGGGCCGTACCGTCCGACCCGCACGACGATGCCCTCGCCGATCGGGATGGTCGAGATCTCGCGCGCGTCGATCTCACCGAGATCCTCGACCAGGTGCTTCAGTCCCTGACCAGTGCCCTGGGCCCCACCGGCGAGGTCGCTACCGAAGTAGAAGCGATGCAGCCAGGCGGCACGCTGCTCGTCGCCACCGGCGATGCGGTCGAGGTCCTCTTCCATGGACGCGGTGAAGTCATAGTCGACGAGCTCGGCGAAGTGCTCCTCCAGCAGTCGCGTCACCGCGAACGCCAGCCAGGTCGGGATCAGCGCGGAACCGCGCGTGACGACATAGCCGCGATCCTGGATCGTGCCCACCGTCGAGGCATAGGTCGAGGGACGGCCGATCCCCCGCTCCTCCATGGCCTTGACGAGAGTGGCCTCGGTGTAGCGCGGGGGTGGGGTCGTCTCGTGCCCGTCCGCTTCGGCGCGAACCACGGTGATGGCGACGCCTTCGCTCAGCTTGGGCAGGCGGCGCTCCTCTTCCTGGACGCCGGCGCGGGCTGCCTCTTCGACGTCACGGCCCTCCTCGTATGCCGCGAGGAAGCCTCGGAAGGTGATCACCGTCCCCGAGGCGCTGAACTCCACGACCCGGCCGTCCTGCAGGGGGCCGCCGAGCTTGACCGTGGCGGTGGACCCACGGGTGTCGGCCATCTGGGAGGCGACGGTGCGCTTCCAGATCAGCTCGTACAGGGCGAACTCGTCGCCGCGCAGCTCGCCGGCGACCTGGGCCGGGGTGCGGAAGCGGTCGCCCGCCGGGCGGATGGCCTCGTGGGCCTCCTGGGCGTTCTTGACCTTCTTCTCGTACAGGCGCGGCGACTGCGGGACGTACTCGGCGCCATACAGGTCTCGGGCCTGCTGCCGCGCGGCCGTCAGGGCTGCCTCCGACAGCGTGGTGCTGTCGGTACGCATGTAGGTGATGTAGCCGTTCTCGTACAGCCGTTGGGCCACGCGCATGGCGTTCTTGGACGAGAGCCGCAGCTTGCGGGACGCCTCCTGCTGCAAGGTGCTCGTGGTGAAGGGGGCCGACGGGCGCCGGGTATACGGCCGCTCCTGGACGCTGGTGACGCGAACGGATGCCGAAAGCACCTGGGTCGCAATGGAGTTCGCGGTTGCCTCGTCGAGGTGAACGACCGCGTTGCTCTTCAGGGTGCCGTCGTCGGCGAAGTCGCGTCCGGTGGCGACCCGCGCCCCGTCGACGGCGCTGAGGCGCGCCTGGAACTGGTTGCTCGCCCCGTCAGGGGTGAAGTCTCCCTCGACGTCCCAGTAGGACGCGCGGACGAAGGCCATCCGCTCCCGCTCCCGCTCGACGACCATGCGGGTTGCGACCGACTGGACCCGGCCGGCGGACAGCCCGGCCTTGACCTTGCGCCACAGCACCGGGCTGACCTCGTAGCCGTAGAGGCGGTCGAGGATGCGGCGGGTCTCCTGCGCGTCGACGAGGGCAGTGTCCAGGTCACGGGTGGTCGCCGCCGCTCGCTGGATCGCCTCCTTGGTGATCTCGTGGAACACCATGCGCTTGACCGGGACCTTGGGCTGGAGCACCTCGAGCAGGTGCCAGGCGATGGCCTCGCCCTCGCGGTCCTCATCAGTGGCCAGGTAGAGCTCGTCGGCGCCTTTGAGGAGGCGCTTGAGCTCGGAGACCTTCTTCTTCTTGTCGGCGTCGACGACGTAGTACGCCTCGAAGCCGCGGTCGACGTCCACGCCGAACCGGCCGAACGGACCCTTCTTGATGTCAGCGGGCATCTCCGAGGGGGTCGGGATGTCACGGATGTGACCGACGGACGCCTCGACGTCCCAGTCCTTGCCGAGATAGCCGCCGATCGTCTTGGCCTTGGCCGGCGACTCGACGATGACGAGCTTGCGCCCCGTGCTCACAGATCAACCCTCAGTCCTGCTGACATGTGCTGCGGATTCGTCGCAGCATCGACATGGCAACGCGGATGACGGTAGCCCAGCGCGTCAAATCCGTGCTCGACGGTCTCGGGTTTCGATGAAAATTGATTGAATGTTCAATCAAGCGTATGCTATGACTCATGACCGAGAACGCCACGACCACGCGGCAGCCCGTGCTCTATCTCAGCCACGGCGCGCCGCCGCTGGCAGACGATCCGGTGTGGACCCAGCAGCTCGCCGGCTGGTCGCAGGGCGTCGGCCGTCCCGCGAACATCCTGATGGTCTCGGCCCACTGGGAGGAAGCGCCGCTCGCGCTGAGCGCCACCAGTGGAGACGTGCCGCTCCTCTACGACTTCTGGGGCTTTCCCCGCAGGTACTACGAGGTCACCTACGACGCGCCGGGCGCCCCCGCGCTGGCGGACAGCGTCACCGCACTGCTGCACTCCGCGGACACCCCGGTGCAGCGCGACGAGACCCGCGGACTCGACCACGGCGCCTACGTGCCACTCGTCGAGATGTACCCCGACGCGGATATCCCGGTCCTTCAGATGTCGATGCCCACGCTCGACCCCCAGGCGCTGTTCGACCTCGGGCGACGGCTGGCGCCCCTGCGCGACGAGGGCACCTTGATCGTCGGCTCGGGCTTCACGACGCATAACCTGCGCTGGTTCAACCCCGGCGGCGGTGCCGACGCACCGCCTCCCACCCCCTCGGCCGAGTTCGACCACTGGGCGGCAGAGGCGCTGGAGCGCAAGGATGTCGACTCGATCCTGGACTTCATGAACAAGGCCCCGGCCGCGCGCGAGGCCCATCCCAGGACCGAGCACTGGGCACCGCTGTACGTCAGTCTCGGCGCGGCATACGCGTCCGGAAGTCTGGACAACAAGAGCGTGATCGACGGGTTCTGGTTCGGCCTGAGCAAGCGGTCCTGGCAGTTCTCCTGAGGGGGTGACGGGGGCGGCTCCGGCTCCTACGGTGGGGTCATGATCACCGCCCTGCACACCCTCGTGTACGCCGAAGACCCCGACGCCGCCCGCGCCTTCTTCCGCGATGTCCTGCAGTTCCCTGGAGCCGACACCGGAGGTGGCTGGCTCATCTTCGGCACCGGCCCCAGCGAGCTTGCGCTGCACCCCTCCTCCTGGGAGCACGAGGGTCAGGCCGGCGGCACGGACCAGCGGTTCGACCTCTCACTGATGTGCGACGACCTTGAGGTCACCCGCAAGGAGCTCGAGGGTCGGGGTGCGACGTTCGAGGGTGAGGTCGTCGAGCAGCGGTGGGGCTCGACGATCCAGCTGAAGGTCCCCGGCGCTGGCACGATGATGCTCTACCAGCCGAAGTACGACCCGCCCGCGCTCCGGCATCCTGACATCGAGCCCATGTGGTGAGCTTCGCCGATGGGTATGCCGCGGGGTGGCCCTGCGGCATACGCAATTCGGTCAGTGCGAACCAGGTCGCCGGCGAGGCGCGGGGCGAGTGGGGTCGTCGTCAGCGGGCTCGACGTGCTCGGGCACCAGGATCGGACGCAGGCGCGCCCAGACCAGGAAGACCACCGACGCGACCGCTAGGCCGAGCCCGGTCCACAGGTTGGCGTTGATGCCGCCGGTCTTGACTGAGGCCGTGTCGCCGAACAATCCCGCAAGGACCAGGATCACCCCGTAGATGCCCAGCAGGGAACCGATGATGTTGCGGATGTCGAACGCACCGGCGGTCTTCTTCGGTGACGGGGTGGTCGTCTCGACGGTCTTCTCGGTCATCGCAAGGCTCCTCTAGAAGGCGACGTTGAGGATGAGGACTAGAACCAGCGCGATGCCGGCCAGGGGAATGGTGCGCTGGTACCACGGGTGGCTGGCTTCCTCGGGGTCAACCAGGTCCTCCCGAGGCGTCTCGGAGTAGACAAGGCCCCGCAGCTCGGACACGGGCTTGGGCTCGGTGGCCAGGGACACGGCATACGAGACGAGGATGTCGACGACGAAGGCCGTGGATGCCGCCACGAAGCTCGCGCCCTGCCCTGACAGCGGTATGACGCCGAGGCTCGCCGAACCGAACGCGTCCTTGCTGAGGAAGGCGACGGCCACCGCCGACAGCGTGCCGCTGGCGAGACCTGCCCATCCGGCCGTTGCGGTCATCCGCTTCCAGAACATTCCGAGGATGAAGGTCGCGAACAGCGGCGCGTTGAAGAAGCCGAACAGCGTCTGGAGGTAGTCCATGATGTTGGAGAAGCTGCTCGCGATGGACGCCGTGAAGATGGCGATGATGGTGGCGGCGACAGTAGCCAGCCGACCGATCCGCAGGTAGTAGTCGTCGCTGTGGTCCTTGCGCAGGTAGCGCTGCCACAGGTCGTAGCTGAAGACCGTGTTGAACGCCGAGATGTTGGCCGCCATCCCCGCCATGAACGCGGCGAGCAGGCCCGCGATGGCGAGGCCGAGCAGACCGTTCGGCAGCACGTCGCGCATGAGCAACAAGAGGGCGTCGTTGTACTTCACGCCCGTGCCGGAGGCGCCGCCCGCAGGCGATCCGCCGCCCTTGAGCTGCACCATCTCCTTGACCAGGACGGCCGAGATCATGCCGGGCAGGATCACGATGAACGGGACGAACATCTTGGGGAACGCACCGATGATGGGCGTCTTGCGCGCCGCGGAGATCGACTTCGAGGCCATGGCTCGCTGCACTTCGACGAAGTTCGTCGTCCAGTATCCGAAGGACAGGACGAACCCCAGTCCGAAGACGATGCCGACCACCGAGAGGAAGCCGGACCCGAAGCCGGACAGCGCCTGACCCGGCCACGAGTGGAGCTGCTGGCCGGCGGGAGCGACCGCGGCCTTGGCCGGGGCCGAGCCCGCGAAGGCGGTGATCTTCTCCTGCAGGCCGCTCCAGCCGCCGACCCGGTGCAGGCCGATCAGCGTCAGCGGCAGCAGCGAGGCGACGATGACGAAGAACTGCAGCACCTCGTTGTAGATGGCCGCGGAGAGCCCGCCAAGGGTGATGTAGGACAGCACGATGGCGGCGGCCACCAGCAGCGCCACCCACAACGGCCAGCCGAGCAGGGCGTGCACGATCGACCCCAGCAGGTACAGGTTGACCCCGGCGATGAGCAGCTGGGCCAGGGCGAAGCTGATCGCGTTGACCAGGTGGGCCCCGGTGCCGAACCGCCGAAGCATGAACTCGGGCACCGAGCGCACCTTCGAGCCGTAGTAGAACGGCATCATCACCACGCCCAGGAACAACATCGCGGGGATCGCGCCGACCCAGAAGTAGTGCACTGTCGGCAGCCCGATCTGGGCCCCATTGGCCGACATGCCCATGATCTCGACGGCACCTAGGTTGGCCGAGATGAACGCCAGCCCGGTCACCCACGCCGGGAGCGAGCGGCCCGACAGGAAGAAGTCGATGGAGTCCGACACCGACCGACGCGCAATGAAGCCGATCCCCAGGACGAAGACGAAGTACGTCGCCACCAACGTGTAGTCCAGCCAGTTGGCGTTGATCAACGTGGTCGCCGCGGGTACGGCGAAGGGCGCTAGGTGAGACATCGGTGGCTCCTGGTCGATACGTCGGCGAACCTCCGGACCAACCTAGGGCGTATGCCGCAAACCGGCACGCCGAGCTCTGCGTCGCCGCAGTGCTCGGCCTGCGGCGTCTCAGTCCTGTTGGACCAGGTGGGCGTTGACGAACCGTTCGGCGCGACGGTCCGGGACAAGCCAGACCAGGGCCACCACTACGTAGGCGGCCACTCCGATCCAGATCGAGAAGAAGGACCCGCCGATCCCCACGGCATAGATGACCGGGCTGAGCTTGCCCTTCAGGTCGCGCCCGAGCGCTTGTTGCAGCAGCCCGTCGGGTCCCTCGGCGTGGAAGATGGCTCGTTGCAGGACGTAGTAGGCGATGGCCGCTGCGAGCAGGTTGACCCCGTAGGTCGTGACGGGAAGGGGGGCATCGCGGTAGGCGTGCGTCCACGTCGTCCTATCCATCCACTGCGTGGAGAAGGGGACGAGCGAGAGGAAGAAGAGCAGCCCGAGGTTCGCCCACAAGATGGCGCCGTTGACCTTTCGCACCAGCTGGAACATGTGGTGATGGTTGCTCCAGTAGATGCCCACGTAGATGAAGCTCAGTAGGTACGCGACCAGGCCGGGAACTGCGCCGCCCAGGTCGGAGACATACGGCTTGGAGGGCGCCTGGAGGTTCAGGACCATGATCGTGATGATGATCGCGAGGACGCCGTCACTGAAGGCCTCGAGCCTCGTGGTCCGCATTGGCTCAGTCTAGGAGCGAGGTGTCGGACTCCCAGGCGCGCCAAGAACCGCTGGGCACGACTCGATGACCCGGATCGACCCCGATGAGCTGGCCGCCCGACAAGCTGGTGATCTCGTGGCGCGCGGCGGCGTCGAGCACCGTCCGGGTGCGGATCTCCCGGGAACAGCGAAAGCTCCCCTGGCACCAGTCATACAGGGAGCTATGCCCATGCACCTGGCTGAACGGCAGCTCCTGGGTGAGCCAGCTCGGCACCAGCTCGGAGGACGCACACGCCCACAACGGACCCACCGGTCCTGCCGCCCGGCGTCCGTGCAGCAGCCGCCCGGCGCGGAACACCGCGCTCTCGTCGATCTCCGGCAGGGCGTTGAGGAGCTGTGCTGCCTGGTCGGCTGTCGCCGGGGCGCCCAGGACATCCCGCCAGAACCCGACCGTGACCCCCGCGTGCGTCACCACGTGACCGCCACCCCTCGCGTCGGTAAAGGCAGCGGCGACCTGGAGCTCACCGTCGGCCCACCACCGACGCAGGATGTCGGCGGAGCGCTGGTCGAGTCGCTCCGGCCATACGAACGCCGGCTCGCGCAGGTACTGGGCCTCATGGTTGCCGAGGAGCTGCACCCACTGCCTCGGCTGCCGACGCAGGTACCGGTCCACGAGGCCGACCACCGCGGCTGAGTCCGGACCACGGTGGACCAGGTCGCCGACCTGGACCAGCGTCAGGTCGGCAGGCAGCTCGCCGGTGACTCGGTCGGCCCCCAGCCGCACCAGCTCGGCCTCCAGGGCGCTCAGGTGGCCGCCGACATCGCCGACGACCGCGACGCGATGGGTCGGCGTCTGCGTGGGCCGGGGTGCCGTGGGGTGCTGGCTCATGACGGGCCTGGCAGCGCCCACTCCTCGGCCGGCACGTAGGCCGATACGTTGGCCAGCCGTCGCTGGACCGCGGCCACCTCTCTGACGGCCTGGGCCGTGACGCTGCGGTCGATCGGAGACATGAGCTGGAACGTCAGCCGGTCCGACGGCCGGCGACCGGCGCGGTGCGCCATGAGCTGGTATCGCAGTCTCAGCCGTTGGAGTACCTCGAAGACCTCGACCAGCGTGTCCGCGTGCTCCTGCGGAAGCATCGCCGACCCGGCCGCCGCACGGAGCCGCTCGGTCGTACCCAAAGCCGGGGAGCCGACGCTCAGGGCAGCCCAGCGGGCCAGGTTCACCACAGGCAGGATCGCGTGCCCCTTGATGTCAAACGTGCTCGGGCGCCGGCGCAGGGCTTCCCGGGTGGTCCTCAGCTTGGCCCGGCTGGCCAGCGAGTCCTGCAGCAGCAAGCGCATCGTGGCGGGGTGCGCACGCAGGTCCTTGAAGGTGGCAGCGACAGCCGGGACTCCGCTCTGGCCATTGAGGGGGCGGCCATCGACCAGCAGCGACGTCATCATGGCGCCCTGGTTCTTCATCGGGTCCGCCATCCAGCCCCTGGCGGCGGTCCGCCACTCGTCGTTGGTCCGCATGAAGGCGCGGCGGCTGGCGGTGGCGCCGTGCCCGTCACTGGCGAACCCAGCTCGGCTCAGGAGGTCATGAACCTCCACGAAGGCAGCACGGTACTGGCCCATCAGCTCGGGCGAGACCGGGCCCGTGAACGCCACCGCCGAGTCGACGTCGGAGCTCAGCACCGCCTCCCGACGACCGTTGCTGCCGAGGGACAGCCAGGTGAACGACTCCGCTGAGAGCCCTTCGTGGGGCGCGAGGACCAGCTGGATGGCCCGCCGGATCACGGCATCGAGCACGGTGGCATAGACCGCGATCACTCGTCCCGAGGCGAGTCCTCGGGACAGCAGGTCACCCAGCAGCGCCGGCACACCCTGAGCGCGTTCGGCGAGCTGGTCGAGGTCGCCCGCTCGTCGCAGCTGCTCATGCAGGGACACGTCCGCCGTCGCCGACGAGGCGGAGAAGTCGCGAAGCGACACCACGCCCCGCACCTGGCCGTCCGGCCCAGCAACCACGACGAACTCACCGTCCTCCTCGAACAGGCGGATCAGCGCCTCGGCGGCGGACTCTCCCGAGCCAGCGACCACAGCGGCGGTCGTCGTCACCGCCGAGACCGGCGAGGCGGTCGAAACCCCGTCGACGATGACACGTCGCCGCAAGGTCGCGTCCGTGACGAGCCGCAGGTCCCCGCCCGGCAGCTCGACCACGGCGCAGCTGCGGTCCGTGGTGGTCATCAGCCGGGCGACGTCCGCGACCGTGCGCGATGGTTCCACCACGAGAGCGGGCCTGGTGACCAGGTCGTCCACCGTGCTGTAGGCCGGCAGCCGGCTGGGTCGGCGCGCGCTGCTGGAGAGGCTTTCGGCCAGGAACCGCGCTCCGCGCTTGGAGGTGAAGGCCCTGGAGGCCACCCCACCGGGGATTCGGGCCACGGTCAGGGCGCCGGCGGCCACCGCACGAGGGCCGACAGAGCGTTCGGTCAGCATGGCCGAGAACCCGAACAGGCCCCCTCGCCCGAGCGTCTCGTCCGCAGGACCGTGCCCGGCGCCGTCGGACGCGTTCCAGAGGCTCACCCGCCCGGACAGGACGACGAACACCTCGCCGGTCCGGTCGTTGAAGGCGTCGAGTACCAGCTCGCCTAGCTCGAAGTCGGTGACCCTGGCGGCATCGACGACCGCCGCCAGCTCGCTGGCACTCAAGGAGTCGAACGGCGGCTGCGCGGCCAGGAAGGTTGCCAGACCGTCCGCGGCGCGGGAGACGGGGCGCGACGTGACCGTCACTGCGCCTCAGCCGCCCTGGACTGCGTCGGTCTCGGTCGCGGCGACCATGGCCGCGGCCCCTGCAGGCCCTGCGTTCGACCAGTGCGGCCCGAGATGCCCATGGGTGTGCGCCACCACGCCAGGCTTGACCACGCGCCACCCGATCGCCAGGAACGCGACCAGGACCGGTATGCCGATGACGATCACGAGGAAGTCGGTCTTCTGCCAGAAGTCGGGCGAGGACTGCCATCCCGAGATCGCCATCCCGACCACGACGAGCAGCAGAAACGCCAGGCCGATGTAGCTGGTGTACGGCGAACCGGGCATCTGGAAGCCGCGCGTGGGGATGACTCCTCGGTCGACCAGCGAACGCAGTCGCAGCTGGCTGAGGAAGATCGTCGCCCAGGTGGAGAGAACGCCGATCGCAGATGCCTCGAGGGCGACCTCGAAGGCGTTCGGGGTGAGGGCATTGAGGATGGCGCCGAAGACATAGACCACGGACGTCAGCACGATGCCGGCCCACGGCACTCCCTGGCTGCTCATCTTGAGCGTGAAGGGGGGCGCTTGGCGGGCCACCCCCAGGCTGCGCAGCACCCGCCCGGTCGAGTACAGCCCGGAGTTCAGGCTCGACATCGCCGCGATGATGAGGATCACCTGGATCAGGGCACCCATCCAGCGCAGTCCCATGCTTTCGAAGACCGTGACGAACGGGCTGGTTCCTCCGGAGTAGGAGCTCGTCGGAAGCATGCACACCAGCAGCAGGATGGAGCCGCAGTAGAAGACGGCGATCCGGAAGATGACGGCGTTGACCGCCTTGGGGACCTCGCGCCGGGCGTTCTCCATCTCACCGGCGGCCACCCCCACCATCTCGATCGACGCATATGCGAACACGACTCCCGACATGACCAGGATCGGGCCGTACCAGTGGAAGCCGCCGTCGCTGGGCCAGAAGCCCCCCGGGTTGTTCCATAGGTTCTCCACGCCGGCACGGTGGGTGCCGACCTTCAGGCGGGCGAGCACGAACACCGTGCCGACGACGAGAAAGATCACGATGGCGCCCACCTTGGCCAGCGCGGCCCAGAACTCGAACTCTCCGAACGCCCGGGCGGACAGCAGGTTCACGGCGAGCACCACCGCCAGCGCGAGCAGCACCGTGCCCCAGGCCGGCATCGAGGGGAACCAGTACTGCACATAGATCCCCACCGCGGAGAGTTCCGCGATGCCGGTGAGGGCCCAGTTGAGCCAGTACATCCAGCCGGTGACGAACGCGGCGCGCTCGCCGTAGAACTCGCGCATGTAGCTGACGAACGCACCACTAGTGGCTCGGTGGATGACGAGCTCCCCCAAGGCCCGCATCAGCAGATAGGCGATGACCCCGACGAATGCGTAGCTGAGCAGCAGCGCGGGGCCGGTGCTGTGCAGCCGAGAGGCCGAACCGAGGAACAGCCCCGTGCCGATCGCGCCACCGATGGCGATCATCTGCACGTGGCGTCGGCCCAGCGACTGTTTGTAGCCGACCTGCTCCTCGTCGAGGTCCCCGTCAGGGAGGTTGGTGGGGTCGCTGGTTGCCGAGCTCATCAGTACACCTCGCGTCGTCGGAAGGGACCTCACCCAAAGGGACGCGGCGTTCGCGGGGTCATGATGCCCGTCGACGGGGTCCGTGCCGTGCCAAATGCTTTCTAGGCGTGCTTCAGGCACACGGCATACCAACGCCTGACCTTCGCCTGACAGATCGCACACGCGAGTTTGGACGTTGGTCGGGTGACGAGGGCCCCACGGTCACCGGGGGCCCTCGACAGCTCAGACGGGCGCCGGTGCCAGGTCTGGCGCCGGCGCCTCGCCGGTGTCCACGTCCACGGCAGCACCGCTGAACTGCGCGGCATACAGCTCCCCGTACGCGCCACCGCGCGCCAGCAGGTCCTCGTGCGAGCCCTGCTCGACGATCTGGCCGTCGCGCATCACGAGGATGACGTCGGCGTCGCGGATCGTCGACAGACGGTGGGCGATGACGAAGCTGGTGCGGTCCGCCCGAAGCGCCGACATCGCCTGCTGCACGAGCAGCTCGGTCCGGGTGTCCACCGAGCTCGTGGCCTCGTCCAGGATCAGCAGCGCGGGGTTGGACAGGAACGCCCGGGCGATGGTGACCAGCTGCTTCTCCCCGGCGCTGATGTTGCCGCCCTCGGCGTCGAGGACGGTGTCATAGCCGTCGGGCAAGGCATGCACGAACCGGTCGACATAGGTGGCCCGGGCGGCCGCCTGCACGTCCTCGTCGCTGGCCCCAGGGCGGCCGTACGCGATGTTGTCCCTGATCGTGCCGCCGAACAGCCACGTGTCCTGAAGCACCATCCCGACCGCCCCGCGCAGGGTGTCTCGTCGCAGGTCGGTGATGTCGACGCCATCGAGGGTGATGCGGCCCGAGCTCAGCTCGTAGAAGCGCATGATGAGGTTGACCAGCGTGGTCTTGCCTGCCCCCGTCGGACCCACGATCGCCACGGTCTGCCCCGGCTCCACGACGAGGTCGAGATCCTGGATCAGCGGCTGTGCCGGGTCGTAGGAGAACGACGCGTGCGCGAACTCCACCCGGCCTCGGGGGTCGTCGAGGGCGGCTGGATTGGCGACGTCCGGGCGTTGTTCCACGGCGTCCAGTACCTCGAACACCCGCTCGGCCGACGCCACGCCGGACTGGAGCAGGTTGGCCATCGATGCCACCTGGGTCAGCGGCTGGGTGAACTGCCGGGAGTACTGGATGAAGGCCTGCACGTCGCCCAGGCTCATCGACCCACTGGCGACCCGCAGGCCCCCCACGACCGCGATGACGACGTAGTTGAGGTTCCCGATAAACATCATCGTCGGCATGATGACGCCGCTGATGAACTGCGCTCCGAAACCGGCGGCGAACAGGTCGTCGTTCTTGGCCCGGAACGCCGTCCGAACCTCGTCCTGGCGGCCGAAGACCTTGACCAGCTGATGTCCGGTGAAGGTCTCCTCGACGATCGCGTTGAGCTCACCCGTGCTCTTCCACTGCTGGACGAACATCCGCTGCGAGCGCTTGCCGATGGCGGCCGTGACGAGCATCGACACCGGGATGGTCACCAGCGCGATGACCGACAGCAGCGGCGAGATGAGGACCATCATCGCCACCATGGCCACCACGGTCAGCAGCGAGGTCAGCAGCTGGCTCAGGGTTTGTTGCAAGCTTTGCGCGACATTGTCGATGTCGTTCGTCACGCGGCTGAGCAGCTCGCCCCGAGGCTGCGCGTCGAAGTACTGCAGCGGGAGGCGGTTCAGCTTGTCCTCGACGTCGCGGCGCAGCCCGAAGATGGTGCGGTTCACGGCACCGGTGAGGATCCAGCCCATCGCCCACGACAGCAGGCCGGCCACGACATAGATCCCCAGCGCCAGCATCAGGACCTGGCCCACGGCTCCGAAGTCGATGCCAGCACCAGGCACCAGGTCGGGCATCCGGGCGACCATGTCGGCGAAGGTCCCCTGCCCACTGGCCCGCAACCCCGCGACCACGTCGGCCCTGGTGGCGGTGGCCGGGAGCCGCTTACCCACGACCCCGGCGAAGATGAGGTCGGTGGCGCGCCCGAGGATCTTGGGGCCGACGGCGTTGAGGAGCACGCTGGTGACCGCGAGGCCCAACACGGCATACAACGAACTGCGCTCAGGCTGCATGAGGCCGAGCAGCCGTTTGGCCGAAGGTCCGAAGTTCCGGGACTTCTCGGCCGGAATCCCGGCGCCCATCATCGGGCCATGCCGCTGCCCCGCCCGCGCACCTGGACCCCGGCGAGCCTCGGCAGCCTTCTCCTCGGCGGTCTTCACACCCTCCTGGCTCATGCTGCCTCCTCCGCGAAGCGCTGGGACTCGACGATCTCGACGTACGTGGGGCAGGTCGCCAACAGCTCGTCGTGTCGGCCTGAGCCGACCACGGCCCCGTCGTCGAGGACGACGATGTGGTCGGCATCGATGATCGTCGAGACCCGTTGGGCGACGACGATGACGGCGGTATGCCGGGTCACCGGCTTCAGTGCCGAACGCAGGCGCGCGTCCGTGGCCAGGTCGAGCGCCGAGAAGCTGTCGTCGAACAGGAACACCTCGGGCTTGGCCACCAAGGCCCGGGCGATCGCGAGCCGCTGGCGCTGTCCACCCGAGACGTTGGTGCCCCCTTGGGCGATCGGTGACTCAAGCCCGGCCGGCATGGCCCGGACGAAGTCCTCGGCCTGGGCGACCCGCAGCGCCTCCCAGAGCTCGTCGTCGGTCGCCTCAGCGTCGCCGTAGCGCAGGTTCGAGGCCACTGTCCCGGTGAACAGGTACGGCTTCTGAGGAACCAGGCCGATGCGTGACCAGACGTCCTCCAGCGCGGCGTCACGGATGTCCACTCCACCGATCCGCACCGACCCTCCCGTGACGTCGTAGAGCCTGGGGATCAGCGACAGCAACGTCGACTTGCCGGCACCGGTGCTGCCGATGATCGCGGTGGTCTGGCCCGGCTGGGCTGCCAGCGAAACCCCTTGCAGCACAGGAACGTCCGCGCCCGGGTAGCGGAACTCGACGTCGACCAGCTCCACCGCCGCCCCGCCGGCAGGGATAGCCCGCGGGACCGCCACGTCGAGCACCGTCGACGAGGTGTCCAGCACCTCGGCGATCCGGCCGGCGGAGACGGTCGCGCGCGGAATCATCATGGACATGAACGTCGCCATCATCACCGACATCAGGATTTGCATCAGGTAGCTCATGAAGGCGGTGAGCTCCCCGATCTGCATCTGACCGGCATCAACGCGCTTCGCGCCGAACCAGAGAACTGCCACGGTCGAGGAGTTGAAGATGAGCATGACGATGGGGAACACCATGGCCATGAGACGTCCGACCGCCAGGGCCGTCCCGGTGTACTGCGTGTTGGCCTCGGCGAACCGGGCGCGCTCATGGTCCTCGCGGACGAACGCGCGCACCACCCTGATGCCGGTGATCTGTTCGCGCAGCACCCGGTTGACCCAGTCGACCGACTCCTGCATCAGGCGGAAGTTCGGGATCATCTTGCGGATCACCAGGGAGACCGACAGCGCCAACAGGGGCACGGCGACAGCCACCAGCCAGGACAGGCCCACATCCTCGCGCAGCGCCATCACGATGCCCCCCACCATCATGATCGGCGCGGACACCATCATCGCGGCGCCCATGAACACGACCTGCTGGACCTGGGTCACGTCGTTGGTGTTCCGCGAGATCAGGGTGGGGGCGCCAAAACGTGAGACCTCCTGCGCCGAGAAGTCACCCACCCGGGCGAAGATGCCGGCCCTCAGGTCACGGCCCAGGCCGGCGGCCGACCGGGCGCCGAGGTAGGTCGCGGTCACGGTGGCGAGAATCTGGACGAACGACACCCCCAACATCCAGCCACCGGTCCGCACGATGTAGCCCGTGTCGCCCTTGGCCACACCGTTGTCGATGATGCGACCGTTGAGGCTGGGCAGGTAGAGCGAGGCAACCGTGCCCACGAGCTGCAGACCCACCAACAACGCAACGAGTCCCCGATAGGGCCTCAGGTAGTCCCGCACGATCCGGACGAGCATCAGTTCTTCCCCCTGTTGTCGAAGTGGAGTGAGGGCGCCGATACACCGACGAGCTCAGCTGCGCTGGGTTCAGGAGTGCGCTTGAGCGCGCCCTCCAGAATGACGTCGACGAGCTCCGACGCGGTGCTGCGCGATGACTCCAGCATGGGGTGGACGCTGGACAGCGTCACCATGCGCAGGTATCCGACGACCTTCTCAGGACTCATCCGGAGCTGGTCGGCGTCAGCGCCGATCAGCCTGACGAAGTCGGCGTCGATCATCTCCGTCGAACGCTGGCGCGCCCGACCATGCTCAGGCCCGCTGGGCCGCTCCAGCCGCTGCCCGGTCGCCTGCAGCACGGTCATCAACGAGAAGATGCCGTGCAGGTGGTGCTGCATGACCGAAACCGCCGCGGTGAGCCGTTCGCGCAGGGGCAGGTCCGGGTCGATCCCCGTCAGCTCCCGATGTAGCCCAGCCGTGTCGAAGGCTTCGCGGATGCAGGCGCCGATCAGTTCGTCCTTGCCCGCGAACACCCGGAAGATCGTGCCTTCGGCGATCCCGGCCGCAGTGGCGATCTCGCGGGTGCTCAGGGCGCGGCCCTTCTCGCGCAGCAGCGGAACCGTGGTCGCGATGATCGCGGCCCGGCGGTCGTCCGCCGACATGGCGGGAGCTCGAGGTGTCACCGGATCAGGGTAAATGAGTGAGCACTCACTCACAACCCATTTTTGGCGGGAAAGAGACGCGAAGGTCAGACGAGGAAGCCGTCAGCGACGAGCTCGCGCACCAGGGGGACGAGCTGACGGCGCAGTGACTCGAGGTCCACCGCGAGCAGCTCCGAGATCGCCGCGATCGCCGAGTCCGCAGTCAGGCTGCCATCGCAGACGCTGACGAGCGCCGCACCGGCCGTGTCCAGCCGGACCACCCGACGCAGCCCACCACCCTGCCGGAGCAGGATGACCGATGGATCCTGCGCGCCGGGTCGCCCATGCCGCTCCTCGGTGACGTCGGGGGCGCACGACCAGGCCGTGGCCAGCACCTCGCGATCGTCGTGTTCGGCCAGCCAGGTCCGGGCCCGCAGACCAGCCAACACGTGTGGCCCCATCGGAGCAGCCACCGGCCCGTCAGCCTCGGTGAGGTCGACGAAGACCGCGCGGTCGGTCGAGGGGCGCTGCAGCGTGATCACGCCGAAGCCGATCGCGCTGACGCCGCGAGAGGCGAAGTCGTCCAGCCACGCGGCATACATCGTGGCGAACTCGGCCGTCGCGCTGTGGTGGCCGCCGTCGCGCGACCAGGTCTCCGCATACTGCGCGGGGTCCTGTACTTCTCGCTGCACCACCCACGCGTCCAGCCCGGTGTCGGCGACCCAGCCATGGACGCGCTCACGCCAGTCGGCCTCGCCGACGATCTCCCAGTTACCGAGGAACTGCGCGATCCCGCCCGGCTCGAGGTGGTCCCGGATCGACCGCACGAGGTTGCCGACCACGGCGTCACCGGCTTCGCGGCCGTCGCGGTACTCGAACACCGGCATGTCCGGCGATCGCGGGGTGATGACGAACGGCGGGTTGCTGACGATGAGCTCAAAGCGCCGTCCGGCCACCGGATCCAGCATCGAGCCTTCCACGACCTCCCACGTGCAGTGGTTGAGGGCCGCCGTGAAGCGGGCAAACCCCAACGCTCGCGTCGAGATGTCCGTGACCGTGATGTGACGCGCATGCCCGCCGAGGTGCAGCGCCTGCACTCCGCACCCCGTGCCGAGGTCCAGGGCGCGCTCAACCGACGGCCGAGGGGTCCAGGACGCCAGCGTCGTCGACGCGCCACCGAGGCCCAGCACATGGTCCTCACGCAACGGCGTCCGGGTGGCCAGCTCCGACAGGTCGGAGGCGACCCACCACTCGTGCAGCTCGTCGCCGTAGGGGCGTAGGTCGCAGGTCGCCATCACCCCCGGGCCTTGCTCGCGCACCAGCCCCAACCGGGTTGCGCCGGTGAGCCCAAGGGTGGGCAGCGCGCGCTCCGCGTCCTCGGCGTCCACGGCGTCACCGAGGGCGAACAGGCGCACCAGGGTGGCCAGCGGCGTCTCGGCTGCGGCCGTGACGCGCTGCGCCGGGAGCGGTTGCTCGCGGGCAAGGGCGGCGGAGGCCAGCGGCCCCAGCAGGCCACCGACGGCATCGACGGTGTATGCCGCGGCGCTCAGGTCCGCCCGCAGGCGGTCGATGAGGTCGGTGTCGACGAACGGGGTTGAGGCGGTCACTGGCGTAGTCCTCGGGTCGCGCGCCGCATGCGGACAGCGTAGGTGCAACGGTCACGGTCCACGGGCAGACGGCTGCGGCCGGCCCCACCAGGTCGGTGGTGCCGGCCGCAGCCGTGCGTCAGTCGAGCCGTTCGTCGCTGAAGGTTCAGCGGTGGGCGGATCCCCCCACGGGGTCCACAGCACCTTCGTCGGTTTGCTCGGCAGCGCCCCCGTCCGCTTCCGCGACCGTGGCTCCGGGGGCTGAGACCGCGTGCGACCCGGCCGCGGTGGTCGCACCCGAGTCGCCCTCACTGCCGTCGTCACTGCCGCCGATGGCGAGGTCACGCGACTTGGAGACCGCCACCGCAGCGATGATGATGATGACCGCTGCGACCGCGATCCCGTACCGGACCCAGCCGTTCGCGGTCGTCCCGATGCTCAGCGAGATGATCGCGGGCGCCACCAGCACGGAGACCAGGTTCATCACCTTGATGAGCGGGTTGATCGCCGGGCCGGCGGTGTCCTTGAACGGATCCCCGACGGTGTCGCCGATGACGGTGGCCGCATGGGCGTCGCTGCCCTTGCCACCGTGGGTGCCGTCCTCGACGATCTTCTTGGCGTTGTCCCAGGACCCGCCCGAGTTGGCCAGGAACACGGCCATGAGGCACCCGGTGCCGATCGCCCCGGCAAGGAACCCGGCGAGCGCGCCGATCCCCAGGCCGAACCCGACGGCGACGGGGGCCAGCGCGGCCAGCAGACCTGGTGTGGCGAGCTCGCGCAACGAGTCCTTGGTGCAGATGTCGACCACCCGGCCGTACTCGGGCTTCGTCGTCCCCTCCATGATCCCGGGGATGTCACGGAACTGGCGGCGCACCTCGAACACGATCGCCCCGGCCGCCCGGGTCACGGCGTTGATGGCCAGACCCGAGAACATGAACACCACGGCAGCGCCGAGCAGCAGCCCGACCAGCGTCGACGGGGTCGTGATGACGCCCTGGGCATTGGTGACGAAGAGCTGGGCGGTGTGCAGCTGGTCAGGCGACAGGGCGCCCACGTTGATCGCGTTCACCGTCGACTCCCAGGCGTCGGTGTACGACCCGAACAGGGCCGTCGCCGCCAGCACCGCGGTGGCGATCGCGATGCCCTTGGTGATCGCCTTGGTGGTGTTGCCGACCGCGTCGAGGTCGGTGAGGATCTGCGCGCCCTCCTCGCCCACGTCCCCCGACATCTCAGCGATGCCCTGAGCGTTGTCCGAGACGGGTCCGAAAGTGTCCATCGCCACGATCACGCCGACGGTGGTCAGCAGACCGCAGCCAGCGAGCGCGATCAGGAACAGCGAAAGGCCGACGGAGCCGCCACCGAGCAGGAAGGCGAGATAGACGGCGCCGCCGATGATGACAGCCGTGTAGACGGCAGACTCCAGACCGACCCCGATGCCGGAGAGCACCACCGTGGCGGCACCGGTCAGCGAGGTCCGGGCCACGTCGCGGGTCGGGCGCTTGTCCGTCCCGGTGAAGTACCCGGTCAGCCACAGGATGACCGCAGCGAGCCCGATCCCGATGAGGACGGCAAGGATCGCGGTCCGTCGCGGGTCGCCTGTCAGGCCCTGGGTGGTGCTGGTGCCGAATGCCGCGAAGCTGGACGGCAGGTAGGTGTACGCGGCGATGCCACACAGCACCGCCGAGATCGCGGCGGCGATGTAGAAGCCTCGGTTGATGGCAGCCAGGGCACTCTCGCCCGGGCGGACCCGCGTGATGAAGACGCCCAGGAGGGCGGTCACCGCGCCGATGGCCGGCACGATGAGGGGGAAGACCAGGCCGTAGGTCCCGAAGGCGACGGAACCCAGGATGAGAGCGGCCACCAGCATCACGGCATACGACTCGAAGAGGTCGGCCGCCATGCCCGCGCAGTCACCCACGTTGTCGCCGACGTTGTCGGCGATGGTCGCGGCGTTGCGGGGGTCGTCTTCCGGGATACCGGCCTCGACCTTGCCGACCAGGTCAGCGCCGACGTCGGCGGCCTTGGTGAAGATGCCGCCGCCGACTCGCATGAACATGGCAAGCAGGGCAGCGCCGAAGCCGAAGCCCTCGAGAACCTTGGGGGCGTCGCCCTTGTAGATCAGGACGACCACGGAGGCACCCAGCAGACCCAGGCCCACTGTCGCCATGCCGACTGTCCCACCGGTGCGGAAGGCGATCCGCATACCGAAGTCCCGGTCCCCGCCGCGCGCGGCGCTGGCCACGCGCACATTGGCCTTCACAGCCAGGCTCATCCCCAGGTAGCCGATCGCCGCGGAGAACAGGGCGCCGACGATGAAGAAGCCCGACCGGCCCCACCGCACCCCTGCCGTATCGGCCGGGAGTAGGAGCAACAGGCCGAACACGAGGACGACGAACACACTCAGGGTCTTGAACTGGCGCGCCAGGTACGCCTGGGCACCCTCCTCGACGGCGGCGCCGATCTCCTGCATCTTGGCTGTGCCTGCATCGGCTGAGAGAACCTGACGCCGGAAGAACACACCCATGGCAAGCGCGATGACCGCAACAGCGGCGACCGCGATGACCAGGGTGAGGTTCGAGCCGGTCAACGGCATCTCAGCCGCCGTGAGAGACGCAAGGCGGGACATTCGATCCTCCTCGATCGGGATACATTTCCGGACCGCCCACGCGCACGCCGGTATGACGAACTGCCAAGGGGGACGCTGGGCCGAGGGTAATGCACGTCACACCGGTTTGACCCCGGGGTGAGGAGGGTCACATCTGATTCGGTGCGCCTGCGTCCTCAACTGCCAGGTCCACCGTCGGGTAGATGTGGAAAACCTTGTCCAGGCCGGTGATCTTGAAGACCTTGAGAATGCGCTCCTGGGCGCTCACGATCCGCAGCGAGCCGTTCTGGCCGCGGACCAGCTTGAGCCGACCCACCAGGACGCCGAGACCGGTGGAGTCCATGAAGGTGACCTTCTCCAGGTCGACGACCAGGTTCGTGCGTCCCGCGGCAACCTGCTTGTCGAGAACCTCGCGCAGCAGGGGTGCGGTGTAGACGTCGATCTCGCCAGCCACGTGGACCACCGTGACGGCGCCCTGCTCCGTGCTGGAGACAGAAAGATCCACGGTCACCCTTTCCCTCGACTCATGTCGGGCAGCCGCCAACGCGGTCTGCTTCAGGATTACGGTAGCGGCAATGTCTACCCTCGCCAGCACGCCACCCCCCGGACCTGTGGGGTTCGACCCTGCGGCGACCTTGGCCCGGCTCGCCGCGGGGTCGCGAGCGGACCGTCTGCGCCATGTCCACGAGGTGCCGGCCAGGCCCGCCGCCCTCGAATCCTGGCCGGCCTGGGTGGACCCCAGCGTGTATGCCGCCGTCGCCGGTTCCGGGGTGACGGCCCTGTGGTCGCACCAGCGTGAGGCGGCCGACCTGGCCCACCAGGGGACGCACGTGGTGATGGCTACCGGGACGGCCTCCGGCAAGAGCCTGGGGTACCTCCTTCCTGTGCTGTCCGCGGTGGTGGCCGGCTCGACGGCACCGACCGGGCGCGGGGCGACGGCCTTGTACCTGTCCCCGACGAAGGCGCTCGCGGCCGACCAGCTGGCCCGGATCCAGCAGCTGGCCGTGCCGGGTGTGCGGGCGGCCACGTACGACGGAGACACCGCAAGCGACGAACGCCGCTGGATCCGCGACCATGCCCAGCTCGTGCTCACCAACCCGGATCTGGTCCACCATTCCCTGCTGCCGCTGCATGAGCGCTGGGCGCCCTTCCTACGGGCGCTGCAGTACGTGGTGGTCGATGAGTGCCACGTCTACCGGGGGGTGTTCGGCTCCCACCTCGCCGCGCTGCTTCGGCGGTTGCGGCGTGTCTGCGCGCGCTACGGCTCCCACCCGACATTCGTGCTCGCCTCCGCGACCGTGCGCGACCCCGGCGACCACGCCAGTCGCCTCGTCGGTATGCCGGTTCAGCCCGTCACTCGCGACGGGTCACCGCGCGAGGCGCTGACCTTCGCTCTGTGGGAGCCCGGCACCCTGGCAGACGGCGACACTCGGCGCTCAGCGACGTCCGAGGCCGCGGACCTGCTGGCCGAGCTGGTGGCCGCCCGGGTGCAGACGGTCGCCTTCGCCCGCTCGCGGGCCGGGGTCGAGGCGTTGGCCGCCAGCGCTCGCCGGACTTTGGCGGAGACCCGCCCCGAGCTGGAAGGTGCCGTGGCGGCATACCGCGGCGGGTACCTCCCCGAGGAGCGCCGCGCCCTGGAACGGTCGCTGCGGGATGGGTCGTTGGTGGGCCTGGCAGCGACCAACGTGCTGGAGCTGGGGATCGACATCACCGGGCTCGATGCTGTGCTGCTGGCCGGGTGGCCCGGGACCCGCGCCTCGTTGTGGCAGCAGGCTGGTCGCGCTGGGCGCAGCGGCGCCAGGTCGCTGGCCGTGTTCGTGGCCGCCGACGACCCCTTGGACACCTATGTCGTCCACCACCCGGAGCTGGTGTTCGGCCAGCCGGTGGAAGCCACCGTCCTCGACCCGCAGAACCCGCACGTGCTGGCACCCCACCTCGCGGCCGCCGCCGCCGAGCTGCCCTTGCGTGAGAGCGACCTGGAGATGTTCGGCCCGAGCGCGGCGGAGCTGCTGGAGGCCCTCGTGGCCCGCCGCATTCTTCGCCGGCGACCTACTGGCTGGTTCTGGGCCCGGTCCGACCGCGCTAGCGACCACGTGTCGCTCCGCGGGGCCGGCGAGGTCATCGGGATCGTGGAGCAGCGCACTGGTCGGGTTCTCGGCACCATCGACGAGGCATCGGCGCACTCGCAGGTGCATACGGGTGCCGTGCACGTGCACCAGGGGGACACGTTCGTGGTCACCGAGCTCGACCTCGAGGGCCGCACCGCCACGGTGGTGCGCGGCGACCCGGGTTGGAGCACCTTCGCGCAGTCGGTCAGCGCCTTCGACATCGCGGGCGCAGAACGCACGACCGCCTGGGGCCCAGTGCAGGTGTCGTTCGGGTCGGTCCGCGTGCACACCCAGGTGACCTCGTTCCTGCGACGCCTGCCGACCGGGGAGGTGCTCGGAACTCACCCACTCGACCTCCCGGCCCGGACATTGGCCACCAAGGCGGTGTGGTGGACTATGCCGGTCGAGCTGCTCGTGGGCTGCGGGGTGGACGAGCAGGACATCCCGGGAGCGGCCCACGCGGCGGAACACGCCGGCATCGGCATGCTCCCGCTGGTCGCCACGTCCGACCGTTGGGACATCGGCGGCGTTTCCACGGCCCTGCATCCCGACACTGGTCTCCCGACGATCCTGGTCTACGACGGGTACCCAGGCGGCGCCGGCTTTGCCGAACGAGCCTTCGAGGCTTTCGGGACGTGGCTTCGGGCCACGCTCGAGACGATCTCGTCCTGCGGCTGTGAGCACGGCTGTCCAGCCTGTGTGCAGTCGCCCAAGTGCGGCAATGGCAACGAGCCGCTGGACAAGCTCGGGGCCGTCAGGCTGTTGGCGGCCGTGTTGAGTCATGC
>DASYGI010000244.1:0-2533 GCA_035999925.1 Pedococcus sp.
TATGAAACCGAGACCTTACCCGACGGTCGGGGCAGATCTCCAATTTCGCCCAACTCTGTGCGGTTCTCCTGCGGCGGATGTGACTGGTGTGACGGCTGAGGCGAAATTTTCAACCGTTCTACCGATCCGTCACGTTCGCAGTGGCGGCTCCCCAACACCGACGGCGGCCTCCCCACGGATGGGGAGACCGCCGTCGACTGGCAGCAGCAGCAGGGAACGGGCGCTCAGACCTCGAGACCCTCCAGCAGGTCGGTGACCAGCGCGGCGATCGGGCTGCGCTCGCTGCGCGTCAGCGTGACATGGGCGAACAGCGGGTGCCCCTTGAGTGCCTCGATCACGGCAGCGACCCCGTCATGGCGACCCACGCGCAGATTGTCGCGCTGCGCGACGTCATGGGTGAGCACGACGCGCGAGTTCTGACCGATGCGCGAGAGCACCGTCAGCAGCACGTTGCGCTCCAGGCTCTGGGCCTCGTCGACGATCACGAACGCGTCATGCAGGGAGCGGCCACGGATGTGGGTCAGTGGCAGGACCTCGAGCATGCCGCGGTCCATGATCTCCTCGACCACCTCGTGCGACACGAGCGCACCCAACGTGTCGAAGACGGCCTGGGCCCAGGGGCCCATCTTCTCCGACTCACTGCCCGGCAGGTACCCGAGCTCCTGGCCGCCCACGGCATACAGGGGCCTGAACACGACCACCTTGCGTTGCTGGCGGCGTTCCATGACCGCCTCGATCCCCGCGCAGAGCGCGAGCGCGGACTTGCCCGTACCCGCACGCCCGCCCAGGGACACGATGCCCACGTCAGGGTCGAGCAGGATGTCCAGGGCTATCCGCTGCTCGGCGCTGCGGCCATGCAGGCCGAAGGCGTCGCGGTCGCCGCGCACCAGCCGCACCTGCTTGTCGGCACCGACGCGCCCGAGCCCGCTGCCTCGCGGCGAGAGCAGGACCAGGCCGGTGTGGCACGGCATCTCGGCAGCCGCGGCGCTCTCCAGTCTCCCGTGCTCGTACAAGGCGTCCATCTCGGCGACACTGACGTCGAGCTCAGCCATCCCGGTCCACCCCGAGTCGACCGCCAGCTCCGCCCGGTACTCCTCGGCATCGAGTCCCACCGCGGAGGCCTTGACCCGCATCGGCAGGTCCTTGCTGACCACGGTGACCTCGAAGCCCTCACCGGCGAGGTTCTTGGCGACCGCCAGGATGCGCGTGTCGTTGTCACCGAGCCGGAAGCCGGCCGGCAGCGAGCTGGGGTCGGTGTGGTTGAGCTCGACCCGCAGCGTGCCACCGTCGTCGCCCACGGCGACCGGGGCGTCGAGCCGGCCCTGGCTGATCCGCAGCTCGTCCAGCAGCCGCAGGGCCTGCCGCGCGAAGTACCCGAGCTCCGGGTGGTGGCGCTTGGCCTCGAGCTCGGTGACCACCACCACCGGGAGGACCACCTCGTGCTCCTTGAACCGCATCATCGCCCGCGGGTCGGACAGGAGGACGGAGGTGTCGAGGACGAAAGTCCGACGGTGGTCCGCAGGCTGAGTGGCTCGGGATTTCGTGCGCGTGCTCGGCGTGCTGGTCGAGGGGCGGCTGGTGGAGTCCCTGTTCGAAGCGTTCGAGGCCAATGTCTCTCCTTGGCACAGCGCGCCGCAGCCCGGCGCAGTGCGCCTACTCGCGACCGAGGTGCCGGGACCGTGCCCACGTGGTGCGGTGGGACCGGTGCCGGCCCTCCGCTCGGAGCTCGAATCGCTCCATCAGGTGGGCCTCCCGAACGCGGGGCGGGCGCTCCACGTCACTGCCGACGGTACGACTCCGTCGACCTCACCATGAGCAACCTGGCGGTGTGTCGCTCAGAGTTCACCCGTCCGTTGGATGCCTGCCTCAACCGAGGGGCGTATGCCGCCGGCTCGCCGCGCCGGAGCCCACCGGCTCGCCGCTAGCCGCCGAAGCGGCGGTTGCGCTCGGAGTAGGCCCGCAGGGCGCGCAGGAAGTCGACGTGCCGGAAGTCCGGCCAGTACGCCTCACAGAAGTAGAACTCGCTGTGGGCGCTCTGCCAGAGCAGGAACCCCGAGAGTCGCTGCTCCCCAGAGGTGCGGATCACCAGGTCGGGATCCGGCTGGCCCTTGGTGTACAGATGCTCGGCGATGTGCTCGACCTGCAGCGTCTCCGCAAGCTCTTCGATGGTGGTGCCGTGGGCGGCGTGCGCCATCAGCATCGAGCGCACCGCGTCGGTGATCTCCTGGCGACCGCCGTACCCGACGGCGACGTTCACGGTGATGCCCTGGACGTCCTCGGTCAGGTCGGCACTCTCCTTGAGCCGCCGAGCCGTCTCCGCGGGCAGGAGGTCGAGCGAGCCGACCGGGTTGATCCGCCACCGCCTGGTCGCGGCGAGGTCGGACACGGCGGTCTCGATGATGGACAGCAGCGGCACCACCTCAGCGGCCGGCCTGCTCAGGTTGTCGGTCGACAGCAGCCAGAGCGTGACCACCTCGACCCGGGCCTCTTCGCACCACTCCAGGAAGTTGGCGATGTTGTCGGCCCCCGCCTG
>DASYGI010000245.1:0-7680 GCA_035999925.1 Pedococcus sp.
CAGCCCAGCGATCCCCAACGACGCCAGACCAGCGGCCAAAATAGCCGCCGTCGCCGAGTCCGCACCAACCACCAGAAGCCGAGACGAACCCAACAACGCGAAAACCATGGTCGGAAAGATGACGCTGTACAACCCAGTGACGACAGGCGTCTGGGAGATCGACGTATACCCCATACACTCCGGGATCGCGATCGCCGCAAGAGTGACACCAGCGATCACATCCCCCGACAACCAACCCGGCTTGTACCCCCGAAGAGACACCGGACGAATCCTGGTCAAGACCGACATCGCGACCTCCCACGAGAGTCCGTCCTCCCTCCGGAGCTCGGCCCCCCCACAGTAGATCGCAAGACCCTCGATCCCGGTCACCCACGTGAGGTGAGGCACGTACTGCGCCACGTGTCGCGTGCCGGTGACCACCGAGGCCGTTCGGGGCCCATGAACGAGGTTCTGCAGTCGCACGGCTCCGCTCGCCCACTTCCCTGGCCTCGACCCTGGAGGTCGACCTACCGTCACGACGAGCATGGGCACCTGCCGCCAAAGAAGGCGGGGATGGCTTCCCTGACGGTTCCTGACGAGTTGATCGGGCTTCAACGGACGTCTGGTCGGGCCAGATGACCCGCAGTACGACGAGGTGCGGGCGGTCCACAACGGTCTGGTCGACCGGCATCCGGGCCTGACCGCCCGCGGCCACAACGTGGCCGACATCCGAGACGCGGTGATGTTCGGCCGCAGCGTGGGCCTGGAGATCTCGGTCCGCGGCGGCGGGCACAACGTAGCGGGCCGGGCGGTCACGGAGGGCGGACTGATGATCGACCTGTCGTTGATGCGTGGGGTCGGCCTCGATCCCGGCCACCGTCGAGCACGGGCTCAGGGCGGGACCACCTGGAACGAGCTCAACCGGTCACCCACGCCTACGGGCAGGCGACCACCGGCGGCGTGATCTCGACCACCGGGGTGGCCGGCCCGACGTTGGGCGGCGGGCTGGGTTGGTTGAGGGGCAAGTACGGCATGTCCATCGACAACCACAGGGCCGTCGAGGTGGTCACCGCCGACGGTGCCGTGCGGATCGTCGACGACGAGCACGAGCCGGACCTGTTCTGGGCGCTGCGTCGGGGCGGGGGCAACTTCGACGTCGCCGCGTCCCTGGAGTTCGAGACCCACCCGCTGGACATCGTTCTCGGCGGACTTCTCCCCACCCTGTGTCGGCGGCGGTTGACGTGGTGAGCAGGTACCGCCAGTTCACCGTCACGATGTCCGACGATGCGTCGGTGTTCTGCGGGTTCGTGCACGCGCCGGACGGCAGCGGGGCGAAGCTGTGCGTACTTCCGCCCTGCCACGCCGGCGTCATCGACGAGGCCGAGGCCGAGCTGCGGCCGCTGCGGGAGTTCGGGCCGCCGGTCATGGACATGGTGGCTCCGATGCCGTACCCCGCGGTCAACACCATGTTGGACGCCGGCTTCCCCCGGGGCGCACTGAACTACTGGCGATCGGCCTTCGTCACCGAGCTCAGCGACGCCGCCGTCTCGGCGCTGGTCGAAGCCTATGAGGTTGTACCGTCGCCGATGTCGGCCATCCTCCTCGAGAACTTCAACGGCGCCGCGTGCCGAATCGCCCCGACGGCCACCGCCTTCCCGCACCGCACCCCGGGGTTCAACCTGCTGGTCGCCGGCCAGTGGCAGGATCCGGCTGACACCGCTGTGAACGTGCAGTGGGTGCGGGACACCCTCGCCGCGCTCGCGCCCCACACGTACATGAACTACGCCGCCGAAGACAAAGCCGACCGGGTCGACGCCGCCTTCGGGCCCAACGTCGATCGGCTTCGGGACATCAAGCCCCAGCACGATCCGGACAACGTGTTCCGTCTCAACCTGAACATCCCCCCGTCGTGAGCGTCAGGCGCGTCCATGGCTGAGGGGCAGCCTGGCGGTGACCGCCCGGAGCCCGCCTCACGTCGGGTTTCCGCGTGCGACGATGACGCGGTGAGGGTCCTCGGCAACGTCATCTGGTTCGTGCTCGCCGGATTCTGGCTCTGGCTCCTCTATGTCCTGGCCGGCATCCTGGCGTGCATCCTGATCATCACCATCCCGTTCGGGATCGCCGCGTTCCGCATCGCAGGATTCGTGGTCTGGCCTTTCGGCCGGACCACCATCGCCAAGCCCACTGCCGGTGTGGGCACGTTCATCGGGAACATCGTCTGGCTCATTCTGCTCGGCTGGGAACTGGCACTGGCCCACCTTGTTACCGCGCTGCTGCTCGCCATCACCATCATCGGCATCCCGTTGGCCGTCGCGAACGTCAAGCTCATCCCACTCTCCCTGTGGCCCCTTGGACGCGAGGTCGTTCCCATCGAGGTCGCTCGGATGCGGGGAATCGCCGTGACGACCCCGCAACCTCTCGGAGGGACCTGAACGCCACCTCGAGGGCCACGTCGCCGCGTGTGCGGTGAGTGGCACGCCACCTGGCCCCGGTGGTTTGCTGACCGTGCCGATGGGGCCGCGGGGTGCCAGCGTGCTTCCTGCGGCTGGCGTCGAGGTGATCGGAGCGGCGGATGAGGCTCGAGCACTTGTACCGACTTCGGTTCACGTACCCGCACGAGTGGACGGTGGCCTTGGAGGGCGGTTGGCAGCAGCACCTGTTCCTGGCCGAGGGCGATTGCCAGGGTTGGATCACCGGTCGGTTCCGAGGCGTCAACTTCCCGCTACGGCGTACCGTCGACGGTCCGTTCCAACCGGACTTCCGCGCCGTCATCGAGACCGACGATGCGGCCACGATCATGGTGGAGTGGCACGGATACGGTCGGGCCTACCCGATCGGCCGCCGACAGGTGGTCGGCTCGATGCTCCACCTCAGCGACCAAGACCCCTACCGGCGGCTCAACGACGCCATCTGCGTCTGCGTAGGGGAAGTTCGCACGTCAGACGATCCCGCTCAGCCGAGGTCACACCTGGTCCTCGATGTCGCTGAGCTCGTCTGGGAACCCCTCGACGACTGAGCTCGCCGCCGCCGAACCCGTCTGCGAGATGACCGTTCCAGGGGATCGGCAGATCCACGCCGAACACGAAGGCTTGGCCAGACGGCCCGCTGGTAACCAGGGGTGACCCTGCTGGGGGGCTGGTGGGAGCTACTCGACCACCGCCTCCACGACGGACCACGGGCTGGTCGTGTCGAGCGTTCGACGGTGCCGAAGCCCCGAACGCTCGAGCAGCTGGACGAACTGAGCCTCGGAACGCTCCCGTCCGCCCGTCATGACGAACATGTTGAGGTCGGAGAACTTGGTGTCCGAGCCTTCGTTCGGACCGGCCAGGAGCCGCTCGACGATGAGGAGAGCCGAGGACGGAGACATCGCCGCCCGGCATACCCGCAGGATCGACTCGCAGTCCTCGTCGCGCCAGTCGTGCAGGACCGACTTCAGCAGGTAGACGTCGCCACCGGAGGGGACTGACTCGAACATGTCGCCGGCGACCAGGCGAATCCGTTCCCGCGCAGGCGTATTCGCCAGCACCTCGGTCGCTCCGGCAACGACGTGCGGAAGGTCGACCACCACCCCGGACAGCGACGGGTATGCGGCCAGCACCCCCGCGAGAAGGGCTCCGTGCCCGCCACCGATATCGACGAGCAGGCCGCGCTCGGGGAAGTCGTAGGCGTCGGCGACCGCGGCCGCCATCCTGGTGGCGAGCTCGGTCATGGCCGCGTCGAAGACCGCGGTCCTTGTCCCGTCACCGGCCCGGTAGGCCCACACGTCCATCCCGTACAGCGTCGTGAAGGGGGTCGCTCCGCTCCGGGCGCCACTCAACAGGTTGCCCCAGGCGCTCCAGAAGTACGGCTCACCGATGAGGGTGGCCCAGCCCTTCACCGACCCCGGCGCACCGGTACGCAGGCCCTCGCTCAGCTCGCTGTTGGCGTAGCCACCCTCGTCCGTCTCGACGTAGACGCCGACCGCAGCCAGCGCACCGAGCAGTCGGCGAAGAGACTCCGGGTCGGCGTCGGCCGCGTGGGCGAGGGACTCGAGGTCGAGCGGGCCGTCGGCCAGCAGGTCCGAGACGCCCAGCACGGTGGCGACGTGCAGCGCCTGCGAGATTCGAAAGCCGTTGACCATGTCGCGGAGCTGCTCGGACGCCGTCATCTCGTGAGCCTCCTCCCACGAACCATCCAACGCCATCACCCGTCGGGCCCACTCCCCCGAGCCGGCCTAAAGGCCCAAGGCAGCTCGGGTGTGGTCGGCATCGACGCGGTCGCTGCTGTCCACCACATGCGGCGCGGCGACGGCGATCTCGTCGGCGGCTCGCAACAGGTCTCGTGCGAGCGTGAGCTCACCCCGCTGGCGGGCCAGGCGGGCGAGGATGTCGAGGAGCTGCTGCGAGCGCTCACCAGTCTCGTTCTGGGCGTCGACCGCGGCCAGCAGGCATCGGGTGAGGAGCGCCCCCCTCACCCCCTCCGGCCGCCTGGTACCAGCGGTCGTTCTGTTCGAGAAGGCTTCGTACTGCGTCGGCCTCACCGGTGGTCCGCCCTAGCCGAGCGAGGTGGAGTCGCGCGGTGGCGGCGAGCCTGAGGTCAGCGCTGTCCGTGCGGCCAGGATCGCGCGGTTCAGCGTGAGGATCGCGGCGTGGGGATCTCCGGAGCGCTGGTGAACACGGCCGAGCGATGCGAGATGCAGGGCGGCCTGGCCGACGAAGCCGAGAAGCTCGGACTGGGCGGCCGCCCGCGCGAGATGCTCGGCCGCGTCCCGAACCGGTGCTCCGCCTGGGCGATGGCTCCGAGCATGGCTTCGGCGTGAACCAGGCCCCAGGAGTCCTCGAGCGGGTCGAGGAGGTGTATCGCCTCGTCGGCGTCCTGGCCGGCGTGGGCGGTGTCTCCGAGCATGATCGACCCGTAGGCCCTGAGCACGAGAGCCGCGGCGGTCTCCCACGACAAACCCAACGCTCGCGAGGCGTTGATGCTGGAGCTCGCGAGGTCCAGCACGTCGGCCGGCCGGCCCGGCTGGACGGACAGGAACGCGCGATGACGGTCGGCGTCGGCCCGCAGGCGGGAGTCCGCGAGCTCGTCGGCGATCTGGAGGGCCTCGTCCAGATCGGCCCGCGCTCGTGCAAGGTTTCCGGCCGACGCCTCCAGCCAGCCGGCGACGAGCAGACCTGGCGCTCGGGTCTGCCGCGGGAGGGTGTCCGCGGCGGCGAGCGCACTGCGGAGGCGTTCGGCACCGGCGACACCGTCGCCGAGAACGACCCACGTCCACCCGAAGCCCATGGCGATGCGGCCACCGAGCAGCGGGTCGTGGGCCGCGGCCCAGGTGAGGGCGACGTCGATGTTCGCTCGCTCCGCGCGGACGGTCGCGACCGCCTCGGCTTGGCCGGGGCCGCGGACGGTGGCCGCGCACCGGTCCGCGAGGTTCGCGTACCAGGTGCCTGTGGCCCATCGCTCTGGCCGTCTTCCTGTGGCGCGGCGCGCGACGTGCCCCCACCTGGCTCGAGCGACGAGCAGGCGTCAGGTCGGGCGGTCAGCAGCGCCGTTGAGGTGAACCAGGTCGGCACTGACCTTCCACAGCCGAACCGCTGCCGCCCGGTCGTAGCTCGGCCCGGCCGACCGCTTCTCCTTGCTGTTGGCGAAGTAGCGACCGGTGACGTGCGCGAGAGCGGGGGCGGACGCGAGATGGATGGAGGTGGCGGCTCCCTGGGCGGGGCTCTTCATGAACGGACGCGCGAGGGGGACGAGGAACCGTTGCACGCCGGCGGGGTCCTCCGCCCCGAAGGAGGTGCGCACCACCCCCGGGTGCAGGGCGTTGGCGGTGACCGAGGTGCCGTGAAGCCGACTGGCCAGCTCGTACGTGAAGAGGACGTTCGCCAGCTTGGACTGGCTGTAGGCCCGAGCGCCCGAGTAGGACTGTTCGCCCTGGAGGTCGTCGAAGTCGATCCGGCCCGTCGTGTGCGCGTTGGAGGACACCGTGACCACGCGCGCCGCGGGACTCTGCCGCAGCCGGTCGAGCAGGAGGTTGGTCAGCAGGAACGGTGCGAGGTGGTTGAGGGCGAAGGTGCGCTCCAGGCCGTCGGCGGTGACGTGCCTGGTGTTCCAGAACCCGCCGACGTTGTTGACCAGCACGTCGATCCGCGGGAGGCGCTGCAGGATCTCGGCGGCCATCGCCCGCACCTGTGACTGGTCGGACATGTCCGCGACGAAGACGTCCACCGCCCCACTCCCGGCGGCGCGCAGACCGCGAGCCGCGGCCTCGGTACGGCCGCGGTCCCGGCCGGTGATCGCCACGTGCGCGCCCGACGCGACCAGCCCCAGGGCCGTCGCCTCACCGATCCCCCCGGTGGCTCCGGTCACCAGCACCGTCCGGCCGGTCATGGGCCCCGTGATCTGTGCCATTGCCGGCTCCCTGCGCGTGGGCGACTCCCCGCTGCTCGTTCCTCATCATCCTCGCCGTCGGCCCCCCGGCCCGCACACCCGGCGTACGGCCCGAGCGGCGCTGGCATACCGTCGAGAGCGACATCGCCTCGAGGATCGAGGCGGACCACGCACTCCGATCGAAGGACACCCTTGCGCTACCGACCGCTCGGCAACAGCGGCGCCGTCGTCTCGACGTACGCCCTCGGAACGATGACCTTCGGTGCGGAGGCCGACGAGAAGACCTCGCACCAGATCCTGGACGCGTACATCGCAGCCGGGGGCAACCTGGTGGACACGGCCGACGTGTATGCGAACGGTGCCTCGGAGGAGATCATCGGCCGGTGGATCGCGCGGCGGCCCACCGAGAGCGAGCGGGTCGTGCTGGCGACCAAGGGCCGGTTTACCAGGGGTGGAGTCCTCAACGAGATCGGCAACTCGCGCCTGCACCTGCGTCGCGCCCTGGACGCGTCGCTCCGCCGGCTCGGGGTCGACCACATCGACCTGTACCAGCTGCACGCCTGGGACGCCGTGACGCCGCTCGAGGAGACGTTGCGGTTCCTCGACGACAGCGTGAGCAGCGGCAAGATCGGCTACTACGGCTTCTCCAACTTCCTCGGCTGGCAGGTCGCCAAGGCCGCGTACATGGCCCGCGCTCTCGGCTTCGTTGCACCGGTGACCCTGCAGCCGCAGTACAGCCTGCTCGTGCGGGAGATCGAGTCGGAGATCGTGCCGGCCTGTCTCGATGCCCGCATGGGGCTCCTGCCGTGGTCGCCGCTCGCCGGTGGTTGGCTGACGGGGAAGTATGCGCGGGACTCCACCCCCGAGGGTGCGACCCGTCTGGGCGAGGACCCCGACCGAGGCATGGAGGCATGGGAGCCCCGGAACCGCGAGGAGCGCACGTGGCGCGTCATCGACACGGTCTCCGAGATCGCCACGGCGCGCGGCGCCAGCCCGGCACAGGTGTCCCTCGCGTGGCTGGAGGGCCGGCCGGCGGTCACGTCGGTGATCCTGGGTGCCCGGAACCCGGAACAGCTGGCGGACAACCTCGGTGCCGCTTCGGTCGAGCTGACGGACCAGGAGCGCACGCGGCTGGACGCGGTGAGCAGGCCGCTGGTCTCGGCGTATCCCTACGGAGACGCCGGCGCGGCGCAGCGTGACCGCGCCATCGACGGGTCGGCGTAGCCGGCGCTGGCGCGATGCGGCGTACTGTTCGCACGAGGGCCATCTCTGGCCCCGACGAGGAGCCAACATGTCGGACAAGTCCCCGCGCCAGCACATGGCCAAGAAGCAAGGCAA
>DASYGI010000246.1:0-8503 GCA_035999925.1 Pedococcus sp.
GTCTGCTGCCGCAATGCCAGGCGGCGCATAGTCTGGTTGGCAAGGCGAGGCTGGACCGGGCCACGCGGCATACGGGAGGATCCGAGCATGCGAGCGATCTGGAAGGGCGCAGTGTCCTTCGGTCTGGTGAACGTGCCCATCAGGCTGTACTCCGCCACCGAGAACCACGATGTGCAGTTCCGCCAGGTGCACCGGGAGGACGGCGGCCGCATCAAGTACCAGCGGGTGTGCAGCATCGACGGCGAGATCGTGTCGTACGACGACATCGCCAAGGGCTACGAGACCGAGGACGGCGAGATGGTCGTCCTGACCGACGAGGACTTCAAAGACCTGCCGGCCGCCAGTAGCAAGGAGATATCGGTCGAGAAGTTCGTGCCGGCCGAGCAGATCGACCCGATGTTCTACGACAAGTCGTACTACCTCGAGCCCGACAAGGCGTCGACCAAGCCGTACCTCCTGCTCCGGGACGCCCTGGAGAAGGAGAACCGCGTCGCGGTGGTCACGGTGTCGATCCGGACGCGGATGACTATGGCGGTCCTTCGGGTCCACGAGGGCGTGTTGGTCATGCAGACCATGCTGTGGCCTGACGAGATCCGCAAGCCGGACTTCGCGACTCTCGATGACGACGCGAAGGCCAGCAAGCAGGAGCTCGCCATGGCCGACCTGCTCATCGAGCAGCTTGCCGGGGACTTCGAGCCCGGAGACTACGAGGACGACTATGCCGCCGCCCTGCAGTCCTTGGTCAAGGCCAAGGTGGAGGGTGGGGAGGTGCACCTCGCGCCGGAGTCGAAGGACGAGTCCGGTGAGGTGGTCGACCTGTTGGCCGCCCTGAAGAAGTCCGTGGACAAGGCCAAGGCGGCCCGTGGCGAGGAGACCGAGGAGCAGGCCAAGCCAGCCAAAAAGGCCGCCGCGAAGAAGGCCGCCAAGAAGGCCAGCTGAGTCCCTGACGGGGTGGTCAGGCGTCCTCCTTGCGGAAGGTCGCCGTGCCCCACCAGATGGCCAGCGAGAAGAGCACCACGGCCCACACGCTGCCCCAGATCATCGGCGACGACGCGAACTGTCCCGAGAACGCGGTGCGGACCGCGTCGACCACCCAGCGGAACGGCATCCAGTCGCTGACGTGCACCAGCCAGCTCGGCCCGATCGTCATCGGCAGCAGGATGCCCGAGAGTAGGAGCACCGGCATCATCACCATGTTGATGACCGGGGCCATGACGTCCTCGGACTTCGTCGTCAGTGCTAGGGCGTTGGAGGCGGCCGCGCAGGCGCCCCCGACCAGCAAGGTCAGCAGGACCCCGAAGGCGATTCCGGGCACCGATCCGCGCATGCCCATCACGTAGCCAAGTCCGACCAGGATCAAGGCCTGCACGAAGAGCTGGAGGACGTCGCGCACCAACCGGCCGACCAGCAGGGCCGTCCGGCTGGCAGGCGTCACCCGCTCGGCCTCGATGACTCCCTCCCGCCACTCGCCGATCAAGCTGAAGCCGGCGAAGAAGGCGCCGAAGATGCCCAGCTGCACGAGCATCCCGGGCACGAAGAACGTGTAGGCGTTCGTCGCTCCAAAACGGGTGATCAGCGGCTTGAGCAACGGGCCGAACAGCAGCAGGTAGAGGATCGGTTGGACCATGCCGATGATGACCCAGGCAGGGTTGCGCAGGTTCATCCGGATCTGGCGGCGGAAGACGATGGAACACTCGCGCAGGAAGCGCATCTCAGTTCTCCTTCGCGGGAGTGGGGACGGAGTCGGCGCCAGCATCACGCAGCGAGCGACCCGTCAGGGTGAGGAACACGTCGTCGAGGGTGGGGCGGTGGACCTCGATGGAGTCCAAGGAGATGTCGGCGTCATGCAGGTCGCGCAGCAGGCCCGGGACGGCCTTGCCGGCGCGCTGCACCCGACCTCGGACGTGGTTGCCGTCGATCTCGATGCCCTGCAGGCCCGCCCGGGGCGCCTCGGCGATGGCCTCGAGGCGCTGTGCGGCCTGGCCGACCTGGTCGGCGTCGGCGACCTCGAGATCGACCAGGTCACCCGCGACCTGGGCCTTGAGGTTGTCCGCGGTGTCGGCCGCGACGATCTTGCCGTGGTCGATGATGACGATCCGGTCGCTGAGGGCGTCCGCCTCGTCGAGATAGTGCGTCGTCAGGAACACCGTCGCCCCACGGCGACGCCGCAGATCGGCGATGTGCTCCCACAGGTTGGCCCGAGCCTGAGGATCCAGGCCTGTGGTGGGCTCGTCGAGGAAGACCAGGGTGGGCTCGTGGATCAGCCCCATGACGATGTCGAGACGGCGGCGCTGGCCACCGGACATGTTCTTGGGCATCCGGGTCCACAGGCCCTCAAGGTCGAGCTGGGTGAAGAGCTCCTGCCCCCTGGCGACCGCCTCGGCGGCCTTCATCCCGTAGAGCATCCCGTGGTCGACCACCTCGTCGCCGGCCCGGGCGCCGCTGAAGGCGCCACCGGCCTGTGACACGTAGCCGATGCTGCGCCGGACCTGCTCGGACTGCGTCACGACGTCATAGCCGGCGACCGTTGCCTCACCCGCAGTGGGCCGAAGCAAGGTGGTCAACATCCGCAGCGTGGTGGTCTTGCCAGCGCCGTTAGGGCCGAGGAACCCGACGACCTCGCCCTCGGCCACGTCGAGGTCCACGCCGTCGACAGCCCGGACCTCGGTCTTCTTCCGGCCGTCTCGAGTGGTGAAGGTCTGCACCAGACCCCGTGCGTGGATCATCCCCGGCTCCCTACGTCTGCGCCCGTGTTCAAACTTGAATATGAGCAGTGTTCAATATTGAATAGGGCTCGTCAACTGACTTTCGCGTCGTGCGTTCCTGACGGTAGACCGGAGCACCGACAGGGAGTCATCGCTGGCGCGACATGAGCTCCAGGTAGCGGTTGCGGTCTGCCGCCATCTGCCAGCCGGGGTCGTCGGCCGGCGCCTGCCATCTCGCGGGCTCTCCCTTGAGGTCGAAGTCCCCACGGTCCACCCGTCTGACCAGGTCGACGAGCCACTCGCGCTCCGTGGCGCCCAGCCCCATCCACAGGTCGGCCATCGCTGCTACGTGCGAGGCCGCGAATCCCCTGCGGTCCTGCTGGGCCAGCTGGTCGCGAAACCTCACGTCGAGGTTGGCCAGTCTGGACCGCAAGGACTGCACCACGGCAGGGCGTTCCATCAGCGGCATGAGGGCCAGTGCGGTGTGGAAGGGGAGCGGCGACAGCAGGTCCACGGTCTCGACGGCCTCATGCCAGAGCCGCTCGAACTCCCGCCGGCCCTGCGTGGTGCTGGTGTAGACGGCGACCTCGCGGCTCCCGTCGCGCAGGTCGTGACGCTCCAGGTGGCCGGCCTTGGCCAGGGTCGCGAGCCCCGAGTAGATCGAGCCGGGATTCACGTGCGCCCAGTCCTCGACCTGCCAGGACAACAGCTCGCGGCGAAGCTGGTAGCCGTTGACGGGCTCGAAAAGCATGACCGAGCCGAGCAGCAGAAGTCGCGTCTCGGTGGCCGCCATGCCGTGCAGTGTAGGTGTGGCCGATGATGGCCCCATGCCAGAAGGCCACACCCTGTTCGCGCTCGCTCGCGACCTCGACGCGGCATACCGGGGGACGGAGCCCACCGCCACCAGTCCGCAGGGCAAGTTCGAGGCCGGGGCGGCCCTGCTCTCCGGGCGGACCTTCCTGCACGCCACGTCGTGGGGCAAGCACCTGTTCGTCGAGTTCGAGGGGGACGCCTGGCTGCACGTGCACCTTGGGCTCATCGGCACCTTCACGATCGACGAGCGGGCATATGCCGGGGAGCTGCCGGTGGTGGGGCAGGTCCGGCTGCGCTTGGCGACCCCCGAGCATGTGGCGGACCTTCGCGGGCCCAACCTCTGTGCCGTCATCACTCCCGAGCAGGTCGAGGCCGTCACCACGCGGCTGGGCCCGGACCCGTTGCGCCCCGAGCCCGACCCCGAGCTGGCCTGGCGCAAGCTCTCGCGCAGCGGCAAGCCGATAGCGGAGCTGCTCATGGACCAGTCGGTGCTCGCCGGGGTCGGCAACGTCTATCGCAGCGAGGTCCTCTTCCGGCAGCGGGTGGACCCGTTCCGCCCGGGCAACCAGATCCGGCGCGGCACCTGGGACTCGATCTGGCTCGACCTCGTCGAGCTGCTTCCTCTGGGGGTCGCCACCGGGAAGATCGTCACCGTTGCCGAGCAGGTCGACCAGATCAGGGCGGCCGTCGCAGCGGGCACCCAGGAGCGGCTCGACGAGCGGAGCTCCTATGTCTACAAGCGAAACGGCGAGGCGTGTCTGGTCTGCGGATCGAGGATCCGCACCCAGGTGGTCGCCGGGCGGAACCTGTTCTGGTGCGGCCGCTGCCAGCGCCGCCGCTGACCCTGGACGGGCGTCCCGTCAGTGACCGCGGGCCAGCCACTCCTCGACATGGCCGGCTTCTTCACCGATCGTGGTGTCGTCGCCATGACCGGTATGCACGACAGTCTCCGCTGCCAGCGGCAGCAGGGTGGTGGTGATCGAGGTGACGATGGTGGGGAAGTCGCTGAACGACCGACCGGTGGCGCCGGGGCCGCCGTGAAAGAGGGTGTCCCCGGTGAAGACCAGGCCGAGCTGGGGGACATGGAAGCAGCACGCTCCGGGCGCGTGGCCCGGGGTGTGCAGGACGTGGACCTCGGCGCCGGCGACCTCGACCACCTCGCCGTCGACCAGGTCTCGGTCAGGCGCGACGGAGTGGACCCGGTCCCAGAGCATCCGATCCTGGGGATGAAGGTATGCCGGGGCGCCGGTGACGGCGGCTAGCTGGCGGGCTGCGCCGATGTGGTCGTCGTGCCCATGGGTGAGCAGGATCGCCGTCGTGGCCCGGCCGTGGACCGCCTCGAGGATGGGCTGGGCCTCATGCGCGGCATCGATGATGACGCACTCGTCGTCGTCGCCCAGCACCCAGACGTTGTTGTCGACCTGCCAGGTGCCTCCGTCGAGGCTGAAGGTGCCCGATGTGACGACTCGGTCGACGCGCAGGGGGCCAGTCACAGCCGGACCACCGAGCGCAGCACCTCGCCGCGTTGCATCTTGTCGAAGGCCGCCTCGATCTGGTCGAGCTCGATCGTCTCCGAGACGAAGGCGTCCAGGTCGAACCGCCCCTGACGGTAGAGGTCGACCAGCATCGGGAAGTCCCGGCTGGGCAGGCAGTCGCCGTACCACGAGGACTTCAGCGCGCCGCCGCGACCGAATATCTCGATGAGCGGCAGGGTCACCTCCATCTCCGGGGTGGGTACGCCGACCAGGACGACGACGCCAGCGAGGTCGCGGGCGTAGAAGGCCTGCTGGTAGGTCTCGGGACGTCCGACGGCCTCGACCACGACGTCGGCGCCGAACCCTCCGGTCAGCGCACGGATCGCCTCCACCGGGTCGTTCTCCCGGCTGTTGACGGTGTGGGTGGCGCCGAAACCAGTGGCCCACTGCAGCTTCCGGTCGTCGACGTCCACGGCGATGATCGTGGTTGCTCCCGCGAGCTTCGCCCCGGCGATCGCCGCGTTGCCGACACCGCCGCAACCGATCACGGCGACAGAGTCGCCCCGGCTCACGCCGCCGGTGTTGACGGCTGCCCCGAATCCGGCCATCACGCCGCAGCCGAGCAGCCCCACTGCAGCGGCATCGGCCTGCGTGTCGACCTTGGTGCACTGGCCGGCCGCGACGAGGGTCTTCTCCGCGAACGCCCCGATGCCCAACGCGGGCGAGAGCTCGGTGCCGTCGGTGAGGGTCATCTTCTGGATGGCGTTGTGGGTGTTGAAGCAGTACTGCGGTTTTCCCTTGGCACACGCGCGGCAGCTCCCACACACGGCTCGCCAGTTGAGGATGACGAAGTCACCCGGGGCGATCTGCGTCACGCCCTCACCGACGGTCTCGACGATGCCTGCGGCCTCGTGGCCGAGCAGGAACGGGAACTCGTCGTTGATACCGCCCTCGCGGTAGTGCAGGTCGGTGTGGCACACACCGCAGGCCTCGACCCTCACGACAGCCTCGCCCGGCCCGGGGTCCGGCACCACGATGTCGACGACCTCGACCGGTGAGCCCTTCGCGCGGGCGATGACTGCCTTGACGATGCTGGGCATGACAGAACTCCTTGAGGGGTGAACCCGTCGGGGGTGGAGGTTTGCATCCTAGATTGAGGGTCATGGACGCCGTCGTCTCCACCGTCGAGGACCTTCGTACCCTGCAGCTGGAGCGTCTGAGCTGGAGTCTGCAGCACGCCTACGACAACGTGCCGCACTACCGGCGCGCCTTTGACGAGGCCGGCGTCGCCCCAGCGGACCTGCGCGAGCTCGGTGACCTGGCCCGGTTCCCGTTCACCGCGAAGGCGGACCTGCGCGCGAACTACCCGTTCGGGATGTTCGCCGTACCCCGTGAGCGGGTCGCGCGCATCCACGCGTCCAGTGGCACCACCGGCAAGCCCACCGTGGTCGGGTACACCAAGGACGACCTCGATACCTGGGCCGAGGTGATGGCACGGTCGATCGCCACGGCTGGAGGGCGCCCCGGCGACCTGCTTCACGTGATCTACGGCTACGGCCTGTTCACCGGCGGGCTGGGCGCGCACTACGGCGCGGAGCGGTTGGGGTGCACCGTGGTCCCGGTCAGTGGGGGTATGACCGAGCGTCAGGTCCAGCTCATCATGGACTTCCAGCCGCGCATCGTCATGGTCACGCCCTCGTACTTCCTCGCCATCCTGGACGAGATGGAAGCCCAAGGCATCGATCCGGCAACCACCTCGATCGAGATCGGGATCTTTGGCGCGGAGCCGTGGACGGAGCAGATGCGCGAGGAGGTGCAACGGCGCAGCGGCATCACCGCCGTCGACATCTACGGACTGTCCGAGGTGATGGGGCCGGGGGTCAGTCAGGAGTCCGGGGAGACCCGTGATGGCCTGCATATCTGGGAGGACCACTTCCTGCCCGAGGTGGTGGATCCCATCACGGGCGAGGTCCTGCCGGATGGGCAGGAGGGCGAGCTCGTCTTCACCTCGCTGACCAAGCAGGCCATGCCGGTGGTGCGGTATCGCACCCGTGACCTGACCACCCTCCTGCCGGGCACGGCATACCCGCAGTTCCGTCGGATGGCCAAGGTGACCGGTCGAACCGACGACATGATGATCGTCCGCGGGGTCAACGTCTTTCCCACCCAGATCGAGGAGCACCTGCTCGCGGTGCCGGGGCTGAGTCCCCACTACCTCTGCATCCTGACCAGGCCGGGTCGGCTCGACGAGCTGACTGTGCAGGTCGAGCGGGCGGAGTCGACCGACGCGGCGACCGCGCAGGAGCGGGGGCGGGAGCTCGAACGGCGGGTCAAGGACCGCGTCGGCGTCACGGTGCGGGTCGAGGTCGTCGACCCGCACCGCCTCGAGCGCTCGCTGGGCAAGGCCAAGCGCATCAGCGACCGGCGCCCAAAGTAGGGACGCGCCGCCTGCGACCTGTGAAACGGGGCCAGGTGGCCCCATTTCCCCGTCCCAGACGGGCTCGAGGGGGCAGATCAGGCCTTATGGCCCCGTTTCCTGAGGCAGGTGCCGCAGGCGGCGGCAGATGGGGCCTGGTGGCCCCGTTTCGCCCACAGCGGACGGGGCTTTCATTCTCAGAGGTATGCGGGTAATCATCATTACATGACAACACGAGCAACCGCTGAGGCGTGGCTGGCCGGCCGCCTCCCGGACGACTGGTTCACCGGCCCCGTCGAGATCAGTCGTGATCGCGACGAGCTGATCATCACCGGCTCACTGGCCGAGCCCGAGCTTGCCGAGGACGCCGACAGCACCGAGCGTGAGCTCGCCGCGCGCGGCCGTGCCAAGACGTTCCGGGAGCAGACGCGCGAACAACGCATCGAGATCGCCCGCGAGCTCGAGCACCTCAGCGGCAAGAAGGTCTCCTGGGCGGTCCGCGTCGGCGACCACGAGGTGCTCTTCACCCACCTCGCCGCACCGGTGATGACGCGACTTCGCCAGTCCGAGCGCAGGGTCCTCGACACGCTCGTCGACGCGGGGGTGGCCCGCTCCCGCTCCGAGGCGCTCGCCTGGTGCGTCAAGCTGGTGGGCGAGCGGTCGGACACCTGGCTCGCCGAGCTGCGCGAGGCGATGGCCCAGGTGGACGAGGTACGCAAGAAGGGCCCGGCCGCCTGAAGTTTGGCCAACCCAGGTCATTCGACCCCGCGTCCGCTCACGGCGAACATGAGCGACCTCGGCTCAGGATCGGGAACAGGTGTGCACGCCCCCACGTTGCGCACGGTGACTGGTTGACCTGACCCGACCTGGTGGGCGTCAGTTCGTCCCGATCGCGTATCGGTGGCCGAAAGACGTACGCCACAGTCAGGCAGCACGGATAGCATCGAGGTGATCTCGATAGGCAGGAGCAGAAGAGATGTTTGAGCGGTTTACCGACCGAGCCCGTCGGGTGGTGGTGCTTGCGCAAGAGGAAGCGCGCATGCTCAACCACAACTACATCGGGACAGAGCACATCCTGCTCGGCCTCATCCACG
>DASYGI010000247.1:0-4780 GCA_035999925.1 Pedococcus sp.
CCGACCACCTCGAGCTGGGTCACGGCGTTCGGCCGCTGGAGGTCGGCCGCGACGAGGATCGGGGTGTGGCCCTCATCCTTGAGCCGCTTCGCGAGCTTGCCCGCGAGCGTCGTCTTACCCGAACCCTGCAGGCCCGCGAGCATGATGACGGTCGGCGGGTTCTTCGCGAAAGAGATCGTGCGGGTCTGGCCCCCGAGGATGGTCACCAGTTCCTCGTTGACGATCTTGACGACCTGCTGGGCCGGGTTCAGCGCCCCGGACACCTCGGCGCCGAGCGCACGCTCGCGGACCGCGCCGGTGAACTGCTTGACCACCGGCAAGGCGACGTCGGCGTCGAGCAGCGCGAGACGGATGTCCCGCACCGTGGCGTTGACGTCGTGCTCGCTGAGCCGCCCCTTCCCCCGGAGGTTCTTGAAGGTGACGGTCAGGCGGTCGGACAGGCTGGTGAACACAGGCCCAAGGTTAACGGTCCGGGTCGACTGGCCGGGAACGCGCTCCGCCCGGTGACGAGACACCCGACCGCTGGGGCTAGGTCCCCGAGTGGCCGTCGCAGGTGTCGATGACCACCGAGACCGTCTGGGCGACCTTGGCCGGTGACAGCAGCCGGCCGCCGAACTCGGTGACATAGAAGGTGTCCAGCGTCTGACCGGCATACGTGGCAATGTGCGCGGAGCGCACGGACAGTCCGGCCTTGGCGAAGGCCATGCCCAGCTCGTGCAGCAGGCCGGGGCGGTCCTGCGCGCGCACCTCGATGACGGTGGCCTCCTGAGAGGCGTGCGGCACGACCAGTGCCCGCGCCTGGCCCGGCGAGCCCGAGGACGCCCGAGCGCTCGGCTGCGCCGCGAACTGTCGCCGTCGCTCCAGAAGGCCGAGCGGGGTGCGGTCGCCCTGCGCGAGCCGCTCCAGACCTCGCACGATCCGCTCTTCGGCGGGCGGTTCGCCGCTGGGGCTCTCCACGTGCCACTCGTTGGCGGCCACCCCGTCGAGCGTGCGCAGGATGGCGGTGCGCACGACCAGCCCGTATGCCGCGAAGAGCCCGGCCGTGTCAGCGAACAGCCCCAGCCGGTCCCGGTCGAAGACGTCGATCCGATATGACCCGCCCTGGGGGCGCACGATGACCCGCGGTTCGCCGGAGGCGACCGCCTCGAGATCCGCGTCCGACACCGACACGGTCTCGACGGGTGGAGGGGTGGCTCCCTCCTCCCATCCGCTGCGCGCCGCCTGGGCAAGCTGTCGCAGCAAGGTGGCCCGCCAGTCGGTCCATGCCTGCGGGCCGGCCGCGCTCGCGTCGGCCTCGGTCAGTGCCAGCAGCAGGTCGAGCACCTCTCGGGACCCCCCGGCCGCGGCTCGCGCCGCCGTGACGGTGCCCGGGTCCTGGTGGTCCCGCCGAGTGGCGAGGTCGATCAGGGTGAGGTGTTCGCGCACGAGCAGCGTGATGGTCTCGACGTCGGTCGCCGGATACCCCAGCCGGGTCGCGACCGCGGCCGCGATCGGCGCACCGGTCGCCGAGTGGTCGTGGGCACCACGGACCTTGCCGATGTCGTGCAGCAGAGCGGCGAGCAGCAGCAGGTCGGCGCGGTGCACGCCGCGCACCAGGCCGCCGGCCTGCACGACCGTCTCGATGAGGTGCCGGTCGACGGTGTGGCGGTGCACCGCGTTGCGCTGCGGCCGGGACCGCACGGCGGCCCACTCGGGGAACCAGCGGTCGATGATGCCGGCCTGGTCCAGCCCCTCCCACACGCCCACCAGCCCGGGGCCAGTGGCCAGCAGGTCCGCGAACAGGTCGCGCGCGATGACGGGCCAGGGGTCGGTCAGCTTCGGCGTCTGCGCCGCGAGGTTCGCCAGGGTGGTCGGCGCGATCGGCAGGTTGTTGCGGGAAGCCACGACCGCGGCTCGCAACGGCAGCAGGGGGTCCGTGGCCAGGGCGTTGCGCGGCCCCAGCACGACCTCGCCGTCGTGCTCGTACATCCCGAACCCCAGCGGGTTGAGCTGGGGGCGACGTGGCCCCACCCGCAGGGTGCGCGCTCGCTGCGACTGCCCGGCCCGACGGACCGTGCCGTCGAGGGCGTAGGCGATCGTGCGGGCCGCTCCGGAGACCTGGGTCAGCAGCTCGTCCGCGTCGAGGTGTCCGAGCAGGGCGGCGACCCCGTCGTGGTCGTCGCGGGTGAGCCGGTCGCGGCCCTTGCCGGTGACGACATGCACAGCGTCACGGACGTCGAGCAGCGTCTTGTGAGCCTCGTCGACGTCACCATGCGGCCGGTCGGTGAGCCAGGCGGCGACCAGCGAGCTGAGCACGGTCATGTCCCGCAGCCCGCCGTGGGCGTCCTTGAGGTCGGGCTCGAGACTCTGGGCGAGGTCGCCGTGGCGCGCGTGTCGTGCCTTGAGCCCGTCGACCAGCTGCGGCAGCCGCTTGCGGGCGTTGGCACGCCAGTCATGGGCGACCGTCGAGCGGGCCGCCGCGACGACCTCGGGGTCGCCGGCCACGCAGTCCAGGTCGAGCAGGCCCATCGCGGCGGTGAGGTCACCGGCAGCCACCGTGCGGCACTGGCTCACGGTTCGCACCGAATGGTCGAGCCGGATGCCTGCGTCCCAGATGGGGTACCAGATCTGGTCGGCCAGCTCTCGAAGCTCCTCGCCCCCCAGCGAGCGGCCGTAGTGCAACAGGACCAGGTCCACGTCACTGAGCGGGCCGGCATCGCCCCGGGCCAGGCTGCCGACGGCCGCGAGCGCGAGCCCCTCGGACGACCGGCCGCTGACTGCCTCACGCCACACCCCGGTCAGCCAGGTGCGGGTGAGGCCGCCGATAGCCTCGCGCCGCGCCTCACCCGCCCCCGGGGCATCGAATCCGCGCGCCCCCGCCAGGTCCAGGCGGCGGGCCGCCAGGTCGCTCTGGTCGATCGTCATGTCCCCCAGCCTGCCTCTCCCACGTTTCCGATCGGTGGTCGCCGTGTTACGCGCGTGTTAGCGGACTCTCCGGCTCGCGCCCCCACGCGCCTCCGCGCCCGCCCTGCGCTGCGAATCGGGGCCATCTGGCCCCGTTTCATGCAGAATCACCGCCAGTTCACGGGATTTGGGGCCATGTGGCCCCGATTCCCCAAAAGGGTCAGGTCAGCGCCTCCCCCGCCCCTGCAGGCAGCGGTATGCCGCCCGCTCGAGGCGAGCGGGCGGCATACCGGGTCGGGTTGGTCGGGGGAGGTGGTGGTCAGAGCGCGTCGACGCCGCGCTCCCCGGTCCGCACGCGGATCACGTCCTCGACCGGGGTGGTCCAGATCTTGCCGTCACCGATGCGACCGGTCTGAGCGGCCTTGAGGACGACATCGGCCACGGGTGCGGCATCCAGGTCGTCGACCAGCACCTCGATGCGCACCTTGGGCACGAAGTCGACCGTGTACTCGGCTCCGCGGTAGACCTCGCTGTGCCCGCGTTGCCGGCCGTACCCGGACACCTCGCTGACAGTCATGCCCGAGATGCCGTAGGCCTCGAGGGCCTCCTTCACCTCGTCGAGCTGGTGGGGCTTGATGATTGCCGTGACGAGCTTCATGCGGATGCACCCTCCTTGGACTTGGCCGGTGCAGCGACGGCCGCTCCGGAACCGAACCGGCCACCGGTCAGGCCACTGAAGTCATACGCGGTCTCAGCGTGCTCCGACAAGTCGACACCCTGGGCCTCGTCCGCCTCGCTGATGCGGAAGCCCATGGTCTTGTGGATGACCAGACCGATGATGTACGTGACCACGAAGGAGAAGATCAGGACCGCGAAGGCTCCCACCGCCTGCCGCCAGAGCTGGTCGAGACCGCCGCCGTAGAACAGACCGTCGGCACCGGTTGCCGCGGCCGGGCTGCCCTTCTTGGAGGCGAGGAGCCCGATCGACAGGGTGCCGACCAGACCGCCGACGAGGTGGACGCCCACGACGTCGAGGCTGTCGTCGAAGCCGAGCTTGAACTTCAGACCCACCGCCCAGGCACAGACGGCCCCGGCGACCAGGCCCAGCAGGACCGAGCCCACCGGCGTCAGGGTCGAGCAAGCCGGGGTGATGGCCACCAGGCCGGCGACGACACCCGAGGCCGCACCCAGCGAGGTCGCGTGGCCGTCACGCACCTTCTCCAGGACGAGCCAGCCGAGCATCGCCGCGCCGGTGGCCGCCAGGGTGTTGACCCAGACCCCTGCGGCGAGGCTGCCCGCGCCGAGAGCGGAGCCGGCGTTGAAGCCGAACCAGCCGAACCACAGCAGGCCGGCGCCGATCATGACCAGCGTCAGGTTGTGCGGTCGCATGGGCTCCTTGGCGAAGCCGATGCGCTTGCCGAGCACCAGGGCCAGGGCCAGGCCGGCGGCACCCGCGTTGATGTGGATCGCCGTTCCGCCGGCGAAGTCGAACGCCTTGAGGTTGTTGGCAATCCAACCGCCCTTGTCGGCGGAGAACCCGTCGAAGGAGAAGACCCAGTTCGCCACCGGGAAGTACACGATCGTCGCCCAGACGACCGTGAACACCGTCCAGGCCGCGAACTTGGCGCGGTCGGCGATGGCCCCACTGACCAGCGCGACAGCGATGATCGCGAAGACGACCTGGAACGCGACGAAGGCCGGGCCCGGGATCATGTCGCCCTTGGGACCGTATGCCGCGTCCATGACGCCGTGCAGACCGAAGTGTTGGAAGGGGTTGCCGATGAGGCCGTGCCAGGAGTTCCCGAACGCCTCGCTGTAGCCCCAGAGCACCCAGGCCACCGAGATGGTGCCCATGGTGATGAAGCTCATCATCATCATGTTCAGGACGCTCTTGGAC
>DASYGI010000248.1:0-5689 GCA_035999925.1 Pedococcus sp.
GTCTGCCCGTCGAGGCCCGAGACGCGCTGCCAGCCGAGGAAGATGTCGCTGGCGGCCTGCATGAGGCGTTGACCGGCGACCACCCGCTGGCCGCAGTTCTGGTAGCGGCTGCGGCCGACGAAACGTTCCAGTACCGACTGCTGGGCTTCCTTGGCCTGCAGGAACAGGGGGTCCTGGCCGTCCCGGCCGAGCAGCAGCAGGATCCAGGCCCGGGTGCCGACGCTGCCGACGCCGACCACCTTCCGGGCCATCTGGACGAACTCGTACTGCTCCAGCAGGTGCCGGCGGTCGGTCTCCAGGGTGCGCCGGTAGGACCGGATCAGCCCGCGCAGTTCCGCCCCGATCTCCTCGCGCTCCCGGCCCTCGGGCAGCAGGTCCTCCACTGGGACGATCAGCGGCGGGTCGGCGATGATCCGGCGCTGCCCGTCGACCTCTCGGGTGAGCTTGGAGAACGCCTGCATCGTGTCCCGGGTCCGGGCCTTGGCGACGGTCGTCTTGGCCTTGGCCAGCTGCTTGTGGGAGACCTCGGCCTTGAACCGTTTGAACAGCTGCTCGACCTCGATGTGGGCGTACCAGACGTCCAGGTTGCCCATCCCGGCCGCTTCCTTCATCCGGGCCCGGTACTCCCGGGCCACGGCGAGCACCACCTGGCGTCGCTCAGCCGCGGAGTACCCGCGGTCCCGGCCGGCGACCTCCAGGCTCGCGCCCAGCCGTTTCAGGTCCCATTCCCACGGCCCGGGAAGGGTCTCGTCGAAGTCGTTGATGTCGAACATCAGCTGCCGCTCCGGTGAGGCGAACACCCCGAAGTTGGACAGGTGCGCGTCCCCGCAGGACTGCACGGTCAGACCGGAACGGGCGGTGGCCGCCAGATCCGCGGCCATGATGAGGGCGGCACCGCGGAAGAACGTGAACGGCGACACCAGCATCCGGCCGTACCGGATCGGCACCAGCTCGGGCACCCGGCTCTTACCTTGCTCCTCCAGCAAGGCCACCGGATCCGGCCGGTCCTGCGCCGGCGCCCACGGCCCGTGGCTGGACCGGGGCACCTCGTTACGGGCCGCCTTCCCCCGAGCCGCCCGCTCGGCCGGCGTCAGATGCGCCACCTTCCGGGGTTGAGCCGCCGCCACCACCGGGGTGGCGCCGACATCTTCACTCGTCAGTTTCGGCGACCCGTTACCACCGGCGGCTCTCTTCTTGCCAGTCTGACCAGCCACGGCACGGCTCCTCACATAGGTTCCGGCCTCACTGTGACATTCGCCAACCGGGATCACCAGACGCTTCGGCTGAACACGGGTCCACTGACGAGCACTGGCGTCCGCAGGGCGGACCTACTCCGCAGGCCCCGATCTGGTACGCCCCTGAACCTTGACGGTCGCGAGCGAGGTTGTCCTAGCGGTCTGGGTCAGGGTCACACACTTCCCGTCCCAGCTGCGACGGGACGGGCGCCTAGTTCGAGAATGGCGGTGATTTGGCAGGCGGTAGCACCCGGCGGAACCGGGTCTGGCTTGTTGGTGTTATGGGGCGGGGGCGAGGGTGACGGTGTAACCGAGGGCTTCGAGTCCGCGGATGTGGATTCGCTCTTGGTGGTGGTTGAGACTGTCCACGACGCTTGAGAACGAGGCCCGATCGTCTAATAGCCGCCTGTCGACGTGCCAGGGGCGGGTGGACCGTTCAGGTGATGATGTATCTGCGCATCGCGCTCAACTCATCAGCGCCGAGCACGGGTTCGTTCGTTAGCGGAAGGGGATCAGTCGCCGTGCCCGGAGGGACGGATGAACGGCAAACTGCAACTACTCTGTGCGCCTATGCCGGCCTTGAGTAGGTCCTCTCGAACATTGTCCCTGGCCGCCGACCACGCGACTTCCGATGTTTGCCACGCTTGAAGATCCGCGGCTTTGGCCGCTGCCGCGGCGCTAGTGACGGACTCTTGGTATTGGGTGAAGCTCTCGAGCACGTGAGCCCATGCCGCAGTTCCGGTGGCCGGCGCGCCGAGGCTCTTGGCCCTTGCGACAAGTTCGTGGTTGATGGTCAGCGAGTCCATCCAGGCACCGATCTTTGGCAGCATCTCGCGGGTCGCTGCCTGCGGATTTGGCCCAACCGGATACTGATGCGAGCTCGCAAAGCTGTTCCAGTCGTTGCACAGGGCCGCAAGTTTCTGAGCGAATGCGGAGTCCACCGGGTCTTGCTTGAACCCGGGTGACGTGGTGGTGGACGAAGGCGGCGACGTGGAGGTGATCGGAGTTGCGGAAGGGATCGGAGCAGCCTGGCCAGCGGAGCCGCCAGCCGAGTTGTTCGACCCGATGGAACACCCATCGACCGCGAGAACGAGAGCCAGTGACGAGATGACGGCGACCCGTTTCGCACGGCGGTCTGCCGGGCGCTGCACGCTCATGTCCGCCTACTCCCTATCCCCGTCTTGGGCGCGCGCATCCTCCGCCTCGTGGCGAAGGGTCACGTGGATCTCCGTCGTATTTGGCGCGCTCCGCGGCACAGATCCACGATCTCCCGCGTCAGGCCAGGCCCGCGTCCTGGGAAACCCGACACGTCGGCGGTCGCACCCTTACAGTCGAATGGTGCGAAACGGGGGTCGCCCCTGGGCAGTCGTCGGCCGCGGAAGCGAGCTTCAAGCGGCCGGACGATGGCTGGATGCGGTGGCGCGCGGGGATGGCCCGGGCCCGCTGGTGTTGCACGGCGACGCCGGGATTGGGAAGTCGACGTTGTGGCAGCAGGTCGGTGACGATGCCGGCCAGATTGGTGGGCTGGTGCTGTCGGCGAGATGCGGTGAGTCGGAGACCACGCTGGGTTACGCGGGACTGGCTGACTTGTTAGGCCCCGTTGCGACGCGCTGGCGGGGGTCGTTGCCTGAACCTTTGAGCGTCGCATTGGCGGCCGCATTGATGCTGGCTCCTCGCAGCCTCACAACGGCGCCGCTCGCGGTGATGCGGGGCGCGCAACTGGCTTTTGAGGCGGCTGCTGAGGGGACACCGTTTCTGATTCTCAGCATTGACGACGTGCAATGGCTGGACGCCGAGTCGGCTCGAGCGGTGTCCTACGTACTGCGACGGTGGACCCTGGGGCCGGTCGGCCTGGTGGCCACGTGGCGGGCGGGCACGGTAGAGCCGATCGGACTTCGGGCCCTGCCCGGGGTCATGGAGTCGTTGGAGATTGGTCCGCTCGACGAGTACTCCCTGACGCAGATCCTCGCGGACCGCAGTGCCCACGCATTGTCTGGCGCGCGGTTGAGGCAGGTGCTTAGGGACAGTGGCGGCAACCCGTTCTACGCGTTGGCTCTGGCGAACGCGCCAGTCGGGGTCGACTTGCCGGCCGGGCTTGACTCACTTTGTACAGCGCGCATTGCCGGAGCCAGAGAGAACGCGACTGCGGCGATCGACATCGTCGCGGTTCGCGGTCCTCTGCCAGCAGCGGCTTTGGTGACGCAGGGACTTGGGTCATCCGTGGATGACGCCATCCGATCCGGAGTGTTGACCGAGATCGACGGAGCGGTCCGATTCGACCACCCGCTGCTGGCACGGGCAGCCTATCTTCGGTTGCCTCCAGGCCGCAGGATCCGGCTGCACCACGAGGCTGCGGCGGCAGCGGTTTCGATCGAGGAACGCGCCATCCACTTGGCCCGGGCCACCGCTGGCCCGAATCACACGGTGGCCACCTTGTTGGATAACGCCTCCCTCGCGGCGCGTGCACGGAACGCGCATGACGCCGCGGGGACGCTGGCACGAGAGGCGGTCCGTCTGACGGACCCCGCGGACATCACGTTCCTGGCACGCCGCCTCGCCGACGTGGCGGGGTCGTGGTCCTCGTGTCGGCCCGAAGCCGCTGCCGCGGCGGCCGACCGGGTACTGGCGCTCGGCGTACGAGGGGTCGACAGAGCCCGGGCCTTGCAGGCCAAGGAGGACACCTCCAACGACTGGGAGGAGTCGCTGCGATGGCTGGGGGAGGCGAAGGCCGAGCCGGGGCTCGAACCCGTTCTCAGCGTGAACCTGCGCGCGGAGTATGCCTGGATCAGCGGCTGTCAGCGGGGCAGCGACCTCGATGCGGCATGGGAGGAGGCCCGGTCCGCTGTCGACGCAGCCGCTGGCATGCCGCCAGACGTACGCATCGGGGTCATGGGTGTGTGGTGCCGGCTCTCATCCCTGCGCGGGGACCCTGAGGCGAAAGATCGGTTCGAGGAGTGCCTGACGCTGGACGGTCCTGACGTTCAGCCAAGTAACGGCTTCTTCGTCCGTATCCCTTACGCCTGGCACCTCGCCGCGCACGGGCTCTGGGCCGACGCCATCACTCAACTCGACGCGCAGGAAGAAGCAGCCATCCGACACGGCAACGACGCCGCCCTCGGCCTGGCCTATCAGACCCGGGCACGGCTCGAGCTCACCAGAGGAGACGCCGACGCCTTGGACCGGTGCCTCGCCCACCTTCGAACCAGCACCATTGACGACACCCTGAGCCGGACCGAGCTCATGGTCGCGTCGGCGCTAGCCCAAGCCCGCCGCGGCGACCCGATCGCCAGAGAGACAGCCGCCTCTGTCCCCGGCATCAACCTCGAAGATCTGGCGTTCGGGCCAGGGTGGGTGACCCGAACGGTCGATGCGATCGTGAAAGTGAGCGATGGCCGGCCCGAGTTAGCAGCCGACGAGTTCGGGTCATGGCTGGACCTGGTCGCCGACACGCCAATCCCCCGCCCCGAGCTGGTCCCTCTCTTTCCGGAGGCGGTGACCGCCCTGACCGCCGCCGGACGCCATTCCGACGCAGCAGCCCTCCTCGACAGCCTGAACCGGCCAGGACGCCCAGATCCTCTCGCCTCGGTCATCGAGGAGTGCGGCCGCGGCGTCATCGCCCTCGGAAAAGGCGAAACCGCTCGCGCCCGCGCCCTCCTCGAAAGGAGCCGAGTCGCAGCCGAGACCATCGACGCCCGCTGGCTCCTCGCGCACGCGACCTACTCTCTTGGCCAGGCCCTTCACCGAGACGGTCGGCGAACCGAAGCCGCCAGATCCTTCACCGTGGCTGCCACCCACTTCGAAGCCATGCGAGCCGAGATCTGGGCCAAACGATCTCGGCAACGCGCCGCAGCCGCCGTCCCCAGACCACACAGACCCTTCACCCTGACACCCGCCGAGATGAATGTCGCCAAGGCCGCCGCCACCGGCATGAGCAACGCCGACATCGCCGCGGCCCTATCCGTCACCGTCCCAACAGTCGAGGTTCACCTGACCCGCATCTACCGCAAACTCGGCATACGCTCCAGGGCGTCCCTCGGTGGTCGCCTACAAGACCTCGAACAAACCACCGTTCGGTAGGCAGACCACCCCGCGACCAGACCAACCCACTCACCAAGCTTTCGCAGCCGTGATCGACGTGTCCCATTCCGCCGCGAATGCGGCAGGGTCCCCTTCCGCCGCGAATGCGGCAGCGTCCCCTTCCGCCGCGAGTCGGCGCACAGGGTGAGTCACTCCGCCGCGGATGGGCGCGCGTGATCATTCCCCGGGGATGCCCTGAGCAAGCCTGTGTCTGCGTCAATGGGTACGGTTCCGATCGCGGGACGCGATGTCTCGGGCGTCGGCCGCGTGACGGCGCAGCGTGCCGTCGACTGCGGGGCGGAAGCCTGCGAAGAAGAGGCCTTCGGCGGATGCTGTCGGGCCAGGTAGCGGCGGGAGGGGGCGACCGGTGGGGTCGA
>DASYGI010000249.1:0-7009 GCA_035999925.1 Pedococcus sp.
CCGCTCCTCAGGCGCGCCGTCGTCCGCTCGCGGCGACCACCAGTCCGATGATGACCAGGAACGATCCCACGCCGGCCCACAGGGCTTTGCCGCTCATGGTGCTGCCGCCCAGGACGCCAAATCCCTGGAGCGCCCAGACCAGACCGACGAGCGCAACGACCACTCCGACGATCAGTCTGGCGCGGCGACTCATGGATCGAGCCTAGACCGCGTTGTTCGCCGCGGACGGGGCATTTGGCAATCGACCAGGACTTCAGTGCCGGTCAGAGGCGTCGCCTGGCCCGCTGGGCCCGGCGGGCCCGTCGGGTGTCGGGTACCCGTTGCGGCGGCGTCGAGTCGGTGGCAGGAGTCGCAGGGGTGGCCCTGGTGACGGAGCCAACCACCAGGACGGCGAGTGCGGTCGTCGCGGGAACGCTGAGCACCAAGCCCACCCCGCCGGCCATGATCCGGACCAGCTCTTCACCGATGTCGAGGCTCGTCATCGTTCGCCACAACGGCTGGTTGTGGATGTTGATCAGCAGGAGCACCGGCAGCGCCGCACCGGCATACGCGAAGACCACCGTGTACACGGTCGACGCGATGTGGTCCCGTCCGATGCGCATGGCCTGCGTGTAGAGCCGGCGCGGCGAGGTCGTCGGCGCAAGCTCCCACAGCTCCCACACGGCCGAGCTCTGGGTGATCGTCACGTCGTTGAGGATCCCGAGCCCGGCCAGGATGATCCCGCATGTGAGCAGGTTGCTGAGGTCGAGCTGTTGCGCCACGATCTGCAGCGCCTGGTTGTCGTCGCTGCTCACGCCGGTCAGGTGCGCGGCCGACACCGAGGCCGAGCCCAGTGCAGCGGTGATGACCACCCCGGCGACGGTGCCCAGCAGCGCGGTGGTCGTCCGCAGGTTCACACCATGAGCCAGGTACAGGACGACGATCATGATGGCCCCGGACGTCGCCAACCCCAGCGCCACAGGATCATGGCCCTCCAGCAGCGCCGGGATCAGGAACTTAGCCACTACCAGCGCCGCGACCCCGAGCCCGAGCAGCGATCGCAGGCCGCGCATCCTGGCCACGGCGACCACCACGACGCAGAACAGGAGTGCCAGCAGCACCAACGGTTTCCCGCGGTCCATGTCGTAGTAGGAGTAAGGCGATCCGGACTGTCCGGGAATGTCCATGACCACCAGCGCGGTACCGACCCCTGCCCGGACCACCTCGGGCGGCACGTCCACAGTCACCGTGTACCCGTTGTCGAGCCGGACGATGGCGCGCCCGCACTGGCCTCCGACCGAGCTCGACGCCGTCTTGCCGGTTGCCGCCGTACTCGGCGTTTTGCCTGGGGCCGCTCCCACCTGGGAGCAGTCGAGCGGGCTCAGGCTCCCCACCACTCCGGACAGGTAGCGGACCCCTGCCGAGGACACGCCTGGAACCGTGGGCCGGCCATGTCCTGTCGGTCGTAACACCCACATGCCGGCAAGGGAGGCCAGGGCGACCAGCACGACGACCAGCGCAAGGGCTCGCGTGACGATGGCGGGGACCTCAGGTGCGGCGTCCTTGCTCGATCGGGAGCGCCTGTGCCCATGCCCGTGCCCGTGACCGTGAGAAGTGCCCACCGGACCACTCACCGTCGGCGCGGACGGGGATCTTCTTCAGCCGGGCCGACGTGTTCGACTATCCAGCTCGTCAGGGGATTGACCCTCGACCACTCTTGGCGCACGTGATCCAGCGCCTCGCGGGACGAGAGCCACGCGGGGGTGCCGAGTGGCTTGAGTGCCATGAGCTCCTTGCGGCGCATCAGTTCCAGCCGTGGGTGGTCGGGCTCGACCCCTTTGGGCCGCGTCTTCAGCGCGGCCCCCTCCAAGGAGAACCCCTCTCCGAGCAGACCTGCCGTGATCCGCTCCAGCTCCGTGCCAGGGCCGTCGGCGTCGATGGCCGCGCGGAAGCGCTCGGTCTGAGCGGGGGAGTGGGTGTGGAATCCGCCACCCACCATCAGGCCGCCAGCGTCGAGCTGCACGTAGTAACCGACGCCAGCGACAGGGCCTGCGATCGCACCCTGGTAGGTCTTGTACGGCGACTTGTCCGGGCTGAACCTGATGTCACGGTTCGGCCGGAAGACCGTGGCCACCCCGAACTCGTCCTCGAGCTCGGCCACCAGCGCCCTCATGGGGTCGCGCACCCGACGCTCCCACTCCGGCTTGTTCTGGCTCCAGAACTCCTTCGTGTTCGACTCGTGCAGCTGCTGGTAGAAGGTCACGCCCCACGGCGCAAACCCGGTGAACCCGGTGTCGTCAGCCATGGACCCACTCTGGCACGCGGCATACCGTTCGTGGCACAACCCCCGCGGCCGCCCGCCGACGGTCCTGTGGGCCCTGCTTGCTCACGGCGTCAGACGACTGCTGCGATCCGCTCGACGGCCTCACGAAGGATGTCCGGCGAGGTCCCGAAGTTGAGCCGGGCATGGCCGGCACCTCCCTGACCGAATCCGGGCCCCGGATGCAGCGCCACGCGGGCCCGCTCGCGCAGCACGGCGGCGGGGTCCTCGCCCAGCTCCAGGGCGCTGAAGTCCAGCCACGCCAGGAACGTGCCCTCGGGTACGCGGTAGCCAACCCCGGGAAGGTGGTCGCTGAGCAGCGTGCCGAGCAGTCGCCGGTTGTCGTCCAGCCCGGCAAGCAGCGCGTCGAGCCATGGCCCACCGTCGAGGTAGGCGGCACTGTGCGCCACCACGCCGAGGTGGCTGGCGCCGTGCGACACCTCCTCCGGGATCCGGGCGAGGTCGGCGACCGCGTCGGGGCCGGGCACCGCCATCGCCGCCTTGAGCCCGGCCAGGTTGAAGGCCTTCGAGGCAGACATCAGTGAGATGGCTCGGGCGCCCGCTTCCAGCGACGCGACGGGGGTGAACCGGGCTCCCTGCGGAACCAGGGGTGCGTGGATCTCATCGGCCACCACCCGGACGCCGTGGTGCTCGGCCAGCGTGAGCGCGTCGGTGAGTTCCTGTGCGGAGTGGACGGCACCGGTCGGGTTCTGGGGGTTACAGATGAGGTATGCCGCCCGCTCGCCGAGCCGGGCTGCCTGGCTGAGGGCCTGGTCGAGGGAGGCGAGGTCAAGTCGTCCCAGCGCTGACAAGGGGGCCTCGACGACGGTGCGTCCCAGGTGCCCCACGAAGTCGAAGAACGGTGGGTACACCGGCGAGTTCACCACCACGGCGTCTCCTGGCCCGGTGAGCAGCTTGAGAACCTCGACGATGCCGAGCATGACGTCGGGGACGATCGACATGGTCCGCGGGTCGGGCCGCCAGTCCCAGCGCTCCTGGGCGAAGGTCGCCAAGCCATGCGCATAGTCCGCCGCCCAGGGATAGCCGGTGTCGCCGGTCTCCATCGCGTCGATGACCGCGCGGCGCACTGGTTCGGGCGGGACGACATCCATCTCGGCCACCCAGAGGGGGAGGATGTCGGGCTCGTAGAGCCGCCACTTGATACTGCGCCGTTCACGGAGGCGATCCAGCCCTGGCCCGAGCAGAGGGTTGTCCATGCCTGCGAACTCTACGGAGGGCAGTCCGGTTAGGCTTCCCGCGTGACGGCACAAGGCGATCAGGAGCTGACGGAGGGGACGTCCAGCGCCTCCGACCGCGTCCTGACCTTGCCGAACGTCCTGTCGTCGCTTCGCTTCGTCGGTGTGCCCGTGTTCCTGTGGGCCATCCTCACCCGGCATGACGCGCTCGCCCTGGCGACCCTCATGGTGTCCGGTCTGAGCGACTACCTCGACGGCAAGATCGCGCGTCGCTTCGGCCTGGTCTCCCGGGTCGGGCAGCTGCTCGACCCGTTGGCCGACCGCCTCTACATCGCCACCACCCTTTTCGGGCTGGCTTGGCGAGGGGTCATCCCATGGTGGCTGGTCGCGGTCCTGGTGGGCCGTGAGCTCCTGCTGGCGGGGGTGCTGTGGTGGATCCGCCGTTATGGCCAGACCGGGTTGCCGGTGCACTTCGTCGGAAAGGCCGCAACGTTCAACCTGCTGTACGCCTTTCCCTTGCTGCTCCTCGGCCAGGGGAACGGCTCGTTCGCCCACTGGGCCCTGCCGATCGGCTGGGCGTTCGCCTGGTGGGGTGTCGTCCTGTACTGGGTCGCCGGGGTGATGTACGTCGTGCAGGCTCGTCAGGTCGCGCGGGCGTACACCGCGACGGCGAGGTAGGCCGCCAGTGGCACCCACCTCGCACCGTCACGCGACGCCGCCGCCTGCCTCGGCTCGGCGCCCCGACGAGTCCATGACGCTGCTCACGTCCATGATGGAGCGGCCACTGGACCCTGGGTATGCCGCGGCAGCTGAGGCCCGCAGTAGCGCCGGCCTTCCGGCCAGCACGGGCATCCGGACGCCAGTAGTGCTCGTCGCGGCCCTGGTCATCGGGCTGTTGCTGACTACCGGAGCCCTGTCTCTACGGGCTCCGTCGACCGCCGCGCTCAAGGCCAAGGCGGAGCTCATCGCCCAGATCCAGTCCCGCCGCCAGGCGGTGGACGCGGCTGACGCGCACGACCGGGCGCTCCAGAGCCAGGTCGCCCAGCTCCAGAGCCAAGCGCTGGGTGTGGACGATAGGGGCCTCCAGGGCCGCCTCGACGCGCTGTCGCTGGTCTCCGGGGCCGAGGCTGTCACGGGGCCTGGGGTCCGCGTCGTGCTGGACGATGCGCCCAGCGCTCACCCCAGCGGGGCCGACGCCAACCCCCGCAACAACTCCGGGACCAACGACGGCACGGTGCTGTCCAAGGACCTGCAGATCGTGGTCAACGGTCTGTGGGAGGCTGGCGGCGAGGCGATCGCCGTCAACGGCCAGCGACTCACCTCGCGGTCGGCCATCCGGTTCGCCGGTCAGGCCATCCTGGTGAACTACCGCCCGCTGACGCGTCCCTACACCGTCGAGGTGATCGGCGACCCCTCGTCGCTGCAGACGAACTTCGCCGGCAACGACGGTGGACAGTACGCGCGTGCCCTCAAGGACAACTACGGCATCCGTGTTTCCATAGACAACATCGACACCCTCACCCTGCCGGCGTCGACCACCTTGACCCTGCGCGATGCCAGGGTCCCTGGGACAACCAGCACGAGTACGACCAGCACGAGCTCGACCCCGACCACTTCGGAGACCTCACCGTGATTCCCCTGCTCGGCCTTGTCGGAGGAGTCCTGCTCGGACTGCTGTGGGGCCCCCACGTCCCGCTCGGCCTGCAGCCCTACCTCCCGATCGCGGTGATCGCTGCCCTCGACGCGGTGTTCGGTGCCGTGCGCGCCGTCCTCGACGGCATCTTCAACGACAAGGTCTTCGTCGTCTCCTTCCTCGCCAACGTCGTGGTGGCGGCCTTCATCGTCTTCCTCGGCGACCAGCTCGGGGTCGGCTCGCAGCTGTCCACCGGCGTCGTGGTCGTCCTGGGGATCCGGATCTTCTCCAACGTGGCCTCGATCCGCAGGCATCTGTTCAAGGCATGACCACTCCCGCTCAGACCTCGTCCTGGGGGACCCTTCTTCGGATGGCCCGCCCCCGGGCGACCCGAGCCAACGCGTTCGCGGCGCTGCTGGCGATCGGGCTGGGTTTCGCGATCGCCACGCAGGTGCAGCAGACCAGCCAGACCGGGCTCGAGCAGCTCCGGGAGGACGAGCTCGTCCGCATTCTCGGCGACGTCAACCAGGAGCAGGGCCGGCTGAGCACGGACACCCGCACCCTGGAGCTGACCCGGGACCGGCTCCTATCGGGCGCAGGGTCGAGCTCGGAGGCGCTCAAGGCCGCGCAGGACCGGCTGAACACTCTGGGGGTTCTCGCCGGGACGGTTCCCGCCACCGGCCCCGGCGTTGTCATCACCATCACCGACCCCGCCCACAAGGTGACCTCGGCCCTGTTGTTGGACGCCTTGCAGGAGCTGCGGGACGCCGGAGCCGAGGCAGTCCAGATCGGCGGTGTCCGGGTGGTCGCCGACAGCTGGTTCGCCGACGTCAACGGTCAGGTGCAGATCGCGGGGGAGCCGCTGTCCTCTCCGTATGTCATCCGCGCCATCGGCGACAGCGCCACGATGGCCTCCGCGATGGGCATACCCGGGGGCGTCACTGACTCGGTTCGCGGGCAGGGTGCGCAGTCGACGATCGAGCAACGAGCGTCCCTGAGCATCACCGCATTGCACAGCCTTGAACAGCCTCGTTACGCTCGGGCCGTTCCGACGCCGTCGAAGTGACGCCGTCACGTGACGACATCCCGCCCCACCCCCGAGAGGATTCGCATGAGCCAGCCGGACTACCCCCAGGAACTGCGCTACACCGCCGAGCACGAGTGGGTGCGCACCGGTGAGGACGGGGCGGTTCGGATCGGCATCACCGCGTTCGCTCAGGAGGCGCTGGGCGACGTGGTCTACGTGAGCCTCCCCGCTGTGGGAGACACCATCGCGGCCGGCGATGCCTGCGGCGAGGTCGAGTCCACTAAGTCGGTCAGCGACCTGTACGCGCCGTTGGCCGGCGAGGTCACCGCCATCAACGACGCTCTCGACGCCACGCCCGAGCTGGTCAACTCCGACCCCTACGGCGAGGGCTGGATGTACGAGCTGCGTCCCGAGGACGTGGCCTCGGTGGACGCTCTCATGGACGCTGCGGCATACCAGGCGCAGCTCGACTGAACCGCCCGCGGTCGCGCAGGCGTCCGCAGTTATGGCAAACGACTGCCAACCCCCCTGGCCGTCTCCTAGGTTTGTGCTTTGCTAGTGGGGGAGCCCGGGGCACGACATACGAGGAGCGCAGAACCCATGAACGGCAGCGAGAACGACGAGCAGACGTCGCGCCCCCATGAGCCGACGACCATGCGGCTGCCAGGGATCGGAGACCTCGAGCAGATCGACACCACCGCCGAGGCCGATGTCACGCTGAGCAAGGCCGACCAGGCCACGGTCGACGCGTTGCGTCCAGGCACGGCCCTTCTCGTCGTCCTGCGCGGGCCCAACACGGGCGCCCGTTTCCTGCTGGACGACGACGAGGTCAATGCCGGGCGCCACCCCGACAG
>DASYGI010000250.1:0-4247 GCA_035999925.1 Pedococcus sp.
GGAGCGAGCGAGTCCCAGGGAAAGTCAGGAAGGGCCAGCGCCCCTGTCGTCACTCCGAGTGCTCCTGCGGCGGGAGGTCGGCGATGATCGGGTGGTCCTTGTTGATCAGGCCGAGCTTGGCCGCGCCACCGGGGCTGCCGAGGTCGTCGAAGAACTCGACGTTGGCCTTGTAGTACTGCGCCCACTGCTCGGGGACGTCGTCCTCGTAGTAGATCGCCTCGACGGGGCAGACCGGCTCACAGGCACCGCAGTCCACACACTCGTCAGGGTGAATGTAGAGCGACCGCTCGCCTTCGTAGATGCAGTCGACCGGACATTCCTCGATGCAGGCCTTGTCCTTGAGGTCCACACAAGGCTGCGCGATCACGTACGTCATGCCGGACATACTATGCGGCGCATGGTGAGCGACGTACGCACCCTCCCCGTGGGGTCTCGGGTCGTGGTCAGGTGGCGGCTGAGCGCGCCGGACCCGGCAACCGGGGCCACGCTGACCGACTCGGTGGGAACGCTGGTCGCCGCGGACGAGGTCGGGCTGAGCGTTGAGACGGCCCGCGGGCTGGTCACCATCCCGCTGGAGCGGGTCACTGCGGCCAAGGAGGTTCCGCCGAGGCCGACCAGGCGCGGCCCGGCCCACCTGGCCCTGTCGACGCAGGACCTGCAACGCGTCATGGCGCCGGGCTGGGGCGCGGTGGAACAGGAATCCCTCGGCGAGTGGCAGCTGCGTGCCTCCGCGGGCTTCACCCAGCGGGCCAACTCCGCGCTCCCCGTGGGCGACCCGGGAATGCCGCTGTCCGAGGCCGTGGACGCGGTGGAGAGCTGGTATGCCGCACGCGGCCTCCCGGCGAAGCTCACCCTCGCGGGTCCGGTCGGTTTCGATGCCGCTGAGGATCCGCTCGGGGCGGTGCTGCTCGACCGCGGTTACAGGGTGGGCAGCCTCACCATGGCGCTCACTGCGGCCACTGCGACCGTCGCCGCGGCCGACCCCGGGGGGCCAGAGGTCTTGACGAGCGCCGATCTCGACGAGGCGTGGCTGGACACCTATCGGGACACGCGTACCACGGTCCCAGCGGTCACCGAGACCGTCCTGACCGGCAGCCCGCGGCAGGTGTTCGGCCAGATCCGTCCTGGCGGCGGGCTCTCGCAGCAGCTGGGCCTGCGCAGCGCCACAGCAGCCGGAACCCGACCGGTGGCGGTGGCCCGACTCGGGCTCGCCGCGGGCTGGGCCGGACTGGGCGCGGTCTGGACCGACCCGGCATACCGCGGTCGCGGGCTTGCCGCCCACCTAACCGCCCGGCTCGCGGAGCTGGCCCACCACGACGGGGTGCTGATGATGCACCTGCAGGTGGAACACGACAACGAAACCGCGCTTCGCCTCTACCACCGCCTGGGCTTCGAGACCCACTCGGCCTACGCCTTTCTGACCCAGGCGCGGAGTGGGTCACCCAAGCCCTAGCTCAGTGCCGACCAAGGCCACTGGCTGAATCGTGCGGGCTCAGGGCTTCTTCGGATGGGTGCAGGTCACGCTGTCCTCGGGCAGGTAGTGCGTCGTGAACGTCGACGTCCGCACCGTCGTTCGGCCCTTGCTGAACACCCTATCCACCGTGACGTCGAACCCGGGCGACGGCGCCTGCGCGACGCAGCTGGACGAGGCGTCGACGATGGTGCGCGGCTGGACGACGTTGCGCCGCGGACCCTGGACGGCCTTGATGTCCCAGACCTTGGTGCCGTAGAGCGACACGGTCACCGAGTTCCCGCTGACGCGGGCGGCGATGAGGATCCCGTAGCCCGTGTCGTTGGTCCACTTCTGGTCCACGTTGGGCCAGGAGACCGTCGCCTCACGTCCTTCGGGGTACCGCGAGATGTAGAAGCTGTGGGGCAGGTACTGGTCGATCCGTACCCCAGCGAAGAAGGCCGCGTTGAAGAGCGTCGTCGACAGCTGCGACACCCCGCCGCCGTAGTCGATGGTCAACCGACCGCCCTCAATGACCGGAGCCTTCTGGTATCCCTTTGCTGCCGTGCGCTCGCCGAGCACCCCGTTGAGGCTGAACTGCCCTCCGGGGGCGACATAGGTGCCGTTGAGGGTCTTCGCCGCGAGGGTGATGTTGGCGGTCCGGGGCGGGTTGACGGGGAACTGGGTCGTGAAGGTCCCGATCACGGCCTTGGGCTTGATGGCGTTGGCCTGGGCTGTGGTGAGCCCTGGCTGCACCAGGGTCGTGGCCACCTTCGCCGTGCGTGCGTGGGAGGTCAGCGCCGGGAGGAAGCTGGTCGCGACTGAGGCATCGTTGAGCGTCACCCCGGGCGCGGAGGGCACCACCACCGCGGTCGCGCCCTTGAACGTGATCCTGGCGTCCCGTGGTCGCGACTCGACCCCCGCCCCGGCACTGGCCGCCCGCACGGCAGCCACGAGCTTGGCCTGGTCGACGACCGGGACGAGCTGACCACTGCCGTCAGCCTTCATGGACAGGGCCGGGGCGTACGCAGCCGGCCGAACTGTGAACTTCTTGGTCCCGACCATCACGGTCACCGGCCCAGACATCGCCGGGTTCGCGAACTCGGCCATGGCCCGCGCGACCTCCTGCGCGGACACCGTCGGCTGGGTGGCCTCGACGCTCGCCTGGATCGGACCCATCGCCGGCCAGCGAACGGCGATCTGAGCAGCGGTCTGGGGCACGGACAGGGTCGACCCGGCGATGGGCTGCACCGGCCGCACGGTGCCGTCGACGAAGCTCACCGCGCCCTGGACCGGTGCGGTGTTCAGCGGAGCCGCGGCAGAGGCGAGCGCCGAGTCCAGTCGCGCCCGGTCGACGGTCTTCACCAGGGGCACGTCGGTCCCACCGGTCAGGTGGTTCCATAGGTCGGCCGGCAGAAGGCTGAACTGGCTCAGGCTGTGCACCGTGGCCGACAGGTCCAGGGTGAGCCCGGCCCGGACGGGGTCGAGCGAGATCGTCTTGTCGCCCGCCATGACCTCGACGGGAGCGGTGCCCTCGGTGCCCACCGCGCGACGCAGCGTCACCTCGGCCTGGTCGGTCGACATCCCACCGACGGGGATCCCCGCAACGGTGGTGTTGGCGGGCACGTGATGACCCAGGAACCAGGCCGCTCCGACGTAGGCGGCCGCCAGGACCACCAGGGCGATTCCCAGCCGCAGGGCGGCTGACCCGCTCTCCCTCACACCTGCTCCCTCACCCTGCCCGATCACTGCAGCGTTGCGTACCTGCTGCGGTAGTAGACCAGCGCATCTCCGGGATGATCGCCCGTCGAGAGCGAGAGTACTTCGCCGACCACGATGGTGTGGTCACCTGCGGGCCGCGTGTCGGTGGTGCGGCATTCGACGGTCGCCAGCGCCCCGTCGAGCAGCGCCACCCCCGTGGCCGTGCCCCGCCGGTGGGCCACCCGGTCCAGCTGTCCGTGCAACGGCCGGCCCCGGGTCGAGAGCCATTCCGCGGTCGGGCGCTGGGAGGCTGCAAGCACGCTGACCCCCCAGGTCCCGGACTCGATCACAGCATCGTGGAACCGAGCCTCCACCTCGACACAGACCAGCACGAGCATGGGATCCATCGAGACGGAGGTCAGCGCGTTGGCCGTCATTGCGTGGTCGTGCCCGTCCCAGCGAGTCGTGAGGACGGTGACGCCCGTCGCGAAACGTCCCATGGCGAGCCGGAACTCGTCGGCTGCCTCCGGTGGGACGGCTGCGTTGGTCATCGGCCCGACTCGCAGACCAGCTCGGTATGCCGCGGGCCTTGGTCGGGTTCGGCCAGCTCGCCCGTCGTGGGGTCGAGGACGGCATACCCTTCGCGTCCGGACAGCCGGGCCGCGAGGTTGTTGGACAGGGCATAGGACAGGCCGTCCGCGGCGACGGTCACCTGAGTGCGATGGCGGCGCAGCGCCTCAGCCTGAATGGGCACCAGTTCGGGGAGCACGAGCTCGTGGGTCACCAGGTCATCGTCGACCACGGACGCCGGGTAGTCCCCCTCGGGGTCGGGCAGCAGCCACTGCGACTCAGCGCCGGCACCCGAGTCGGCCCGATGCCGCGCCAGCCACTGGCGGTCTTCGCGCGCCCACGACTGCGGGGTCAGGACGGCGAAGAGCCGTGGGCGGACGGTGCGCTCGATCGACGCCAGCGCAGCGCAGGTCACCCGATGTGCCTGGATGTGGTCGGGATGGCCGTACCCACCGTGACGGTCGTAGCTGACGACGGCGGCCGGCCCGATCCGCTGGACGACCTCGGCCACCAGCGCGGCGGCCTC
>DASYGI010000251.1:0-21137 GCA_035999925.1 Pedococcus sp.
GGACGAGACCCGCACCCAAGGGCTGGACCGGCTCGAGCTGATCCGGTTCCTCCAAGTCGCCCAAACCATCACCGTCCACCACGGCGCCCTGGCGTTCCTGCTCGGCATCAACGCCCTCCGGGCCTCCGAAGCTGCAGCCGTGCGGATCGAGGACTTCGCCGACACCCTGCGCGGGTACCGGGTCCTGCACCTGGTCGGCAAGGGCAACAAACCCGCCACCATGCCACTGACCGTGCCGGTCCTGCGCGTGCTGGAAGCCTGCCGCGGCCACCGCGTCAGCGGGCCACTGATCCTGCGACCAATCTCTGGACGCCCCATCGACCGCCGCGACGCCTACCGGATGGTCACCCGTATCGCGAAGACGGCCGGAATCCCGCGGCACATCAGCCCACACTCCGTGCGGCACGCCGCCATCACCAACGCCCTCGACGCCGGCGTCCCCCTCCGCGACGCGCAAATCCTCGCCGACCCCAGAACCACCGAGCACTACGACCGCGCCCGCGGCAACCTCGACCGCCATGGCGTCCACTTCCTCACCGCCTACGTCGCCGGCGTCTGACACCCCAGTGAGGCGCCGTCCCCATGGTGCTGCAGAGCGCCCACTGTGGGCCAACGTCCTACCGCCCACTGTGACGCAGGCAATCGGCGCCAGCGACCGCCCTCGTGTGGGACGGCGCTCGCCCGGTGAGGATCGGTGCTCTATACCGCTTCTCGAGCAGCCCGCTCGATCCCAACGACTGTGCTAGACGGCCCGAAGTAGCTCAGGTCGGCCACGACGACCCCGACGACCGCGGACCGGCGGGTCACCAAGAAGCGAGCCGCCGGGTTGCGCCGATAGCCCAGCTCGACGATCGCCTTGAGTACTCGCTCCTTGGTCTCGGGCCGAACGATGGACGAGTCGTTGAGGACCCGTGACACCGTCTGGTGAGACACGCCAGCACGAGCGGCTACATCGGCCATCCGAGGCGACCGGCGCTCGGAATGCCAGCATGCGCAAATCGTAGTGGCGCCATCAGACAGTCGAGGTCCTCGATGCCGTGAACAGCGGCGGCGAGGTCCCGGATGCGGTAGGGCACCATGGTGCCCATCGAAGGGCCGCTCGGCCCAACCGAGCGGCGCTGCCTGACCAGGTTCAGAAGCAACCGGAGGAACCGCTGACATGACTTCCGCCACCATCGCGCTCCACCCGGCATTCACCGTCGCGCCGGTCAATCGACGAACCTTCGGCTCGTTCGTCGAGCACATGGGCCGCTGTGTGTACACCGGGATCTACGAGCCGGAACACCCGACCGCGGACGAGCACGGCTTCCGGGGCGATGTGCTCGACCTGACTCGTGAGCTTGGCGTCTCCCTCGTGCGCTATCCAGGCGGAAACTTCGTCTCCGGGTACCGCTGGGAAGACGGCATCGGTCCGGCCGAGGAACGCCCGAGGCGCCGCGACCTCGCGTGGCACACGCTGGAGACCAACGCGGTCGGTATCGACGAGTTCGCTCGCTGGGCGAGGAAGGCCGGAGTTGAGGTGATGTACGCCCTCAACCTCGGCACCCGCGGAGTCCAAGAGGCCCTCGACGCCCACGAGTACCTCAACCACCCCTCAGGCACCGAACTCTCCGAACGGCGCCGCTCCAACGGCACGCCTGAACCCCATGGCATCTCCATCTTCTGCCTCGGCAACGAGATGGACGGCCCCTGGCAGACGGGCCACAAGACCGCTCACGAGTACGGCCGACTGGCGGCAGAGGTGGGGCGAGCGCTGCGATCTGCCCAGCCTGGCCTCGAGCTCGTCGCCTGCGGAAGCTCGAGTTCCGCGATGCCGACATTCGGGGCCTGGGAGTCCACCGTCCTCGAGCTGGCGTACGACCAGGTGGACTACATCTCCGCGCACGCGTACTACGAGGAGGTCGACGGGGACCTTGCCAGCTTCTTAGCGTCGGCCGTCAACATGGACCACTTCATCGGCAGCGTGGTCGCCACCGCGGACAGCGTGGCAGCGCGGCTGAAGAGCAACAAGCGGATCAACATCTCGTTCGACGAGTGGAACGTCTGGTACCTGAGCCGGCACGAGAAGGCTGGGCCACCGGAGACCTGGGACGTGGCACCCCGGGTCATCGAGGACCGCTACAACACTGCGGACGCGGTGGTCGTCGGCAACCTCCTCATCGCCCTGCTCCGCCACAGCGACCGGGTGACTGTCGCCTGCCAGGCGCAGCTGGTCAACGTCATCGCCCCGATCATGACCGAACCCGGTGGAGCGTCCTGGCGACAGACCATTTTTTACCCGTTCGCGCTGACCTCTCGGATGGCCAAGGGGACAGTCCTACGGATCGAGCTGAACTCGCCGACCCTCGAAACCCAACGGTACGGAACGGTGCCGGTGGTGGACGCCGTGGCAACCCATGACGAGGCCGCCGGTGAGGTGACGATCTTCGCGGTCAACCGCGACCTCACGCAGCCAGTCGATCTGGCCGTCTCGCTCACAGAGTTCCCGCAACTCGATGTTCTCGAGACCTGGACGATCGGCGGGGCAGACCCATACGAATCCAACACCGCTGACGAACCTGACCGGGTTGTTGCACGACCGCTCGAGTCGGCGGAAATCCGACAGGCTCAGCTGACCGCCTCACTCCCCCCGGTCTCGTGGAGTGCGGTGCGCCTCGGGCCGGGCTCCCACCGGTCCCAGTAGTCCGCCGGCCGTCCATCCCGGCCCGTCGGCGCCGACTTCGAGCGGCTCCGCGTTCGTTGCAGCGGTATGGGTCGCCCGCTAATGTGAGCGATAACACCGCGCAACCCCAGAGGGCTGACCAGAGGCCAGTGGCCCCTACCACCCGACGAATGAGATTGGATCGCGGTCCACGCCAAAGACGGCGGGAAGGGAACGAGGCATGAGCGCTCATCTCCACCGCGATGGGAAGGGCTTCTCCCGGCGGACATTCCTGCGGGGAACGCTGGCGGCGGCCGGAATCGGCGTCGCCGGGAGTGCTCTCTCCGGCTGCGGGTCCGCGCTCTCGGCGGGGCTCGTCGCGACACCACTGGATCCAGGCACCCTGACCTTCTGGAACCTCTTCGGCGGCGGGGACGGCGCCCGGCTGACGGTCATGCTGGACCAGTACGCCCAACAGCACGGCGGCCCGGCTTCGCTGCAGGCGGCGACGTTCGCGTGGGGAAACCCGTACTACACCAAGCTCTCGCTCGCCACGCTCGGCGACAAGCCACCGGACGTCGCGGTATCGCATTTGACCCGGGCACAGAACCTGGCCCAGGCCAACCTGCTGACACCAATCACCGACGCGATGCTGGCTTCGGTCGGGCTGCAGTCCACCGACTTCAACCCGAAGGTGTGGGCGGCCCAGAAGCTCAACGGGCAGTCGTGGATCGTCCCCCTGGACACACATCCCTTCGTCATGTTCTACAACGCTGATGTGTGTCAGAAGGCCGGCCTCCTCGATGCCGACGGCAACTTGAAACCGATCCAGGGCACGGAGGAGTTCGAGGCCGCCCTAGCCGCCGCGCAGAAGGTCACCGGAGCCTATGGCGCCGGCTCGGCCAGCGTTGGCGACTTCGCGACGCCCTGGCGGCTGTTCCAGACGCTGTACTCGCAGCAGAACGGCGCGACGCCGTTCATCTCGGGCGGCGGGACGAAGCTGACGGTCAACGAGGACCTCGCCACCAAGACGCTGGCCTACATCCAGAAGCTGAGCAAGACCAACCTGCTGGTGCCCACCGCAGACTACGCCGGCGCGCAGACGCTGATGTTCACCGGCAAGGCAGGGTTCTATTTTGAGGGACCGTGGGAGATCACCACGGCACAGGGGATCCAGGGGCTGAAGTTCGGGATCGTTCCCGTCCCGCAGCTGTTCGACAAGGTCGCCACGCAAGCCGACTCGCACGCGTTCGTGCTGCCTCGAATGGAGCGAACCCCGGAACAGATGGCCCGCGCGATGGGGTTCATGAAGTCGATGCTTGAGCAGAGCATGACGTGGGCCAAGGGTGGCCACATTCCGGCATACCGGCCGACACGCAACAGCGCCGAGTACAAGGCCCTGCTCCCGCAGGCCAACTACGCCTCGGCCGCCGACGAGGCGGTGTACGACGAGCAGGCGTGGTACTCCGGCTCTGGGTCCACCTTCGAGAACATCGTCGGCGCCCAGATCGGCCTCGTCCAGCAGGGACTGGCCAGCCCGGCCAGCGCTTTGTCGGACATGAAGTCGCAGCTCGAGACCTATCTCAACACGCCGAGCCCCCTGTGAGGCACCCCGAGCGGTATCCGCGCGTTCCACCGGTTCGACAGGAGGCTTCCTCGTGACAAGCCAAACCCTCGCCCCACCTGCCGAGGCCACTACCACTCTGAGCCGAAGCGCGAACCCGTTTCCTCAGAACAAGCCAGCGTGGCTGTTCCTGGCGCCGTTCACGCTCTTCTACGTGATCTTCCTCATCGGGCCGACGATCTACATGTTCGTCATGAGCTTCTTCAACACAAGCCTCGTCAAGTCCGGCGTCGGAAGCTTCGCGGGCGTCTCCAACTATACCGAGATGCTCAGCCGATCCGACTTCTGGTCCTCGATGTGGCACACCGTGCAGTTCACGATCTACACGGTGCCGCCCTTGGTGATCCTCGCCTTCGTGTTCGCGGTCCTGGCCAACCGCGTCAGCCGCGGGCAGTGGTTCTTCAGGCTGGCTTTCTTCCTGCCGTTCATCCTGCCCTCGGCCTCGATCGGGTTGATCTGGGTCTTCATCTTCACGCCCGACACCGGCCTGTTCTCCGAGTTGCAGACCTGGCTGGGTCGAACCCCGGTGGCGGTCCTCGGAGACCCGAACTTCGCGATGTGGGGCATCGCACTGGCGACCATCTGGTGGACCCTCGGGTTCAACTTCGTCCTCTACCTGGCCGGGCTGCAGGACATCCCCCGCGAGCTGTACGAAGCGGCGGCGATCGATGGCGCCTCCAGCTGGCAGCAGATCCGATACATCACGATCCCCATGCTCAATCGCACCACCACCCTGGTGGTCCTGCTGCAGATCATCGCCAGCCTGAAGATCTTCGACCAGGTGTACCTGATGACACAGGGCGGCCCCGGGATCTCGACTCAGGTGGTGCTTGGCCTGGTCACCAACACCGCCTTCACCGACTACCGAGTGGGCGCCGCCTCGGCGGCGTCGGTACTGCTGTTCATCCTCATCGTCATCATCGCGCTGATCCGGCAACTGTTCGAGCGTTTCCAGGAGAGGACGGCCTGACATGGCGACGGCAACGCAATCCGACAACCGCCGGGCGGGCATCTCCGCGGCCGCACCTGCAGCGCGCACAACCACGAGGCCCGAGCAGAGCGGACGCGCCTTCAACATCATCGCGGCCGTGCTCCTCGGCGTGTTCGCGATCCTCTGGCTCATCCCGAGCCTGTGGGCCATCAAGACCTCGTTCTCGGACAACGCCACGGCGGCCTTAGGCGCCAGCGCCATCCTCAAGGACACCAGTCCGACCCTGCACTCCTATGTGACCTTGCTGCAGTCCGGCGACATCTGGAACTGGTACCTGGCCAGCGCCATCACCTCGGTCGTGACCGTGGTCCTGACCGTTCTGTTCGCGTCCATGGCCGCCTACGCGTTGTCGCGGATGAAGTTCCGGGGCCGCGGCCTGGTCTTCATCTTGATGCTCGGCGGCATCATGATCCCTGGTGCAGTCTTGATTGTTCCGATCTACCAGGTGCTGGGGGCGGTTAACCTGCTGAACACATTCTGGGCAGTGATCTTCCCCCAGGTGCCGGCGGTGATCGCGGTCTTCGTGTTCAAGCAGTTCTTCGACGCCCTACCCTTGGAGATCGAGGAGGCCGCCCGCATCGACGGGGCCGGCTATTGGCGGATCTACCGGTCCATCATCCTGCCGCTGTCCCGGCCGGTTGTGGCAGCGATGGCCATCCTCACCTTCGTCACCGTGTGGAACAACCTGATCCTGCCCCTGTTCGTCCTCTCCAACCCCAAGCTCATGACGATCCCGGTCGGGCTGGCCACGGTCCAGGGTTCTTACGGGCAGCGAGTCGCCGACATCCAGGCGTCCGCGATCCTGGGCGCCCTACCGTTGGTGATCCTCTACCTGTTCTTCCAGCGCCGGATCATCGAGGGTGTCGCAGGGAGCGCCGTCAAGGGCTGACGTCGGGGTCGGCCGGATGCCGGGATGCCCCCGGCCTCTCGACAGAGGAGAGTCATGCCCGAGTCGTCACCCGGTCCCGCCACTCACGGGCGCCCGGTCGCCCCGCGGACGCCTGGACGGCTCAGACCCCTCGGGCTCGACGAGGTGGTCCTTTCCGGCGGATTCTGGGGGAACCTCCAGCGTCTGAATGCGGAGACCGTGATCCCGCACTGTCTCCAGTGGATTCGCCGAGTGGGCACCGTCGACAACTTCCTGCCGCCACGCCAGCGGCCCACCCCGGAGCGTCGAGGAGTCCTGTTCACCGACTCCGACGCATACAAGGTGGCCGAAGCGCTCGCCTGGGAGGTCGGTCGTTCCGGTTCCCCGGAGCCGGAACGGCAGCTGAACGAACTGACCGAGTCCATCGGGCTCGCGATGGAGGCCGATGGATACGTCAACACCTATTGGGGTGCCTACTCCGACCGGGAGCGGTACACGGACCTGCAGATGGGTCATGAGCTGTACTGCATGGGGCACCTCATCCAGGCCGGGGTGGCCAGGTTACGCACGCACGGCCCAGACCCGCTGACCGAGCTGGCACGCCGGGCCGCGGACCACGTCTGCCGGCTGTTCGGCCCGGACTGTGCGCCCGCCGTCGACGGGCATCCAGAGATCGAGGTAGCGCTGGTCGAGCTATACCGGTCGACCGGGGAGCAACGGTACCTGCGGACCGCTCAGGCAATGATCGAGCAACGCGGACATGGTCTGCTCGGTGAAGGCATGTTCGGCGCCGCCTACTACCAGGACGACATCCCGGTCCGCGACGCCGAGGTGCTCCGCGGCCACGCGGTGCGCGCCCTGTACCTCGCGGCGGGCGCGGTCGATGTCGCCGTCGAAACCGGAGACGACGAGCTGCTGCAGGCCGTCATCACGCAGTGGACGAACACGGTCGCCAGACGGACCTACCTGACCGGCGGCATGGGTTCCCGACATCGGGACGAGGCCTTCGGCGACGACTTCGAACTGCCGCCGGACCGGTCCTACTCCGAGACCTGCGCCGGTGTCGCAGCCATCATGCTCAGCCACCGTCTGCTGCTGGCCACCGGCGATGCCAGGTACGCCGATCACATCGAACGAACCCTGTACAACATCGTCGCGGCGGCCGTCGCTGAAGACGGAGCAGCGTTCTTCTACACCAACACCCTGCACCGGCGGGTGCTCAGCACCCCGCCACCGGCCGAAAGTGAAAGCACCCACGCGGCCACCGGCATGCGCGCGCCATGGTTCTCGGTGCCGTGCTGTCCCCCCAACGTCGCGCGGACGATCAGCTCGCTCGCTGGATACGTCGCGACCAGCGACGGCAGCGGCATCCAGCTGCACCAGTACGTCCCGGGGACGGTCCGGGCCGAGCTCGACAGAGGCCGGGCAGGGATATCGGTGCGCACCGACTACCCATGGGACGGCCTCATCGAAGTGACAGTGACCGAAGCCCTCGCCGGGCCCTGGACCCTTACCCTTCGGATTCCGTCATGGGCCGAGGGGGCCAGCATCGAGGTGAACGGGCAGCCCCACCCCGCCAAACCGGGTACGGCAACACTGGGACGCAACTGGAGGGTCGGTGACCAAGTCTTGCTAAGTCTACCGATCCGCCCGCGGTGGACGCTTCCAGACGGCCGGATCGACGCCATCCGCGGGTGCGCGGCACTCGAGGTTGGCCCGATCGTCTACTGCCTCGAGTTGCTCGCAGACGAAGACCTGGACCTCGACGCCATGGAGGTGGAGACAGAAACCCCCCAGACAACGCACGTCGACGGACTCCTTGGAGTACCCGCGTTTCTCGTCGAGGCGTTTGAACTGCCTGATCGGCTGCGCGAAGTTGGTTGGCCGTACCACAAGGCGGCGTCCACACCTCCGGCAACGAGCGAGCCGTCGCGCCACCTGGTGACGCTAGTGCCCTACCACAGCTGGGCAAACCGTGGTATCTCCACAATGAGGGTGTGGCTGCCAACGGTCCCTTGGAGACACTGAGCCAGGACGATCCAGGTTGTCCGCGAGGAACTGTTGCTCGGGCGCATGCGTCCTTAGACCGTATGGAGTTGACCGCCGGTGGTGGGTGGTCGGCCCTATGTGACATGGGTCCGCGACGTTCTCGATAACTGGCTGGTGCAGTCCGAGGGTGAGAAGCGGGACGACCCGAATTTCCCGCCACTTGGGAGGGTAATTACCGAGGACTGGAAGCTGCTCGTAGACGCTCTTGCGTACCACTGCGACGCATTCTTGACAATAGAGCGCCGGCTCTTCACACAAGCCCCTGTCATCCAGCGGTACACCGGGCTCCGGGTGCTGCGGCCAACGACTTACCGAGATCTTCTCGCTCCATGGGTGGCGCTCTACACATAGCACTCGCACCATCTCGGGTTCGGTGCGAACGGCCGCCCCTCGGCTCTGCGTACGAGTGCGTCCTTTCGCGGGAGAGCGGCCCGCGTCTAACCGCCGCCAGCGAGGGAGGGGCTCTCAGGGGGTCCGCCGTTGTGGCATAAGGCTCGGGAGGCGCTTTGGCTGCCGTCGCTGTGATGACACCCGACCGGGGTCGTGACCGGTGGAACCAGGATCCCTGACGGTGCGAACCCGCATCTGCGTTCGGAGTGGCCGGGTGCGGCCACCTCGGCAGCTCCAGAGTCACCGCCGTCGGGCGATGGTCAGTCCATCGAAGGCGGTCAGGACCACGGTATCGACGCGGTCGTCGGAGGCAACCAGGTCGTTGAAGGCCCGCAACGCGGTGGTGTTCGCGTCGGTGACCTCGGGATCGGTGATCTGCCCGCTCCACAGCACGTTGTCCGCGAGCAACAGTCCCCCGGGGCGGACCCGTGGCACCAGCTCGGCCCAGTAGGCGGCATAGCCGGCCTTGTCCGCATCGATGAAAACCAGGTCGATGTCTGCCGCCGCGGGCAGCGCCCGCAACGTCTCCAGCGCCGGGCCGATACGCAGCTCGATCCGGTCGGCCAAGCCGGCGGAGGCCCAGGCACGCCGGCCGATCTCAGTCCACTCCGCGCTGACGTCGCAACACAGCAGGGAACCTCCCTCGGCCAGGCCCCGGGCGATACACATGCTCGAGTAGCCGGTGAACGTCCCCACCTCGACGGCCCGGCGTGCGCCGGTCAGCCGGACGAGCATGGTCAGCAGCTGCCCCTGGTCGTCACCGATCTGCATCCCTGCCACGTCCCCGAGCACGGCCGTCTCAGCCTGCAGCTCACGGACCACACTGTCGGGGCGCCAAGATCCGTGAGCGACGGCGTAGGAGCGAACCACATCCGTTACCGGGAAGCTGCGCATTCTCGGACGCTACGCCACCCGCCTCCGGTGCGGATCTTCGCCCATCGGGTGCCGTGGATCGAGCCTTCAGAACCAGCGTCACTCCAGCGCGAGCCGGCCGCCAAAGTTGAATCAATCCGCCGCGAATGCGGCAGTGTCCGCTTCCGCCGCGATTGAAAGGGCGGTCGTTGCTTGGGCCAAACGCCCGGATTCATTGCGCCACAGCACGTTTGGCGATCTGTAGGACTCCGAGAAGCCCTCGCTCTTGCTGTGGTTCCCGGCCAGAATCCGGCCAAAGCCAGTGCGGTGAGGTGGTCACCTCAGCAGACTGCAAAGCGACTTCGGCCGGTATCCTGGGGGTCAGGATCGTCCAGGACGAGTGGCGGGATAGCACGGGATGGCAAGGGCAGATCTCGACTGGGACGCCTCAACTGGGGGTAAAGGGCCTTGACGATGGTGTGTACGACACCGAGTCGAGCGACTTCCCTTCCGAGTGACCCGGTGCACCCGGGCGTTCACGACGGCACAGAACACCTCGCACGCCGGCCCCTTGCGCGACTCTGACAAGGTGGTCGACCTGGCGGCCTCGTCGAATGCCACCGCTGTCCTCACCGCCCAGCTCGACGGGCAGACCGTCCCAGACCAGGTCTTGACCGCAGCAGCGGGACGCGGTCCCGTGTCCGCACAAGATCGAGGCCACGTTGCGCACCCTCACCTTGGTCCGCGGGGGTTGGTCTGGGGTGTTGCGGCTTGCCCAGGACTATTAAGATCTTAATTGTGATCGAAACCAGCTTGTTGCTTCATCGGATCGTCTATGCCCTCGACCGAGCGGCGGATCGGCTGCTGCGCGAGGGTGTGGGCATCTCGCACGGCCGCGCGGCGCTGCTGCGTGCAATCGCTGTCGGGGGGCGCAAGAACCAGCACGAGCTCGCGCGAGTCCTGGGGCACACGGACCCGGCGGTGACCGCGATGATCAAGGAACTCGCGGCAGCGGGGATGGTCGAGGTCACTCCCGATCCGCAGAACGGTCGCCGCCGCATCGTCACCCTCACTCGCGCCGGAGCCGATGTAGTGGCGCGGGCCACCGCGATTCTCGACGCAGCGATGACCGACCTCGTCGCCGCCGCGGCCGTGGACACCCGCGTGCTCGATGTCGAGCTGCGCAAGATCGACACCCTCCTCAACCCGAAGGGATTGTGATGGTCAACCCACTCGTTGCCACAGTCGCCCGGCCCTGGAAGCGGGCGAGCCACCGCAAGGCCCTCCAGATCTCCTCCCCGGACGGAATACGCGAGGAGGGTTTCGTGGGGATCGGTGGCATCGAGCAGTTCGTCACGATCCGTGGACAAGACCGGGCGAACCCTGTCGTCCTGGTCGTGCACGGGGGGCCAGGGTCCCCCTACATCCCTTTCAACCCGTGGCTGGGGCCTTGGGAGCAGCGTCTGACAGTGGTGCAGTGGGACCAGCGCGGTGCAGGCCGCACGTTCGTCCGGTCGGGTCGCCGCGTCACCGACGAGTTATCCTTGGACTGTCTAGTAAACGACGGCATCGGCGTGGCCGAGCATGTGCGCCAACTGCTTCCTGAGCGACCCGTGGTGCTGCTGGGCAGTTCAGTCGGTTCGGCCACGGGAGCCGCCATGGCGGCACGTCGGCCCGACCTGTTCACTTCCTACGTCGCTGCCAACCTCTTCACGCCGACGTCGCGTGCGCAGTCCTGGCGCCTGACCGTCGTGCACGCGCGGGCCTCCGGTAACCGGCGTGCGCTTGCCGAGCTCGAACGGGTCGGGCCGGACGTTGCGTCGTGGACCCCTGCGCAGGCGGAGCAGGTGAGCAAGCTGGCCATCAAAGCCAGCACCGGCGCACCGGACATGGTCTTGGACCTTATTCTGCCGGCCCTGATGTACTCCCCGGACTACTCGATGAGTGACATCCGAGCCGTCCAGGAGGGCATGCGCCACTCGCTGGTGGCCCTTCACGAGGACATCGCGGCGTTCGATATGGAGTCGGTGCTGGGTGACTTCCCGGTGCCGCTCATGGCGGTTCACGGCGAGCGGGACATGGTCAATCCCCTCGGGTGCGTCGAGGAGGCACTGCGCTCTGCTCGCGCTCCCCACGTGGAGCTGGTTACCGTCCCGGACGCCGGGCATCTGGTGGAGTTTGCGGCGGTGAAACAGGTAGGGGAGCTGCTGGCACGAGCGGCAACCCTGGGACGTGAGCGGGCCGAGTCGTGATCCGCGTGTAGGTCAGAGAGCGGGTGGCATCCGGACCGGCCCGGCTCAGCGCCGCCCCGTGGGTCCTGGCGGTGGCAGCCGGGCTGTTCGAAACCGGCGCGAAGTTCAACCCAGCGATGGCAATCGCTATGCCCCCATGATCGAACCGATCCGGAACGACATTGCTGGGAGGATCAGCAGTCTGCTCTGGGGGTCCGATGCGACGAGCAAAGATGCGGACTGAGCTCACGGTTGAGATCTAATTTGAGACTAAACGGGCTCGGCGTGGCTGCCCGCCAAGGTCAAGTCCTCGTTGGTGGTGTACGGCGTGGTGAGCGTGCCCTGCTGAACGAGGGTGCGGTCATCGCGTGATCCTTCGAGTGAACCTCTCAGAGCACTCTCGAATGGAGCCTCACGATGACCGCTGGACCAAGTATTGACCCGGAGCAGTTCCTGCAGGAGCAGCTGTTGCAGGCCTCGCCGGACCTTATGCGCGATCTGCTCGGCACATTCATCAACGCGTTGTTGTCAGCGCAGGCCGACAGTGTCTGCGGAGCCGAGTACGGCGTCCGGAGCCGGGATCAGTCGAAACGGCGTAACGGTTACCGGCACCGGGAGTTGGACACCCGGGTCGGGACGGTGGATGTGGCGGTGCCGAAGCTGCGGGAGGGTCCTGGACAGTGGGGTGCTTGTGGGTAGCGTAGTTGTCCTTGGCGTCGATGACCAGGTGCAGCTTTTCCCGCGGGTAGGCCCTGGCGACCTGCTTGAGGAAGCGTAGGAGCTCGTCGCTGCGGTGCCGCGGGAAGCAGACGTCGGTGACCTTCCCGGTCGCGATCTCCAGCGCCGCGAACAAGGTGGTGGTGCCGTGCCGTGCCGGACGTAGTCGTGGGTCGCCTTCTCCGCCAGACCCGCCAGACCCGCCAGGTTCGGCAGGATCGGCAGGATCGGCAGGATCGGCGCGGTCCGGTCCAGGGCCTGAATCTGGGACTTCGTGCGCCACGAGGCGCTGCGTTACCGGATGGAGGTGAAAGGACTCCGTCCCTGGTCTGTCGCAGCAGGCTGGGGAAGCTGAGGGCAGCCTGACCCGGGCGGCGCCCAGTCCACGCCGCCACGGCGCTCACCGAGCGGGTCGGCTGGGCCGGGGCATGGAAGATTCTTAGCCCAAGGCTTGCCCGCCTGTGTCCTATCGGGCGTGGGCGTTCGTTGGTTAAGAAGACGGTGGACGAAGCGCCACCACCTACCGAGGAGGACGCGTGACCGAGTACCTCATCGCATTCAACGACGAGTGGGTGCCCGACTACACCGAGGAGGAGATGGCGCAGAGGTCCAAGGCTGTCAACGCCCTGCGGGCCGAGATGCAGACTGCTGGCGTGTATGTCTTCCTTGGAGGCTTGGACAACTCATCGCCCACGTTCAGCGTTGACGCATCCACCGGCGCACCCGTCTTTACCGATGGCCCCTACGCCGAGTCCAAAGAGCACCTCGGAGGCTTCACGATCGTCGATGTGGCGGACGAGGACGCGGCTCGAACGTGGGCGGGAAAGGCCGCAGTCGCCTGCGGTTGGCCGCATGAGGTGCGGCGCTTCCAAGGTCCGAGGCAGCGTCCAGAGGAGTGAAGCAGGAGTACGGGCGTTACTCGCTCGCGGAGAATGCCGCACTCTCCGGCCACGTGGAGGCCGGTTACGCTCGCCCGGATCTGCTGCCGCCAGTCGGACGACCAACGAGGTGACCCACTCCGCCGCGAATAGGCGAGGACGCCGGGACGAAAGGGCCGTATGTCGGTTGCGTCGCCGACAGGGCACGGTGTCGATGTGGTCTTGCGCGTCTCAGCTCACCTTCAGGCGCGCGACTAGTCCGGAGTTCCCGACGGCGTAGCAGGCGAGGTCGCGCGAGCAGGAGACGGTGTTCCATGGGTTTGTGTCGATTGGTCGCCAGGAGTGGCCGTCGTCGAGGGAGATTTCTGACCCGGTCGGTCCAACTGCGATCGCGGCGGGAAAAGGCGCCACCCAGGCGGCGGCGGTCCGTAACCCGGCCGGGTATGACTTCGGTTCACGCCAGGTGCGTCCGCTGTCGGTCGAAATTGCAGTGTTGTGCGCGGCGGAGGTGAGGTTGTCGATGTCGCCGCCGAGCGCGATGCCGTGTTGGTCGTCGCGGAACTGCGCGGCGAAGATGCCAGCCGAGTCGCCGGAGATGATGGTGGTGGGGACGGCGGTAAAGGTGTGGCCGGAGTCCGTGCTCCGATAGATCTGCGATGCGGTCCCGCCGGTGCCGAACCAGACGGAGTGACCGATCGCTGACATGCAGGCACCCCCTGCTGCGAAGGCGAATTGCCCGTCCACGGCGATGGGCATTCCAGCGGGGTCGGCTTTGCGCCAGTGATGTCCGGCGTCGTGGGTCAGGTAGAACTCGAACCGTCCATCGACGGGGTCGCCCACCAGGTAGCCGTCGTCCGGTGAGCTGAAGGCCAGGCAGTCGAAGAAACTGCGCGTGTCGGTGGTGGCGAGGGGTGAGCTCCAGGTGGCCCCGCCGTCGTCGGTGACCCAGACCCGACCGGAGGGCTCGTTCTCCACGCCGGAGACGGACATCAGCACGGCATGTCGGGCCGAAGTGGCCTCGATGTCACGGAAGTAGACGTTGCGGGCTTGAGGTGGGCTGACGTCCTTCCACGTGCTGCCGGCGTCGACCGTTAGCAGCACCGCGCCGTTGGTTCCGGCCGCCCAGACCACACTTCGGCTGACCGCGTCCACCCCGCGGAAATCCTGTGTCGAACCGGTGGTAAGTATCGACCACGACAGCGGGACCGTTCCGTGTGACACCATCGCAGCCTGGACGGGGCTCACCAGGGAGGACTGGTCGGCCGTGGCTGGCCCAGAGGTGGCCATCGAAAGGGCGGACACGGCAGACAGGGCGGAGATGGCTGCGGCCACCGTGGTGCGTCGACGAAGCGCGAACATGAGATTTCTCCTCACGGCTTGATTTCAGTGCTCGGTGGTACGCCAGAACACGAGCTGGCAGCTCCCGCTGGCTTTGAAACCTGACTGGGCCAGGTCACTCCGGACGGCGTCTTTTGCGGACTCGAACCGACTGAAAGCGGTCTGCCACGCGGAGACGTCGGCCGTGCGTGCGGCGGCGAGGGCCTGAGCCGCCGCGGTCTGGAAGTGACCGACGTCGGCTAGCACGGTCACCCAGTCCTTCGTCCCCTGCGCGGGCGTCCCTATTGCGGTGAGCCGGGCCTGCGCCTCGTGGTTGACCGGTTGAGCGTCGAGGTCGGCGGCGACCGTAGGCAGCTGCGCGGCGGTAGCGACGCCTGGGCCACCCTCCCCGGTGTACTGATGCGCCTGACCGGCGCGCAGCCACTCGACACAGAGGGCCTCGACCTTGGCGGCGAAGGCGGCGTCGACGGGGTCCTCGTGAGCGCTCGAACTAACGGGCGTGGGGTTGGTCGACTGGGACGAGGAGCTGACTGAGGAGGTGACGGCCGAGGTAGTTGCGGCGACGAGGGCGCCGGGCGCCGCCGGACCGCCGGCGCACGCGCCCAGCGCAGTGGCGGTGGCCGCCACGGCCGCGAGGACGAGGGTGGCCGACCGGCGCTGAGCGCGGATCGTCCTGGGACGGCAGCGGGACGTCCGGGGAGAGAAGAGATTCATCGGTCTGCTCCTGCGCGAGAGTGACGAGGGGGCTGGATCTATGGCATCGCGGCGATGTTGTCGGCGTGTTGTCGATGGTCTGTCAGACACCAATCCCGAGGCCTACGGGTTCGCCGGAAGCCTCGACTGGCTCGACTGAGCGTCATTAGCCTGGGCGCAGGCGTAGAGGTTGGGTGCTACTGATGGACGACCGCGCAGGCGAGGCGCACATGTTCGCGTTCGGCATCCTCGGACCCCTGACCGCCTCCCGGGACGGTGAGCCACTGGCTCTCGGTAGCCCGCAGCAGCGGGCCCTTCTCGCCGTGCTGATCGAGCATGCCGGCCAGGTGGTTACTCGGGACCGGCTCGTCGACGCGGTATGGGGAGATAAGCCCGGCCCCGCTGTCGGTACGAGCATCCGGGCTCACGTCTCGCATCTCAGAGACGTCCTCGAACCGGATCGCAGCGCGGGTGAGGGTTACCTGGTCCTGACGACCGAGACGAGCGGGTACCGGCTGGCCGTCGAGGACGAGGCTGTTGACGCACGACGGTTCGAGAAGCTCGCCCGGCAGGGGCGGTTCGACCTCAGCGCGGGCGACCAAGCCGCAGCGTTGGCTGCTTTCGACGAGGCGTTGTCGCTGTGGCGGGGGGACGTCCTGAGCGACCTGCGGAGCCATCCGTTCGTGGACTCCCTGGCGACTCGGCTCGGCGACGTCCGGATCGCGGCCGAGGAAGGCTGGGTCCAGGCCCATCTCGACCTCGGTCACGACACGACAGCCCTGGCCTACCTCGACCGGCTGGTCCGCGAGCATCCGTTGCGCGAAGGCCTGTTCGGTCAGCGCATGCTGGCGCTCTACCGGACCGGGCGGCAGGCGGAGGCGCTGGCGACCTACCGAGAGCTGCGCGACCGGTTGGCGGATGAGCTCGGGATCGAACCCAACCGGGCCTTGAGGCGGTTGCAGCAGCAGGTCCTCCAGCAGGATCCGACCCTGTTGCGTCGTACCGCCCAGAGCGACAACAGCGATGTAGGGGTTTCGGCTCTATCCGCTGCGACGGAGGTGGTCCCCCCGGACATGTCGGGCACTGCCGGGTCCGTGTCGTCGCTGCGGCTCGGCTCGCGCCGACGACTCTCCGCTCGTCGGCTGCTCGTGGCGCTGGTGGCGTGTGGCCTCGTCGGCCTGGTGTTGGCGGATTCACGCCCAGGCTCCACGGCAACCAGAACGCTCTTGGACAACGCGGTCGAGGTGCTCGATAGTGACGGTCGGGTCGTCGATCAGATCGCCGTGGGCACGACTCCTGGCGCCATGGCCTTCGGCGGCGGATCCGTCTGGGTCGCGGACCAGAGCGACAACACCGTCATGCGGATCGACCCGCTCGCGATGACCGTGACCCAGCGGTTCGTCGTCGGCATTGCCCCCACGGCGATCGTCGCTACCGACGATGACGTCTGGGTGGCGAACTTCGGTGACGCCACCGTGACCCGGATCAACATTGCCGGTAACCGGGTCAGTCAGGCGGTCCCGGTCGGGGCCAGACCAGCCGCGCTCACCGCCGGGGCCGATGGGATCTGGGTGGCCAACAGTGCGGACAACACGGTCCAGCGCATCGACCCGGCGTCCGGTACGCCAGGTCCGGCGTTCGACGTCGGCGACGGACCCGACGGGTTGCTCGTCATGGGCGACACGCTCTGGGTGGCCAACGGGCGCGACGGCACCCTCTCGCGTCTGGCTGCGACCAGCGGCCGCCCCGTGCCTGGACCGTTGCACACCGGTTCCGGGCCGCGGGGCCTGGTCGCCGTGGGGGACGACGTCTGGGTCGCCGACCAACTCTCGCAGAGCGTGACCCGGATCGACGCGACGAGCCGGACCCACCCGGTGTACGTCCCCGACGGTCCCACCGCCGTTGTCGAGGCCGACGGTGCGGTCTGGGCCAGCAGCGAGTATGCGGGCTCACTGACACGGATCGAGCCCGACACTTCCCGACTCACGACCGTGCCCCTGGGTGGGTCACCCCTCGCACTTGCGGAGGTCTATGGACGCCTCTGGGTGTCTGTCGGCGCGGCCGGAAACGAGGCCCATCGAGGTGGGACGTTGACGGTGGCCGCGGCCATGCTCCCTGGCTCACGCATCGGCGGGATCGACCCCGCCGACGTCTTCGACATCACGACCTCCTGGCCGGAGCGTCTGGTCTATGAAGGCCTTTTCGCCCTCCGCTACTTCAGCGACGACTCCCAGACCCTGGTACCGAACCTCGCCACGGCCATCCCGACTCCCACGGACCGGGGCCGGACATACACCCTCACCATTCGGCCGGGAATCCGCTATTCCACGGGGGCGGTGGTCACGGCGACGGACATCGCCCGCGGGATGCGCCGGGCCTTGACGGGCGACCATGGTGGTTACTACTCCGCCCTCGTCGGCGCACACGCTTGCCTCGCGGACAAAGCCGCTTGCGACCTCTCCGGAGCGGTCGAGGCCGATGACTCCACGGGTACAGTGATCTTCCATCTGACCGCCGCGGACCCGGACTTTTTGTACAAGCTGGCCTGGCTGGTGTACCCAACGCCGGCGACCACCGGTCCGGACGACGGAGGCATCCCGCCTGGCACCGGGCCGTACCTCATCGCGGACCATGTGGCGAACACGTCGTTCGTGCTCACGCGGAACCCGATGTTCGTACGCTCCTGGTCCGTCCCCGCAGTCCCGTCGGGGTACCCCGACGTCATTCGCTGGCTCAAGGTGGACGACACCGCGGCGGCGGTGGCCGCCGTGGACGCCGGACGGGCCGACCTCGCCGAGCTGACACCCCTCGGAGACCGGACACTGACCAAGGACCTTCTGAGTGACCTGTCCGTCCGCCGGCCAGCCCAGATCAAGACAGGCCCAGCCGTAGGGACGTCTTTCATCGCCCTGAACTCGTCGCACTACCCCTTCGACCATCTCGACGTGCGTCGGGCAATCAACTTCGCCGTCGACCGCTCTCGGCTGGTCGAGCTGGCGGGCGGTCCCCTCGCGGCAGAGCCGTCCTGTCAACTGTCCATCCCGGGATACCCGGGGTATCAGCGCTACTGCCCGTACACGATATCCCCAGACGGCACCCGCTGGCTGGGTCCGGACCTCGAGACGGCACGCCGGCTCGTCGCTGGATCCGGAACGGCGGGCGCCCACGTCACCGTTGCCGACCTGGTCGGCGACTTCAACCCACCCTTCGACGCCTACATCGCCGACGTGCTACGCGAGCTGGGATACGACGTCGAGCTGAGGGTCAAACCGGTCACCGATGACAACGAGCGCGCCTTCTACGACCCCGCGAGCGACATCGACGCGATGTCGGGAGGGTGGCTGCCCGACTACCCTCGGCCCTCCAACTTCTACGACCCGATACTGCGGTGCGACACCGACCAGCCCTATCCCTTCGTCTACTGTGACCGCGCCACCGACACCGCAGCCGACGCCGCCCGCGCCCTCCAGGACACCGACCCCGGGCGCGCGCTCCAAGCCTGGGCGGCAGTGCAGCACACCGTGGTCGACCAGGCGCCAGTGGTCTTCGGACTAACGAACAGAGACGTCTGGTACGCAGGGCCCAGGGTCGGCAACTACCAGCAGGGCGCCATCTACGGCCCCCTGTTCAGCCAAATCTGGGTGCACTGACGGCCCGCGGGGTCAATCGCGGCCCACAGAACGCGCGACAGCGGCGCGGGACTCCACGCACACAGAGCAACCCTCCGCCTCAATGACCACCTGAGCAAACCCTGGAAGTCCACCGCGTCGAGATCTCCCTCCCGTCCAAGGGCTCGCGCCCGGGGTCTGCGTCGGGCGAACGCCGCGAGAGTAACGAGCCAACGAGCGTCGATAACCTCAGCGCGCGGTCCAACATCGTCCCAGCGAACGAAAGCCCGCCCGACAACTTGAGTCTTTCCGCCGCGGATGCACCGCTACCTGGGCTGCCCGCGGGCCGGGCGATATGCGTGCCTACGTCTGGGTCTGCAGATAAGTCTCAGCGGTTGTCCCAGTCGCCGAGTCGGTCGTGGTCGGGGACGAAGCCGTGGCGGACTCCCCAGAGGACGGCCTGGGTTCGGCTGTGGGCGCCGATTTTGCGGTAGGTGTTGCGGATGTAGGACTTGACGGTGTTGGGGGCGAGGTAGGTCAGCGCGGAGACCTCGGCGTTGCTTTTGCCCTGGGTGATCCGGGAAAGGATCTCGGACTCCCGGTCGATGAGTCCTTCGCTATCACTAGAGGAATCACTAGTGAAGACTCTAGTAAACTTGTCGTTCATGGGAGCGGTCAAGGGCCCTAGGCCAACCCGGGCTGAGCGGGCTCGGCAGACCCGTCGTCGGATGCTCGACAGCGCGCGGGCCCTCTTCATCAGCGACGGGTACGCCGCGGCCACGATGGACCGGATCGCCGAGCACGCGGGCGTCGCCGTACAAACCCTGTACTACCTGTTCCGGACCAAAGGGCAACTACTCTGCGAGGTCGTCGAGGTCACCGCGGCGGGCGATGAGGACCCGCCCCCCGTGCAACAGCGTGCCTGGGTCCAAGACATGCTCAGGGCCACCTCCGGCCAGCGGGCGCTGGCCCTAGCCGTCGAGCACGGCGCCGACATCTTCGTGCGGGCTGCGCCGCTCTGGCCGGTCGTCACGGAGGCCGCTGCCGACCCCTGGGTCGCCCAGTACTGGCGCGGCGTTGCCGCGGCCAGGCGCACCAGCCAGGCGCGGCTGGCTGCCCGGCTTGGCGAGCTTGGCGTGCTCCGTCATGGTCTCGACCCCGAACGAGGCACCGACTCATGGTCGCTCTCTTTCGGCCACGACGTGTTCCGCAGCCTGCTCAGTCAGGCCGGCTGGAGCCTCCCGGAGTACAAGGCCTGGCTGCTCACCACGCTGGCCCAACAGCTTCTGCAGCGGCCCAAACTCTCTCGTAGCGCCTACTCAGACCTGTCCTACGCGCCTAAGGCCATCTAAGACGACGCGCCGCGACGCAGGCGAAGGTGCGTCACACCACCGCCGGGTGGGGAACGCCCTTCAACTCAGAGGCTGACCCGGGGGTTCTGAGTACCATCACTGGCGTGGCAGCGCCCGCATCGATCGCCACTCTTCGGCTAGATCCGGTGACCTCGATCGGGGACGCAGTCGACCGGATGCAAGGAATCGCTGCGGCTTTGCCTCCCATCGATGGTCTGGCCTGCTTCAACCGCATGTATCTCACCGTGACCCAGGCGGTGCAGTCCCAGGTGGATGCCGGCTTCTTCGCGGACGCGGCGTTCATGGCCAGGCTGGATGTGAACTTCGTGAATCGTTTCCTGGCGGCCGTCGACGCCTACCGGGTGGACCCCCGCAACGCTCCGCGCTCGTGGCGGGTCTTGCTCGACCAGCGCGCGGACACCGGTTTGGCTCCGCTGCAGTTCGCTCTGGCCGGGATGAACGCGCATATCAACTACGACCTGGCACCCGCCCTCGTCCAGACCTGCACGGACTGTGCCACCGCACCGGACCAGGGTCCGCACCACCTCGACTTCTTCAAGGTCAACCAGACCCTCAACGCGCTCGAGCCACAGGTCCGGGAGTCGTTCGAGCAAGGCGTCCTGCTGGAAGTCGACCGACAGTTCGCCGGATTGGACAACATTGTCGATAACTTCAGCATTACCGCGGCCCGGGAGGCGGCCTGGGTACACGGCGAGGTCCTTTGGCGGCTCCATGACGAGTCATGGCTGGCCGAGTCGTTCTTGACCACCCTCGACCGAACCGTGGGGTTCGCTGGCAGGGCGCTACTGACCCACCTCCGCAAGCTCTAGCTCAGCATCCTCCCTTCCACGTCTTCGGCTCTCGCTGATCGGGCTGCCGAGAGCGTCACCCATTCCGCCGCGATG
>DASYGI010000252.1:0-4809 GCA_035999925.1 Pedococcus sp.
CTCGTTGATGACGAACGTGCCCGCGTCGTCCTCGAACACGACGATCCCTGTCCAGTCGAAGCCGTCGACGGAGCCCTTGCAGACCGTCACCAACCCCTGACCCACCTGCGAGCGATCCGGGCAGGTGATGGTGTCGACGGAACCACCGTCGTCGGTGATGACGCGCTTCAGCTCGGTCTGCAGGTCCGAGCCGGCCACGCTCGTGCCGGTCGGCGTCACCCTCCCGGACAACGCCGGCGACGGGCCGCCGGAGATGCCGGCCACCACGAACACTGCCGTCACGATCGCCACGAGCAGCGCCACCGCGCTGAGGACGACTGCGGTGATGGCCAAGCCGTTGCCGCGCCTCGACGGCGGCAGGTACCCCTGTGGAGGCAGCGGGTGCTGTGGTGGACCCCAGGACTGCCCGGCCGGGGTGGGCGCCATGGGGTAGGCCGCGGCTGGGTGCCGCTCGTGAGGCGCCGGCTGGGAACCGACGCCGGGGGTCGGCTGGACCCCGGGCGGCGTGAATGGCTCAGACATCATGCTCCTTCAGGTGGTTGCCACAGAATGCCGCAGTCACGACGGTTCCGCCCTCGAATGCGGTGCATCGCACGCCGTCAAGGGACCGCTTTTGCTCCATTCCGCAGGCTCCGGATACCCTGTGCGGGCTCGGTGGTCAGTCAGCCGGGCATGGAGGCGTCGCCTAGTCCGGTCTATGGCGCCGCACTGCTAATGCGGTTTGGGTTTATCGCCCATCGAGGGTTCAAATCCCTCCGCCTCCGCCCAGATGTCTCGTGACATCGGCAACGCCCGAACCCAGAGGGTTCGGGCGTTGCGCTGTCTGGTCCCTGCGTCATCTGGCGCCGAGGGCTAGCTGCAGATGTCCTGGTTGGCCGACCGTGCCTTGATGGTCGGGGTGGTCGAGGGCGCCGGGGTGGCGCTGACCGTCGCATTCGGCAGCGGCTGGGTGCCCAGGCGGTTCGGGACGGCGATGGCGGCGGGTGACCCCAGCCCCAGGCTGAGCTCGATGGTCGAGCCGAGGAGCGGGTCCTCGCGCACCTGGGCACCCGGGAAGGCCGCTGCAACGGTCCGAGCAGACTCCGAGCGGCCTGGCCCGTACCGCACCAGCACCCCATGAGTCACCGGACCAGAGCCCGTCAAGTACGACACGATCGTGAACCCCTGCACCCCGAGCGCCAGGGAGGCTGCCTTCGCCACCCCCGGAACACCCGAGTCGTTGGTCACCCGGACCGCGATGTTGGCCGGGCTGACCGTCAGTGGAGGAGTGGTCGTCGCTGACGGGGTGGGCGTAACCGGGGTGGCGGGGGTCTTCGTGCCAGGAAGCGGCTGGTCGGCGCGGATAGCCGCCCAGAGTGTCGCGGCGGAGGAGGTCCACTGCACCCGGTTGGGATCGGCCGTGTACGGCTCGGTGGGGAGCCGCACGAACTTGATCTGGCTCAGGCCGATGTTGCGCACGCTCTCGGCCAGGTCCTTCATGTCACCGACTCCCATGTCGGTCGTCGTCGCCTTCGTCGCGGCGTCAAGGAACTCGAACAGGCGGTCGGGGCGCAGCAGGAGCGAGGACTGCGTGGCTCCCTGGATCATCGAGGAGAGGAATGCCTGCTGCCGGTCGATCCGGCTCAGGTCAGACCCGTCGCCGAGGGTGTAGCGCGCCCGGACGTAGCCCAGCGCCTGCACGCCGTTGAGCTTGGTCCGACCGGCGGGCAGGTGCAGTCCGCTGAGCGGGTCGTTGATCGGCGCCGGGGTGCACACCGTGACGCCACCGAGCGCGTCCACCATGGACTGGAAGCCACGGAAGTCGATCACGATGTAGTTGTTGACGTAGACGTTCGTCAGCCCCTCGAACGTCCTGATCGTGCACGCCGGGCCACCCAGCGTGAAGTTGTCGTTCCACTGGCGCATCACGCCGGTCTGCACGGTGTCGGCCTTGTTCTTGCAGTCCCGCGGAGCCATCGTCATCGAGTCGCGCGGGATGGACACCACGATCGCCGACTTGCGGTCCGCGGACAGGTGCACCAGGAGGTTGGTGTCCGAGCGCGCCCCGGTGACGTTCCCGAATGCCGCCCCCTCCCCTGCGCGGGTGTCCGATCCCATCACCATCACGTTGAGCGGGGCCAGGTTGGTCTTGGGGTCGGTGGTCGCCGCCTGCGATGGGCGTCGCCCGAGGGCACCGGAGATGTCGACCCGGTTGATGTTGCCCGTGAGCTTGAGGTACACCCCGACCGCGAGCACGAGGACGACGACCAGGAACGCCGCGATGCCGAAGACCGCACGGCGCAACCAGGGGTGCCGAGGGGTCCCGTGATGCCGGTCCGAGCGTCGGCGTCCGGCCCCGGCGTCCCCGGTGGAGTCCCCCTGGGCGACGGGCTGCCCAGGCTGCTCTGCCGATGCCGAGCCGTCATTGTGCTCGCTCACATGTACCTCGCTGACCCGTCAGTGGGTGGGACGACACCATGGCGACGGACATCGCCGCGTTGAGTGTAAGCGGGTCACCTATGCGCCCCGGTCGCGTGGATCTGATGGCCGCCGCGCAAGCCTCACCCGACCCCGAACTGGGCGGTGGGGTTGGATGGGCTCATGGAACGTCGTGCGCTGGTCGGGACGATCACGGTTGCAGCCGTCGCAGTGGTGGCGGCGGGGGCGGGGCTGTGGTGGTACCAGGACTCGTCGTCGCGATCGGCCGACCAGGCCGCGTCGGCCGAGGTCCAGCAGTTCGCCGCAGCCTGGCAGAAGCGGTCCTTCACCTCGCCGAGCCTGCGGTTCGTGGGGACCACTGGGCCGGACGTGACGACCCGGTTCACTACCGCGACCGGTGGCCTGGGCGCCGGACCGGTGTCCGTCCAGCCCGGCTCGGCCAGCCGGCAGGGCGACAGCGCAACCAGCACGCTGCACGTCACCTGGTCGCTGGCCGGTGGTGTGGCGTGGTCCTACGACGTGCCTGCCACCGTCGTCAAGCAGGGCGGTGGATGGGCGGTCCAGCTCCCCACTGACCGCTCAGCCTGGAACGCCCAGATCGGGCCCAAGGACCGCCTCACGGCCAGCCGTACCTGGGGCCAGCGCGGAAACCTGCTCGACCGGGCAGGCGTCCCGCTCGCCCCGATGGGCAAGGTGTACCCGGTGCAGCTCGACCCCAGTCGTGCCACGGCGAAGACAGCCTCAGCCTTGGAGGCCATCACCCAGGATCCCGCTGGTTCGCTGGTCGCGAAGCTCGCCGCCGCGAAGAAGGCCGGCAGCCAGGCACCTATCCCGGTGGTGACGTACCGCCAGGCGGACTTCGACGCGCGGCGCGCGCAGCTCGACGCCCTCGTCGGCGTGGTCTACCCGGTGCGCGAGCAGCCCCTGGCCAAGACCCGGACGTTCGCGCAGCCACTGCTCGGCTCGTTCGGACCGGTCAGCGCCGAGCTCATCGCCAAGAGCAAGGGCCGGTATGCCGTCGGCGACTATGCCGGGATCAGCGGGCTTCAAGGAAAGTACGACGCCATCCTCGGCGGCACCCCAGGCATCAAGGTCACCTCGAGCGGAGCACCGACCAAGAGTCTGTTCGAGAAGGCACCCGTGGCGGGAACCGACGTCAAGACGACGCTCGACCCCACCGTGCAGGACGCCGCAGAGGCGGCCCTGCAGAGCACCGGCGCGGTGCCCTCGGCGCTGGTCGCCGTTGACGTGAAGACCGGTGACGTCGTCGCCTCGGCGAACTCGCCGGCGCTGGGCTTCGACCGCGCCATGACCGGCCACTACCCGCCGGGGTCGGCCTTCAAGATCGTCACGTCCTACGGGTTGCTGACGACGGGCAAGGTCACCCCGGCCACTCCGGTGACCTGCCCGCAGAGCTTCGTGGTCGACGGCCGCACCTACAAGAACTACGAGAGCGAGACGCTCGCGTCGCCAACCTTCACCACGGACTTCGCGCACTCCTGCAACACGGCCTTCGTGCAGCTCTCGACCCAGCTCGCCGACGATGAGCTCAACAAGGCCGCCACCGCCCTGGGGCTCACCGGCTGGGCCAGCACCTTGGGAGTCAGCAACGCGTTCGACGCACATGCCCCGGTCAGCAACGGCAAGACGGACAAGGCATCCGGGGCCATCGGTCAGGGCCGCAACGTCGTGTCGCCGCTGGCCCTCGCCGTGCTCGCGGCGAACGTCGCCCGTGGCTCGGCGATCGCGCCGGCCCTGGTCACCAACCCGGCCCCGGCGGGGGCCGACCGCACGCCAAAGCCGTTGGACGCCACCGCGATCGGGCAGCTCCAGGGGCTGATGGGCGAGGTGGTCACCCAAGGGACCGGCCAGGCGCTGATCGGCACTCCTGGCGGCACGGTCCGCGGCAAGACCGGCACTGCGGAGTTCGGCAGCGCGAACCCTCCGCAGACGCACGCCTGGTTTGTCGGGTACCAGGGCAATCTCGCCTTCGCGGTTCTGGTCGAGGTCGGCAAGAGCGGGGGGACAGTGGCCGCCCCGGTGGCCCGCGCCTTCTTGACGCGCCTCGCGCACGGCTAGGACCGGACGCTCCTCACGCGGGAGTGAGCTGGTCCGGCTCGCCGAGACGCGGCATACCGAAACACAGCAAGGCCCCCATCACCGGGTGATGGGGGCCTTGTCTGAAGACTGAGGGTTAAGCAGTCCTCGGGTCAGATCGGGCGAACGGCGTCAGCCTGGGGGCCCTTGGGGCCCTGGGTGACCTCGAACTCCACGCGCTGCGCCTCGTCCAGCGAGCGGTAGCCCGAGGAGTCGATCGCCGAGTAGTGGACGAACACGTCCGGGCCGCCGCCGTCCTGGGCGATGAAGCCGAAGCCCTTTTCAGCGTTGAAC
>DASYGI010000253.1:0-7118 GCA_035999925.1 Pedococcus sp.
TCGAGGTGAGCCAGCGTCGAGGAGATGCCGTGCACCACGCTGCCCAGGATCGGCAGGGACATGTGGCCGACACCGTGCAGGTTGATGTTGCGCACGCTCAGATCGGGGTGCAACAGGGCGGCATGGCGCTGCGGGAAGATCATCTGGTCCAGGTCCGACCAGTACACGACGAAGCGCGTGCGGCAGGCGGGCACCGGCTGGTCGAGCTCGCGCATGAGGCCGCTGCCGGGCCGCAGCTGGCGGGTGAGCTGGTTATGCCACCCGTATGCCGTGTACGTCCCTTGGTGTGGGGTTCCGAGCGTCACGAGCGTGTGCACCCGCTCGTCGCCGCCGAGCCTGGTGACGTAGTAGCGGGCGATCAGGCCGCCCATGGAGTGCCCGACGACGTGGATCCGCTCGTAGCCCGTCTCGGCCACCAGCGCCTCCACCTCCTCGGCGAGCTGCGCGGCGGCCACCCGGACATCCGCGGTGAACGGGGAGTAGTTCATGCTCGAGACCCGACCGAAGCCGCGTCGCCGCAGCCCGAGCCGCAGCAGGGTGAAGATTGAGCGGTTGTCCACCATGCCGTGCACGAGCAGGATCGGAGTGCCGGCGGCCTCGACGTCGGAGATGAGCAGTCCCCGCTGGATCGGCGGCAGATGCTCGACCCGGTAGCCGAGCGGGGTGTCCCGCTCGCGGCCGCCGACCAGCCCCCACGGATAGAGCGCGAGGTGGGTGGTCACCCAGGTGGCCTCGACGGCTGCGCCGACCACGCCGGTAGGGGTCGCCAGCGCCTTCGCGGCGCCACCCAGGATGTCGTTGGCTGCCACCGCGGCGTCCTTGACCCCGCGAGTGAGGCGCCCGACGGCCCGCACCGTGGAGGGCAGCGGCGAGGGAAGGGGCGCGCGAGCGTCCGACGTGCTCCGCGGCAGTGCGGCAGGTCGGCGTGGGCGCAGGACACTCAAGGACATATCAGGCCGAACCTAGTCCGACTGAGGGGTCGGTGCGAGTGACGAGCGTCACGGTGTGTCGCGGGTTGGCTGCCCACGCGCCGGTCCGCCGACGCTTTCCTGCTGTGGTTCTGCGCACCCGAACTGCCGGGTCGGGGTCAGGAGTGGCTAGTCTGCGGCCATGACTGACTCCCCCCTGCGCGTCGTTGTGGCCAAGCCCGGGCTCGACGGACACGACCGTGGCGCCAAGGTGGTCGCCCGCGCACTGCGTGATGCGGGCATGGAGGTCGTCTACACCGGCCTGCACCAGACCCCCGAACAGATCGTCGAAGCCGCGATCCAGGAGGACGCCGACGCGGTCGGGCTGTCGGTGCTCTCTGGGGCCCACATGACCCTGTTCGCCAAGGTCATGGACCTGCTGGCCAAGCGCGACGCGGCAGACATCGTGGTGTTCGGCGGCGGGATCATCCCCGAGGGCGACATCCCCGAGCTCGAGAAGCTCGGAGTTGCCAAGGTCTTCACCCCCGGAGCCACCACGACGGAGATCGTCGCGTGGGTCCGGGGCAACGTCACCCAGCACTGACGACTACTGAGCCACCGGCAGGCTGAAGGCCGCCGGTTCCGCCGGTGAGGCGTGGACGGTCACCGGCTGCACGGCATACGCGTTCTTGTAGGCCGCATCCGTGCTGGCCAGGACCAGCTCGATCCGGTGACCCGCGGCCACCCGGTGGACGATCCCCGGGAGCTCGATGTGCACCGGCTGGGTCACATCGGCGACGCGGACCGGGCTGATCAGGCGGTTCACCAGGGTCTTGGTCCCGTCCGGCGCGACGTCGTACATCTTCGCGAACACCTGCAGCTGCCCGCTGGGACCGGCCGCCTGGGTGGCCGCCACCGCGGGGGAGTCGAACCGCACGTCGAGGGTGGGCACGCCGACGATGCTCACCGGACTGCTCAACACGGGGGTCGACCAGGCGCCGAAGGTTCCTGGCGTGTCGTACGGCGCGGTCACTCCTGGGGGCAGCGTCACCCGGCCCTGCAGTCCGGAGATCTCCGAGTAGGACGCCGGTGCGCCGCCGCCGGGGTTCGACCAGCTCGTCGTCCCGGGCAGGATGGCCGCCTTGGACGAGACCAGGGAGTCAGCCGAGGAGAGGTACCAGGTCTTGCGCGAGCCGACCGGGTAGGCCGCCGCGCTGGCGTAGGCGGGTGCCGCGCTGCCGGTGTAGGAGACCCAGTCGCGGAAGTACGCGAAGCCGGGCCCAGTGGAGACCGTGGCGCCCTTGAGGTAGTGGTCGAACCAGTTCTTGATGCGCAGGCCGAGGTAGGTGTCCTCGATGTGCTGGCCGCTCAGGTCGAGCTCGCCGGGCGCCGCGCCGCTGTTGCCGTTGACGCCACCGGAGTGACCCCATGACTGCCAGGCCATGGAAACCGGGACGCCCCGAGCCTTGAACCCGCGGTAGGTCGCCACCGCCTCCTGGAGGTTGAACAACGTGTCGTTCTCGCCCTGGATGAGGAACGTCGGGACCGTGACCTGGTTGAGGTAGTGCCCGACGGAAACCCGGTTGGTCAGGGCGAACGTGCTGGCGGTCGGGTAGCCAAGGCTGTCGAGAGTGGCCTTGGCGGTGCACGCCTCCAGCACGAAGTTCGGGCATCCGACGTTGCGAGTCGGATCGATCGAGGCGCCTTGGAGGCCGTCCGCGATGCCCACTCCGAAGAACAGGTCGGTCCAGCCCATCTTCTCGGTGCCGGGGTTGGCGTCGGCATAGGTCACGCCGCTGGTGAAGCTGGTGTTGTTGGGGGCCAGGGAGTAGCGCAGGTCGTTCCAGGTGATGAGGGGAACGAGGGTGTCGATGCGCTTGTCGATGGCTGCGGCCGCGAACTGGATCTGTCCGCCATAGGACCCACCGATCATCCCGATCCGGGGGTCGTGCGTCGCCGCGTTGTCCAGCTTGGTGAAGTCGACGGTCAGAGTCCCGGCGCCGCCGCTGACCCCGCCCACGGACGAGGAGGCGTAGGGCGCGGACCCGCCACCACCGAGGAAGGTCACCAGTGCGCTCGCTGCGACCCCGTCGCGACCGGGGTCGTCGAGGGAGATCTTGCAGCCGCTGTTGGGGAAGCCCAGGCCGGTGTACGACAAGACCGTGTACCCGCGCTGGGCGAACGCCTGACCGAGGCCGGCCTGGTCGGTCTTGCTGCCGCCGAAGCCGTTCGTCGTCAGGATCGACGGCACCCGGGACGACGGGCTGGCGCTATGCGGCTTGTACAGGTCGGCGTCGATCGTGCACATCTGCGGCTGGCCGAGGTCGTTGGTGCCGGCCGGGACACTGAAGTGCAGTCCGGTGTACGTGTCCACCGTGTCCAGGGTGGCTGCCGTGGAGGTTGTCGTCGTGGTTGTCGTCGTGGTTGTCGTCGTGGACCCCGCGGCGCTGGCCAGGCCGGCGCCCGTCGGAAGGGCCAGCGCGGTGAGGCCGGCCACGGCCAGGGCGGCGAGACCGGCGCGGGCTGCGGGGGACGGGGTCAGGCGCGGCATGGGACCTCCAGTCGGGTGGGGGCGACCGTCGTTGGCCGTCCCCGTCCCCATGACAACGAGACGCACAGGGTCGGGTTACGTCGAGTAACCATCACGTCGAACAACCACGGACGCGCCTGCAGGCACGACGGGAACCCGAATGGGGGGGGCACCGGGGGCCCGACGGGCAGACTGTGCCTCATGGCCTTCACCCTCGCCGAGCTGGACGCGGCCGCCGACCTCGTGCACCGCCACGTACCCCCGACCCCTCAGCTCGCCTGGCCGCTGTTGGGCAGTGAGCTGGGTGCACAGGTCTGGGTCAAGCACGAGAACCAGACCCCGACCGGGGCGTTCAAGGTGCGTGGTGGCCTGGTCTATGCCGACCGGGCCCGACGCGAGCGGCCAGCGGTGCAGGGTTTCGTGTCGGCGACCCGTGGCAACCACGGGCAGTCCCTGGCGTATGCCGGGCGCGCGGCTGGCCTGCGGGTCGTCATCGTCGTCCCCGAGGGCAACAGCCCCGACAAGAACGCGGCCATGGAGGGCTTCGGCGCCGAGCTCATCGTGCACGGCCGGGACTTCCAGGAGGCGCGGGAGTATGCCGCCGGGCTCGGCGAGGAGCTGGGGCTGGAGCCCGTGCCCGCCTTCCACCCCGACCTCGTCCTCGGGGTGGCGACCTATGCGCGGGAGCTCTTCGACGCGGTGGGCGAGGCCGAACCCCTGGACACCGTCTATGTGGCCGTGGGGATGGGGTCGGGGATCTGCGGCCTCATCGGAGTACGAGACCTCCTGGGTCTGCCCACCGAGATCGTCGGCGTCGTCTCCGACCTGGCGCCGGCCACAGCGCTGTCCTTCGAGGCGGGGGAGGTGCGCTCGACCCCGGACGCCGCGACCTTCGTCGACGGCGTCGCCTGCCGAGCTCCGGTGGCCGAGGCTGTCGCTGAGATGGTCCGGGGTGCCGCCCGTGTGCTGGCGGTGAGCGACGACGCGTGCGCCGAGGCCATGCGGCTGATGCTGCGCACGACGCACCAGCTCCCCGAACCCGCCGGCGCTCTCGCCCTGGCGGGGCTGATGGCCGAGCGGGACCGATCGGCTGGCAAGCGGGTGGCCGTCATCCAGAGCGGCGGGAACTGCGACGCCTCGATCCTCACCGAGGTCCTCGCCGGCTCGACACCCCGGGTCTAGTCGCCTGCACCCGCCCGGGGCTGGACAGACCTATCCTCGGCGCATGTCGACGCGTGCCCACCGGACCCTGGGCGGCCTCGCGGTCTGCCTGACCGCCATTGCCGTCGTCGCTGGATGCTCGGGGAAGCCGGCGGCCGCCCCGAAGCGCACGACCACAACGCCGACCACCACGCCGGCACCCAAGCCGACGCCCAGCATCCCCGGTGTCCCGCTGAGCGGGGGCCCCGTCCTGGCCGTGAAGATCGACAACACCCCGGCAGGGCGCCCGCGGATCGGGCTTGACCAGGCCGACGTCGTCTACGTCGAGCCGGTGGAGGGTGGCCTGACCCGCCTCATGGTGGTCTTCAGCCGGCACCTGCCGCCGCTGGTGGGTCCGGTGCGCTCGGGCCGCGAGACCGACAAGGACCTGCTGGCCAACTACGGACCTGTGGCGCTGGCCTACTCGGGGGCCTCGAGCTACACGGTGGGCGTGCTGGCCACCGGTCACCAGGTCAACCTCGTATTCGACTACGACAGCCGTGGCTTCTATCGCGACCATTCGCGCCCGGCGCCCTACAACGTCATCGGCAACACCGCCCAGCTGCTGGCTCGGGCCGGCGGCGGCGTGCGCCCCCGCGACATCGGCTTCCGGTACGGTGCGCCGACCTCTCCGGGCGCTCCCGCCACGTCGGTGGTCGCGTCCTGGCCCGCCTCGACGGAGGCGCTGGTCTGGAACGCGGCGCGCAAGGCGTACCTGGTGACCAGCAACGGCCAGACGGACATCAGTCCCACGGGGCAGCAGTACGGCGCCACCACCGTGGTGGTCCAGTACGTCCGGACGCATCTGACCCCGAACCGGGATGTCAACGGGGTGCAGACCCCCCTGGCCGACGTCATCGGTCAGGGCGCCGCGACCGTCTTGCGAGACGGGCGGGTCTGGCGCGGCACCTGGTCTCGGCCCTCCGCGACCGCGCCCACGGCCTTCACCGCCGCAGGCAAGCGAGTCACCTTCGCGCCGACTGGCCCGGTGTGGGTGCTGCTGGTGAGCGTGGGCGACACCGTCAGCGTGCGCTGAGGGTCAGGGGTCCGCACTCGCCTGCGCGCTGGCGGTGAGATTGGTCCCATTGGGCTGTGCGCCCGGCACCCGAGGGCGTCCGGGTGCCCCGGGAGGGCTAGTCTCGGGCACGAACCACACCCCTTCCGTAGACGAGGACGTCAGACGTGGATCTGTTCGAATACCAGGCGCGCGACATGTTCGAGGCGCACGGCGTGCCGGTGCTTGCCGGTGCCATTGCCACCACTCCCGAGCAGGCCCGGGCGGCCGCCGAGGAGATCGGCCCCAAGAGTGGCGGGGTCACCGTCGTGAAGGCCCAGGTCAAGGCCGGGGGCCGCGGCAAGGCCGGCGGCGTCAAGGTCGTCAAGAGCCCGGACGCAGCAGCCGAGGCGGCCGAGGCGATCCTTGGCATGGACATCAAGGGTCACACGGTCGGCACCGTCATGGTGGCCCAGGGCGCCCGCATCGCCGAGGAGTACTACTTCTCCATCCTGCTCGACCGTGCCAACCGCTCGTACCTGGCCATGTGCAGCAAGGAAGGCGGCATGGAGATCGAGCAGCTCGCCGTCGAGCGTCCCGATGCGCTGGCCCGGGTCGAGGTCGACCCCAACACCGGCATCGACGAGGCGAAGGCCCGCGAGATCGTCGAGACGGCCGGCTTCGACGCCGAGACCGGCGCCAAGATCGTGCCCGTCCTGCAGCGGCTGTGGGAGGTCTACCGTGACGAGGACGCCACCCTGGTTGAGGTGAACCCGCTGGTGCTGACCGAGGACGGCGACATCGTCGCCCTCGACGGCAAGGTCACTCTCGACGAGAACGCCGGGTTCCGTCACCCCGACCACGAGTCCCTCGAGGACAAGGCCGCGGCTGACCCCCTGGAGGCCGCCGCCAAGGCGAAGAACCTCAACTACGTCAAGCTCGACGGCTCGGTCGGGATCATCGGCAATGGTGCCGGGCTGGTGATGTCCACGCTCGACGTCGTCGCCTACGCCGGCGAGGAGTTCGAGGGCTCACCCAAGCCCGCCAACTTCCTCGACATCGGTGGCGGCGCCTCCGCGGAGGTCATGTCCAACGGGCTGCACATCATCCTCGGTGACGAGCAGGTCAAGTCCGTGTTCGTCAACGTCTTCGGCGGGATCACCGCCTGTGACGCCGTGGCGAACGGCATCGTCGGCGCGCTGAACAACCTGGGCGACGAGGCGACCAAGCCCCTGGTCGTCCGCCTGGACGGCAACAACGTCGAGGAGGGCCGGCGCATCCTCGCCCAGGCCAACCACCCGTTGGTGACCATCGAAGAGACCATGGACGGCGCGGCCCGCAAGGCCGCGGAGCTGGCTTCGGCCGCGAGCCACACGAACTGACCTAAGGAACGGCATACCAAATGGCAATCTTTCTCGACGAGAGCTCCAAGGTCATCGTCCAGGGCATGACCGGCTCCGAGGGCATGAAGCACACCCAGCGCATG
>DASYGI010000254.1:0-3501 GCA_035999925.1 Pedococcus sp.
GGCCACGGTTCCGCGACGACGATGGACCGCGAGCGAGCCACCAACCCGTATTTGCAAGGATTGGGCGCGTGAAGATCACTCCGATCAGCGGGTTTCCCGAGTACCTTCCGGCCGAGCGCATCGTCGAGCAGGAGTTTCTGGACGTCATCAGGTCGACGTTCGAGCTGCACGGGTTCCCCTCGATCGAGACGCGGGCCGTGGAGCCCGTCGAGCGCCTGGTCGGCAAGGGGGGCGACGCCGACAAGGAGATCTATGCGGTGTCGCGGCTGGCCGCCGATGACGGCCCGGCGGACGCCCAGCTAGGCCTGCACTTCGACCTCACCGTGCCGTTCGCGCGTTACGTGCTGGAGAACGCCGGTCACCTCGCCTTCCCGTTCCGCCGCCACCAGATCCAGAAGGTCTGGCGCGGTGAGCGACCGCAGGAGGGTCGGTACCGGGAGTTCACCCAGGCCGACATCGACGTCGTCGACGTGGGCGAGCTCGCGCCGCACTTCGAGGCCGAGATGCCGCTGGTGATCGCCGAGGTCTTCCGCAAGCTGCCGGTCGGCCGGATGGTCATCCAGGTCAGCAACCGGATGATCCCCGAGGGCTTCTATCTGGGCCTAGGAATCGGTTCGGAGGACATCACCGAGATTCAGCAGACCCTGCGCATCGTCGACAAGCTCGACAAGATCGGTGCGGCGAAGGTCAGGGAGGCCCTGCTCGAGGCCGGCCGCACGCCCGTGCAGGCAGACCAGTGCCTGGCGTTGGCCGCCATCCGCACGGAAGACCTCTCCTTCGTCGACCAGGTCAGAGCGCTGGGGGTGGAGCACCCGACGCTCGACGCCGGGCTGGAGGCCTTGTCAGCCGTGATCCAGTCGGGTCTGGAGAACGCGCCCGGCGCCATGGTCGCCGACCTGAAGATCGCCCGGGGTCTGGACTACTACACCGGCACCGTCTACGAGACCCAGCTGGTCGGCCACGAGTCGTGGGGGTCGTTCTGCTCGGGGGGTCGCTACGACTCGCTGGCCAGCGACGGCAAGACCACCTACCCAGGTGTGGGGATCTCCATCGGGGTCTCGCGGCTGCTGGGCCTGATGCTGGGGCAGGGACTTCTGACCGCCAGCCGCTCGACGCCCGCCTGCGTCCTGGTGGCTGTGAACGACGAGCCCAGCCGAGCGGAGTCCACGGGCGTGGCCACCGCGCTGCGCGAACGCGGCATACCGTGCGAGGTGGCACCCAAAGCGGCCAAGTTCGGCAGACAGATCAAGTACGCGGAGCGGCGAGGCATCCCGTTCGTCTGGTTTCTGGCAGCAGGGGAGGGCGGCGACCAGGTCAAGGACATCCGTTCCGGTGACCAGGTGGACGCCGACGCCACCGCGTGGACCCCGCCGGCCCGGGACCTCCGCCCGCAGGTGCTGTCGGGGCAGCTGACTGAGAGTGGGCGACCATGAGCGACCAGGCAACCGGTTCGCCGGTGACCGAGCGCCGGGGCAGCGGGGTGCAGCTCCACGTCACGTCGTTGCCCGGCGGCCGGCTCGGACCCCCGGCCCGCGAGTTCGTCGACTGGCTGGTGCAGGCGGGCCAGTCCGTCTGGCAGGTGCTGCCGGTGACCGTGCCCGACCAGCATCGTTCCCCCTACAAGTCGCCATCCGCCTTTGCCGCGTCGGCGGCCCTGCTGGAGCACCCCGACGCGCCCGTCTCGAGCCAGGAGCTCGACGACTTCGCCCAACGGCAGGCGTTCTGGGTCAAGTCCTGGACGGACTTCGGTGGGGACCTGGCCGACCAGGTCCGGTTCGAGCGCGAGTGGTCCGCGCTGCGCCGGTATGCCGCGGAGCGCGGGGTCAGGCTGATGGGCGACATCCCCATCTATGTGGCCCCGCAGGGCGCCGACGAGCGCGCCTGGCCCGAGTTCTTCCGCAGCGACGGGGTCTCCGGCGTACCTCCGGACGCGTACGCCGCCCAGGGTCAGCTGTGGGGCAACCCGCTGTACCGCTGGGACGCGCTGGAGGCCGATGGCTACCGCTGGTGGACCGAGAGGCTGCGCCGGACCTTTGACCTTTTCGACCTGGTGCGGGTGGACCATTTCCGCGGATTCTCGGCGTACTGGGCTGTTCCTGCCTCCGCCGCGACCGCGCTCGAGGGTCGCTGGGAGCCGGGACCGGGACGGGCCGTGTTCGATGCGGCGACCGCCGAGCTGGGCCCGTTGGCTGTCATGGCCGAGGACCTCGGTGACATCGACGAGCCCGTGAACGAGCTGCGCCGGGCGTTGGGCTATCCCGGGATGGCCGTACTGCAGTTCGCCTTCGACCCGGGCTACGAGGTGAACACCCACGACCCGGAGCATTACGAGGTCAACCAGGTCGTCTACACCGGCACGCACGACAACGACACCGTCTGCGGCTGGTGGGCCGCACTTCCCGAGCAGCGCCGCGAGCGTGCTCGGGCAGGCTGCGCAGCCCGAGGAGTCCAGGCGGACATCGATAGCGAACCGTCCTGGGCCTTGATCGAGCTGGCCTTCGCCGCCCCCTGCGGGTTGGCCATGACCCAGGCGCAGGACGTGCTGTCGCTCGGCTCCTCGGCGCGGATGAACGCCCCCGGCACCGAGGGCGGTTGGAGCTGGCAGCTGGAGCCGGGAGCCCTGACGTCCGAGCTGGCCCAACGGCTACGTTCGGTCACCGAGCTCACCGGACGCGCCAGCCGGCCGTTCCACGGCTGATCGCGGGTCCCGGCTGACCGCGGGTCAGCGAGACGCTGCGGCGACCTCCGGCAGGTGCAGCCCCGAGTCACGCAGCTCCAGCATGGCCAGCGAGCGAATGGTGACCTCGTCGCCGCGACGCCAGGCGCCGGTGGGATCGTCCGAAACCGCGGCGAGCCTGCGCATCGGCTGGGTGGCCATAGCCCGAAGCGCGAAGAGGTCCAGGTCGGCTGCGGAGTCGATGAACCGTTGAGCGGCGCTCGCCCGACGCGCGAAGCGTCCCCGCAGTGCCACCCAGACGAGTCCGACGATGAGGATCGGGACCAAAGCGGTAACCCAGCCCAGGAGGTTCGCCAACCGGGTCACGGCCTCCACCAGGTCGGTCCCGGCCCGGGAGATCGTGGTGCCGGCCCCACTGGCCTGTCGGAAGGGCGCCGCGATCCGGTCCCCGAGCAGCGGTACGTCGCGCACCGCGTTGCCCGCGGAGGTCATCTGGTCCCGGAACCCTGACCCAGCACTCTGAAGCTGCCGACCAGGTTTGGCGAGGCCGAGCGTCTGGTCGTGGACGAGCCTGCCCACCCAGGCCCACCCGCAGATCCACGCCAACATGCCGACGTCCGAGAGGATCTGCAGCGTTCGACGGCCAGGCAGATCTGCGTAGAGCTTCATGCGGCCTACACTCCCATCCGTGCCAGCCTCGAGCGCGGTGGAGCGTGCGGTCCGGGGATGGCTGGACCATCTCGAGGTCGAGCGTGGCGTCAGTGACAACACCCTGAAGTCCTACCGTCGCGACCTGGCTCGGTACACGGCATACCTGGCTGGAA
>DASYGI010000255.1:0-12447 GCA_035999925.1 Pedococcus sp.
CGCCGTGGCAGCACCACAGAACTACTTGGCCGTCATCAAGGTCGTCGGCATCGGCGGCGGTGGCGTCAATGCGATCAACCGCATGATCGAGGTCGGCCTCAAGGGCGTCGAGTTCATCGCCATCAACACCGACGCCCAGGCCCTGCTCATGAGTGATGCGGACGTGAAGCTCGACGTTGGTCGGGAGCTGACCCGCGGTCTTGGCGCGGGCGCTGACCCCGAGGTGGGCAAGAAGGCCGCCGAGGACCACGCCGAGGAGATCGAAGAGGTCCTCAAGGGCGCTGACATGGTCTTCGTGACGGCGGGCGAGGGCGGCGGCACCGGCACCGGGGGCGCGCCGGTCGTGGCCAAGATCGCCAGGGGGCTCGGGGCGCTGACCATCGGCGTCGTCACCCGACCCTTCACCTTCGAGGGTCGCCGGCGGGCCAACCAGGCCGAGACCGGGATCAGCAACCTCCGTGAAGAGGTCGACACCCTGATCGTCATCCCCAACGACCGGCTGCTGTCGATCAGCGACCGCGCCGTCAGCATGCTCGACGCCTTCCGCTCGGCCGACCAGGTGCTCCTGTCCGGTGTCCAGGGGATCACGGACCTGATCACCACGCCCGGCCTCATCAACCTCGACTTCGCCGACGTCAAGTCCGTCATGCAAGGCGCCGGCTCGGCCCTCATGGGCATCGGCTCCTCGCGCGGAGACGACCGCGCGGTGCAGGCCGCCGAGCTTGCCATCTCCAGCCCGCTGCTCGAGGCGAGCATCGACGGCGCGCACGGGGTGCTCCTGTCCATCCAGGGTGGCAGCGACCTCGGTCTCTTCGAGATCAACGAGGCGGCCCGCCTCGTCCAGGAAGCCGCCCACCCCGAGGCGAACATCATCTTCGGTGCGGTCATCGACGACGCCCTCGGCGACGAGGTTCGCGTCACGGTGATCGCAGCCGGGTTCGACGGGGGAGCGCCGCTCAAGCGCGAGAACGACCGGGCCATCGGTCAGATCCAGGGGTCCCAGCGACCAGCCGCGGCGGCACCGGCGCAGCCCGCCCAGCAGCCGGCCCCGACACCGCGGCCGACCCAACCCGTGCCGGCTGCGTCGCCCGTCCCGAACAGCGACGGCCACGGGGGTCAGGGTGCTCCCACCCCCTCGCGCGAGCCGGCTCAGAGTGAGCCGGTGGCCCCGCGCGAGCCGGCCGGTCGACCGCCTCGCACGGTGACCTTCGACGAGAGCGACGACCTGGATGTCCCCGACTTCCTGAAGTAGCCCGGCAGTGTGACAACAGCTCGACCCGACAGGGCGGCGGACCTCGGTCCGGCCGCCCTGTCGTAGGTTTGGGGCGTGTTCTCCTGGCGTGCGCAGACCGGTCCGGTGACCTGGGGCTTCACCAACCGTGAGAGTGGGGTCAGCTCGCCGCCGTACCACGGGCTCAACCTCGGTGGTTTCGTCGGCGATGCTCCCGACGATGTCGAGGCCAACCGCGCGCGGGTCGCCCACGCCATGGGTGTTCATCGCGACCATCTGCTGTTCATGCGGCAGTGCCACGGCACCGAGGTCATGCCGGTCGAGCGTCCTTGGACCCCTGAGGAACACGAGGACCCTCCCGCTGCCGATGGCCTGATGACGACCACGTCCGGGCTGGCACTGGCCGCGCTGGTGGCCGACTGCACCCCGGTTCTGCTGGCCGACGTCGACGCGGGGGTCGTGGCGGCGGTCCATGCCGGTCGCCCTGGGATGGTTGCCGGAATCGTGCACGCCGCCGTGGAGGGAATGCAGGCGTTGGGCGCCCGGTCCCTGCAGGCTGTCGTCGGCCCGTCGGTCTGCGGGCGGTGCTACGAGGTTCCGGCGGCGATGCGCGCCGATGCGGCCCGCGTGGCTCCCGAGTCGGCGACGGTCTCCTGGACTGGCACGCCGGCCATTGACGTCGCGGCCGGTGTGGTGGCGCAGCTGCGCTCGCATGACGTTGCGGTGCAATGGATTCCGGGATGTTCGCGCGAAGACGACCGGCTGTTCTCCTACCGGCGCGACGGCACCACCGGGCGGTTCGCCGGCGTGGTGGTCCTCGCATCGTGACCAGTGCCTCGTTGAGCTCCACCCGGCGCACCGACCTCGAGCGTGGACTGGCCTCCGTCCGGGCCCGGATCGCGCTGGCCTGCGACGCTGCCGGTCGCGACCCCGCCGAGGTCACGCTCGTCGCGGTCACCAAGTTCTTCCCCGCGAGCGACGTGGACCTGTTGGCCGAGCTCGGGGTCGACGCGGTGGGGGAGAACCGCGACCAGGAGGCCGCCGTCAAGGTGGCTTCGCTGCGGCATCGTGCTCAGCTGAGTGTGCACTTCATCGGCCAGCTCCAGACCAACAAGGCCCCCTCGGTCGTGAGGTATGCCGATGTCATCCAGTCCGTGGACCGGCCCAGGCTTGTGGCTGCGCTGGACACGGCCGCGGCCGCAGCCCGGGTTCGCCCGGCGGTGCTGGTCCAGGTGTCCCTCGACCCGGACGCCCGTGGTCGCGGTGGGGTTCCGACGCAGGACGCCGTGGCACTCGCCGACGCCGTGGGCGCGGCCGAGCACCTGCGGCTTCGTGGGGTCATGGGAGTCGCACCGCTCGGGGCGGACCCCGCCCACGCCTTCGAGAGGTTGCGCGAGGTGGCCGCCGGCATACGTCAGGCGCACCCGGATGCCGCGTGGATCTCTGCGGGGATGAGCGGTGACCTCGAGGCCGCCATCGCTCACGGGGCGACACACCTGCGTGTCGGTAGCGCAATCCTCGGTTCTCGGCAGTCTCACCGGTAACTTCAGTCGCGAAGACGACCGCACGGACTCGGCACGGACTTAAGGGAGCTCGCACATGGCTGGGGCGCTACGCAAGACGATGGTGTACCTCGGGCTCGCCGAGGATGACGAGCGCTATGACGGGTACGACGGCTACGACTATGACGAGTCGGCGCACCACGCCGCACCCGAGGAGCGTTCGGCGGCCGTCACCCCGCTCCCGCAGCGCACCCCGGTGGCTCGCGTGGTCCGTGACGTCGAGGTCGGTGCGCTCAACCGCATCACGACCATCCACCCGCGCACCTACAACGAGGCGAAGAACATCGGCGAGAGCTTCCGTGACGGAACTCCGGTGATCATGAACCTCTCCGACATGGACGACTCGGACGCCAAGCGCCTGGTCGACTTCGCCGCCGGGCTGGTCTTCGGGCTGCATGGCTCGATCGAGCGCGTCACCTCCAAGGTCTTCCTGCTCTCCCCGGCGCATGTCGAGGTCGCTGCCGAGGAAGCCGGCGCCCCGGTCCCGAGCACCCGCGGTCTGTTCAACCAGAGCTGACCTCGGGTCTGACCCAGGGGCCAGTGGCCCAGCCGTACGTGCGAGGGTGATCCCATGGTTCCCGAACCCATCGGCAGCGTGCTGCGGTTTGCCCTGTTCATGTTCTTCGTCGTGCTGTTGGGGCGACTGGTGCTCGACTGGGTCCAGGCGTTCGCCAGGGACTGGCGTCCGCGCGGGGTGGTGCTCGTCCTCGCCGAGGTCGTCTACACGATCACCGACCCGCCCCTGAAGGCTCTGCGCCGGCTGATCCCGCCGTTGACGATCGGAAGCATGCGGCTCGACCTGGGATTTCTTGTACTGATGCTGGCGACGAGCATTTTGATGGGAGTCGTCTAGTATCCCCGGCCATCATTTAGGCTGGCGCACGATTCTGATTCTGCAATGCTTGCCCTGCCCTGCTCGTGACAGCTAACCGAGGTGACTACATGACGCTCACGCCTGAGGACGTCCTCAACAAGAACTTCACGCCGACGCAATTCCGGCGTGGCTATGACGAACGCGAGGTCGACGACTTCCTCGACGAGGTCGTGGCCGAGATGCGCCGCATCGTCAAGGAGTCCGACGACCTGCGCGACCAGCTGAACGAGTGCCGGTCGAGCAAGGGCATGGCGCCGGTGGCCAAGGCCGACCCCGCGGCCCAGGCCCGCAAGGCGGCCGACGCCAAGGCCGCCGAGGAGGCCGAAGCCAAGGCAAGCCGTGAGGTCGCCGACCGCATTGCTGCGGCCCAGGCCAAGGCCGACGAGGCCGAGAAGGCCGCCCAGGCGCGCATCGCTGCTGCCCAGGCCAAGGCCGACGAGGCCGAGAAGGTCTCCGCGGCACGGGCCGCTGAGGCCGAGAAGGCAGCCCAGCAGCGGATCGGCGGAGCACAGAGCGGGGCGGACGCCCACGTCTCCGATGCCGCCAAGGCCGCGGATGCTCGCGCCCAGGAGGCCGAGAAGCGGGCCCAGGAGGCCGAGAAGCGCGCCCAGGCAGCCCAGGCAGAGCTGGAGCAGGCCAGGGCCCAGGCTGCCCAGGCACAGCAGTCTGCCGCTCAGGGCGCACCGGCTGCGGAGTCCGCCAGTGCGGCGCTCGCAGGCGCGGCAGGCGGCGGGAGCGCTGCTGCCCTTCTGGAGATGGCTCAGCGACTGCACGACGAGCACGTCGGTCAGGGCGAGTCGACCCGTGACCGGCTCATCGCCGAGGCCCAGTCCCGCCACGACCAGCTGGTCGGCGAGGGTCAGTCCCGGCACGACGAGCTCCTGTCGACCGCCCAGGCACGTCACGACGAGCTGCTGGCGACCGGTCAGAGCAAGCACGACGCGCTGTTGCAGGAAGCGACGGACAAGCACGACGCGCTGGTGCAGGAGGCCACGACCAAGCATGAGCAGCTGATCACCGAGGCTCGTGAGCGCTCCACCGGGATGGTTCACGAGGCCCAGCAGAAGAAGGCGCAGATCCTCGAGGAGCTCGGCCGCGAGCGCAGCCTGCTCGAGAAGAAGATCGACGAGCTGCGGACCTTCGAGCGCAACTACCGCGCGAGCCTGAAGGACTACATCGAGCGGCAGCTGTCGGAGCTCGGCCACGTGGGCATTGAGCCGTCCAAGGACGGTGCCGACGAGGGCCAGGGCGAGGGCGAGCAGGTCGAGGCAGACTCCCAGTAGTCATCTCGATCCTCAGCTGAGTGGACCTCAGGTCCCGCACGCAGTCAGAGCACGACAGGGCGCACACCGCACGGCGGTGGGCGCCCTGTCGTTTGCCCGTTGCAGGCAGTTCCCCTTGCAGCGCGTTTTGGCATTGAGTACCGGGCGCACAACGCTTATCCTCGCGGCACCTGATGGCGCTCTGCCGGAGCGCCCCGTGAACGAGGGACCTGGCAGACCATGGCGCAGAAGGCGAGAGCCTCCACACAGTCCGCAGCATCCACGAGGGCGGCTACGGGCACGAAGACGGCGGCCGCAAAGGCCGCCACCACGAAGTCGACTGCCACGAGGTCGACGACCACGAAGGCGACGACCACGAAGGCGACGACCACGAAGGCGACTGCCGCCACGAAGAGGACGGCAGCGGCCAAGAAGGCTGCACCGGCAGCGAAGGCGACGGCGAAGAAGACCACCCCGGCCAAGAAGGCGACCACCAAGAACACCGCACCAGCAAAGAAGGCGACCCCAACGAAGAAGGCCACCCCGGCCAAGCAGGCTGCCCCCGCGAAGAAGGCGTCTGCCGCAACGAAGGCTGCGCCGGCCAAGAAGGCGACCGCTGCGCAACGGGCGACCCCGGCGCGGCAGGCAACCGCCAAGCGGACCGCCAAGGCCCTGCCCGTGCGTCCGGACGAGTCCCCGTGGACCGCCCAGGAGCTGCGCGACGTGCGCTCCGAGATCGAGGCCGACGTGGCGCACCTGCGTCGCGAGATCACGGTCGCCGAGGCGGACCTGGTGGGGTTGATGCGCGACGCCGGAGACGGCGCCGGGGATGACCAGGCCGACGCTGGAGCCAAGACCTTCGAGCGCGAGCAGGAGATCTCGCTGGCCAACAACGCCCGAGAAATGCTCGAGCAGAACCTCCATGCCATCGAGCGGCTCGACGACGGCACCTATGGGATCTGTGAGTCGTGTGGCAACCCGATCGGCAAACTTCGCCTCCAGGCCGCTCCTCGTGCGACCCTATGCGTGACATGCAAGACGAAGCAGGAGCGCCGCTGATCGCGGCCCACGACGCCCCAAGCCCATCTCCGACGGTTCCATCCGCCCAACCCGCCCCCGCCGACGCCCCCGCGGGTCAACGCCGACGAGCCCTGTTCCTCCTCATGGGGGTCACCGCGGTGCTCGTCTACGCCGTCGACCAGCTCGCCAAGATCTGGGCGCTGGACCGGCTGGTGCCAGGTGAACCGGTCAACGTGATCGGCAGCCTGATCCGGCTCAACCTGATCCGCAACGCCGGCGCCGCGTTCTCGATCGGGAATGGCGCCACCTGGGTGATGACCCTGGTGGCGTGCGGGGTCCTGGTGTTCGTCCTGCGCACGGCACGACGGATCGGCAGCTTCGGCTGGGCCTGGGCCCTGGGCCTACTGCTCGGCGGCTCGTTGGGCAACCTGACCGACCGGATGGTGCGCAGCCCGGGACCTGGCCGGGGCCAGGTCGTCGATTTCATCGACTACTTCGGGTTCTTCATCGGCAACGTCGCGGACATCGCCATCGTGGGCGCGGCCATCCTCATCGCCGTGCTCGCGGCGCGGGGGATCGGGGTCGACGGCCATCGGGCCCAGCATCGTCGTGATGCCGATTCAGAGCAGGCGTCGTCTGACAGCGGGTCCGCTGATGACTGACTCCCGAACCCTCTTCGTGCCTGACGGCCTGGAGGGCGAGCGGCTGGACGCTGCGCTCGCGCGACTGTTCGGGGTGTCCCGGACCAAGGCGGCCGACCTGGCGACGGCCGGGGACGTCCACGTCAACCACAGACAGGCGGGCAAGTCCGACCGGGTCAGCGCCGGTGACCTGCTGGAGGTTCTCCTGCCTCGACCGCAGGACAGCCCCACCCTCAAGGTCATCGCCGAGCCCGTCCCTGGCATGTCGATCATTCACGACGACGACGACATCGTCGTGGTCGACAAGCCGGTGGGGGTCGCGGCCCACCCCAGCGTCGGGTGGGTCGGGCCGACGGTCGTCGGGGGGCTGGCCGCGGCGGGGTACCGCATCGCCACCAGCGGAGCCAGCGAACGGCAGGGGATCGTCTCGCGCCTCGATGTCGGCACCTCGGGCCTGATGGTGGTGGCGAAGTCCGAGTACGCGTACAGCGTGCTCAAGCAGGCCTTTCGGTCGCGTTCGGTCGACAAGACCTACCACGCGCTGGTGCAAGGCCTGCCCGATCCGGTAGTGGGCACGATCGACGCGCCGATCGGCCGCCACCCCAACCACGACTACAAGTTCGCCGTGATGGACAAGGGCAAGCCCAGCGTCACCCACTACGAGGTCATCGAGGCCTTCCGTGCTGTGTCCCTGCTCGATGTGCACCTCGAGACCGGCCGCACCCACCAGATCCGGGTGCACTTCTCGGCGCTGCACCACCCCTGTGCCGGTGACCTCACCTATGGCGCAGATCCCAAGCTGGCCGCCCGTCTCGGACTGGACCGGCAGTGGCTGCACGCAGTGGGGCTGGGGTTCGAGCACCCCGGGACGGGCAAGCACGTCACCTTCGAGAGCCCCTACCCCCCGGACCTCCAGCGGGCCCTCGAACTGCTCTGACGACACGGCGTGACGACACGCCCAAGGGTCGTCGGTGGGGCGGCTTAGACTCATCCCGATGTCCTCCCAGCCCGCCTCCCGATCAGGTTCGAGCACCGACTCGTTCGTCCACCTCCACGTGCACACCGAGTACTCGATGCTCGACGGCGCCGCGAGAATCGGTGACCTGTTCACGCGCGCCGCCGAGATGGGGATGCCGGCACTGGCGACGACCGACCACGGCTACGTCTTCGGCGCCTACGAGTTCTGGAAGAAGGCCCAGGGGACAGGCGTCAAGCCGATCATCGGCGTCGAGGCGTACGTCACCCCGGGCACGCACCGCACCGACAAGACCCGGGTCAAGTGGGGCGAGGACCACCAGAGCGGCGACGACGTGTCGGGCTCCGGCGCGTACACCCACATGACGCTGCTGGCCAAGAACAACAACGGCCTGCACAACCTCTTCCGCCTCGACTCCCAGGCCAGCCTCGACCAGGTCTACGCCAAGTGGCCGCGGATGGACCGCGAGCTGCTCAGCCAGTACGGCCAAGGCCTGATCGCCACGACCGGCTGCCCCTCTGGCGAGGTCCAGACCCGGCTTCGGCTCGGCCATTACAAGGAGGCGCTCCAGGCAGCCAGCGACTTCCGCGACATCTTCGGGGCCGAGAACTACTTCGCCGAGCTGATGGACCACGGGCTCGACATCGAGCGTCGCGTCCAGAAAGACCTGCTTCGCCTGGCCCGCGACCTCGGCCTGCCGCTGGTCGCGACGAACGACCTGCACTACACCAGTCCCGAGGATGCCAAGGCTCACTCGGCGCTGCTGTGCGTCCAGTCCGGGTCGACGCTGATGGACCCGGGCCGGTTCAAGTTCGACGCCGACGACTTCTACCTCAAGAGCCCGGCCGAGATGCGCCACACCTGGCGCGAGCTTCCCGAGGCCTGCGACAACACCCTGCGCATCGCCGAGATGTGCGACATCTCGTTCACCGAGGGGGAGGGGCGCTTCATGCCGCGGTTCCCCTGCCCGCCGGGGGAGAACGAGCAGTCGTGGTTCGTCAAAGAGGTCCAGAGCGGGCTCGTCGAGCGGTTCCCCGGCGGCGTCCCCGACTATGCGACCAAGCAGGCCGCCTTCGAGACCGACGTCATCGTCTCCAAGGGGTATGCCGGCTACTTCCTCGTCGTCGCCGACTTCATCAACTGGGCGAAGGCGAACGGCATCCGGGTCGGTCCCGGTCGTGGGTCCGGCGCCGGCTCTATGTGCGCCTACGCCCTGAAGATCACCGACCTCGACCCGATCCCGCATGGCCTGATCTTCGAGCGCTTCCTCAACCCCGAGCGCATGTCGATGCCGGACTTCGACGTCGACTTCGACGAGCGTCGCCGCGGCGAGGTCATCAGGTACGTGACGGAGAAGTACGGCGCCGACCGGGTGGCCCAGATCGTCACCTACGGCACCATCAAGGCCAAGCAGGCGGTCAAGGACGCGGCCCGGGTCATGGGTCACCCGTTCAACGTCGGTGAGCAGCTCACGAAGGCCATGCCGCCGGATGTCATGGGCAAGGGCGTGCCGCTCGCCGACATTTACAACAAGGACCACAAGCGATACAACGAGGGTGTCGACTTCCGCTCGCTGGTGGAGTCCGAGCCGCACCTGCAGGAGGTCGTCGACACGGCCATGGGCCTGGAGGGCCTCAAGCGCCAGTGGGGCGTGCACGCGGCAGGCGTGATCATGAGCAGCGAGCCGCTGATCGACGTCATCCCGATCATGCGCCGCCTCCAGGACGGCCAGGTCATCACCCAGTTCGACTACCCGAGCTGCGAGTCGCTCGGCCTGGTCAAGATGGACTTCCTCGGGCTGCGAAACCTCACGATCCTCGACGACGCGATCGAGAACGTGAAGGCCAACCGCGGGCAGGACATCGACCTCGACGCGCTGTCCAAGGACATGACCGACCCCGCGACGTACCAGCTGCTGTCCCGCGGCGACACGCTCGGCGTCTTCCAGCTCGACGGCGGCGGCATGCGCACGCTGCTCAAGCTGATGCAGCCAGACAACTTCGAGGACATCTCGGCCGCCCTGGCGCTGTACCGGCCCGGCCCGATGGGGGTCAACGCCCACACCAACTTCGCGCTGCGCAAGAACGGCAAGCAGGTGCTCACGCCGCTGGACCCCCAGCTCGAGGGCAAGCTCCAGCAGGAGATGATCGACGCCCTGCTGCCGATCCTGGGCACCACCTACGGCCTGGTGATCTACCAGGAGCAGGTCATGGAGATCGCCCAGAAGCTTGCTGGCTACACCCTGGGCAACGCCGACCTGCTGCGCCGGGCGATGGGCAAGAAGAAGAAGGAGGTCCTCGACGCCGAGTACGTCCCCTTCTCCGAGGGGATGAAGGCCAGGGGGTTCAACGAGGCATCCATCGCCGCCCTGTGGGCCGTGCTGGTGCCCTTCTCGGACTATGCCTTCAACAAGGCCCACACCGCGGCATACGGGCTGGTCTCGTACTGGACCGGCTATCTCAAGGCGAACTACCCGGCCGAGTACATGGCCGCCCTGCTCACCAGCGTCGGCGACGACAAGGACAAGTCGGCCCTCTATCTCGGCGAGTGCCGCCGGATGGGCATCAAGGTGCTCCCACCCGACGTCAATGACTCGGTGGGGCGGTTCGCGGCGGTGGGCACCGACATCCGCTTCGGTCTGCAGGCCATCCGCAACGTCGGGCACAACGTGGTCGAGGCCATCATCGCGGCCCGCGAGGAGAAGGGGCGGTTCACCTCGTTCAAGGACTTCCTGTCCAAGTGCCCCGCCGTGGTGTGCAACAAGCGAACCATCGAGTCACTCATCAAGGCGGGTGCCTTCGACGGGCTCCAGGAGTCTCGGCAAGGCCTCTACCGGGTACACGAGGACTACATCGACAACTTCGTCGACATCAAGCGCCAGGAGGCCATCGGCCAGGACTCGCTGTTCTCGGCGTTCGGCGGCTTGGGCGACGGTGGTGCCGGCGAGTCGGTCGACTTCTCCGTGCTGCCACCGATCCCTGGCGTCGAGTGGGACAAGAAGACGCTGCTGGGGTTCGAACGCGAGATGCTCGGCTTGTACGTGTCGGACCACCCGCTCTTCGGGATCGAGCATGTGATCAGCTCGCACGCCGACACCTCCATCGCCAGCCTGATGGGGGAGGACGGGAAGCCCGAGGGCGCGAACGTCACCATCGCCGGGCTGATCACCGGCCTGCAGGTCAAGCGCACCAAGAAGGGCGACCTCTGGGCGATCGTGACGGTCGAGGACCTCGAGGGCGCCATCGAGTGCCTGTTCTTCCCCTCTGCCTACATGACCGTCTCCACGATGCTGACCCATGACGCGGTCGTCGTGGTCAAGGGCCGGGTCAACCGGCGCGATGACACCCCCACCATCTACGCCTCGGAGCTCACCCTCCCCGACATCTCCGAGGGACCGCGTGGTCCGGTGGTGGTCACCATCGACACCAACCGAGCCACCGCGGGCAAGATCGAGGAGCTGAAGTCCGTGCTGGCGTCCCATCCGGGGTCGACGGAGGTGCATGTCCGTCTCAGCCAGCCGGGTCGCTCGCTGCTCATGAGGCTCGAGGACAGCTACCGGGTGTCGGCGACGGAGTCGTTGTTCGGTGACCTCAAGGTCATTCTCGGCCCGCGGTGCCTGGCCGGCTGAGCGATGGCCGGCTGCGTCGTCTGTCGCCTCGTCTGCGGCCCCGTCTGCGGCCTCGTCCCGGTCGCATAGGGTGCCTGGGTGAACACCCCCGCGGCCGGTCCTGAGAACTCCCCGACACCGCCCCGAGCCGAGACCCGCCCGGTCAGCCGTGAGCACCACGGAGATGTCGTCGTGGATCCTTTCGAGTGGCTGCGTGACAAGGACGACCCCGCTGTGGTGGCCCATCTCGAGGCGGAGAACGCGTACGCCGAGGCGATGACCGAGCACCTGGAGCCGCTGCGCGAGGAGCTGTTCCAGGAGATCCGGTCCCGGACCCAGGAGACCGACCTGTCGGTGCCGGTGGCCAGTGGCCCCTGGTGGTACTACTCACGCAGCATGGAGGGTCAGCAGTACTCGATCGAGTGCCGCGTGCCTCGCGTCGAGGGGGAGCCGCGGCCAAACCCGAGCGAGTCCGAGCCCGTCGCAGGGGAGCAGGTGCTGCTCGACGCCAACGCGGAGGCGCAGGGCCACGACTTCTTCGCGTTGGGAGCTTTGACCGTCAGCCCTGACCACCGCTGGCTCGCGTATGCCGTCGACGTCGAGGGTGACGAGCGCTTTGCTCTGCGGGTCAAGGACCTCGACTCCGGTCAGGTGGTGGACACGGCCGTCACCGAGATCGGGTACGGCTGCGCCTTCAGCCTCGATGGTCGTTACGTCTTCTACACCCGGGTCGACGAGACCTGGCGGCCCCACCAGGTCTGGCGTCATGACGTCGGGACTCCGGCAGAGTCCGATGTGCTGGTCCTGGAGGAGGGCGACGAACGGTTCTGGATGGGGCTGGGCGCCTCACGCGACGACCGCTGGATCATGATCGGCCTGGGGTCGAAGACCACGTCCGAAGTGCGGATGCTCGACGCGTCCGACCCGCTGGGCGAGTTTCGGGTCGTGGCACCTCGACGTGAGGGCGTCGAGTACGACGTCGAAGCCGCTTCGGACCGGCTGCTCATCGTCCACAACGCCGAGCACCCGGACTCCGACCTCGCCTGGGCGCCCCTGGATGCGACCTCGCACGAACAGTGGGAACCGCTGCAGCGGCGCAGCGAAGGCGAGCGGTTCCAGAGCATCGACGCGTTCGACGACGTGGCGGTGCTGACGCTGCGCAAGGACGGTCTGACCGCCCTGCGAGTGCTCGAACGAGACTCCGCCTCTCCCTCGGGGTTCGGGGCGTGGCACGACCTGCAGTTCGACGAGCCGGTGTACCAGGTGTCCCTGGG
>DASYGI010000256.1:0-4691 GCA_035999925.1 Pedococcus sp.
TGACGAGCACGGCCGTCGCGACCGCGCTCTCGACGGCGGGCAGGACCCTGCTGTCGAACACGTCGACGGTCGTCGTGCCCGCGCTCCTGAGCGTGGGACTGAGCCTCGTCAGGCATGTCACCCTGCTGGTCGATCGCGACCGCAACGGTCGGGTGGACCCAGGTGACCAGGTCCGCTGGACCTTTGTCGCGACCAATACCGGCACGCTGACGCTGCACGGAGTGGCTGTGAACGACGGCCTGCTGCTGGCCTCAGGGATCGCCGTGCGTTGTCCGCGCAGCACGCTGGCTCCTGCTGAGTCGATGAGCTGTAGCAGCGCGCCACACACCGTCACTCAGGCAGACATGGCAGCCGGCCTGTTCGGGGGCGCCCCACCGGTCTCGAGCAGCTCAGGGGGCCAACCCCAACCAGGCTCACTCTTCGTTGGGACCACGGGGGTGACGTCGTCCGGCGGTGGAGCGACGTATGGGGCCGAGGTGACGCTCGCCTACACCGGAGTGTCCAGCGGGCTCAGGCCGATGCTCGGGCTGGGAGTCGCCCTGGTCCTCTGGGGCGCCCTCCTGGTGGCTGTGGGCCGCCGGGCCCGTAGCGAAGTGAACAGGGCCCGTTGAGGGGGAGTGAGGTGGAAGCGAGGTGCGAGTGAGGTGGCCAGGAGTCACGACACACCTGACCACCTCACATCCCTGGGACGCGTGACCCGGCTTCTTGTGACGTCCGCGTAAGGGCGACGACCGTGGGAGGGCGACGACCGTGGGTCGGCGGTCGTCCCAGTCCTTGGACGGCGGGGGCGGGGCCGTCACAAATCGGCAGCCCACCGGTCCCTGCCATCAGGGGACTATCACATTCAAACGCCGGCAAACCGGGGGGAATCCGTCATGATCACCACTCTTGCTTCGGCCGCGTCGCCAGACCCGTTCGACGCGCGTCCGCCTCGACATCGCACCCGCGCCGCCACGTATGGGTGGCGGGTCGCCCTACTGACCGTTCTGGCTTTGGTCGCGATGTGGGCTCTACCCGCCCGAGCGCGGGCAGCGACGATCGCGGGAGCGATCACCTCGCTGACCACCAATGCCACACACACCGCCCAGTACGACCAAGTCGATCTCGCCTGCACCTGGGCTGTTCCGAACGGTTCGTCCCCGGGCGACACCTTCACGATGCAGCTGCCGCCCCAGCTCCGCTGGTTCGGCGCGTCGGCATTCGCGCTGAAGGCACCAGACGGTCAGACCGTGGTCAGCGCCGTTGCTGCGCCAACCGGGTTGGTGACGTTCACGCTGACGGACTACGTCCGAACCCACCCGACGAACGTGCACGGGGACTGCACCTTCACCACCCAGTACACGGCGGTCGGAACAGGTGGCAACGTCACACTCAACTTCTCAGTGGGCTCGGTCGTGTTCCCGGTCGTCGTGGGAACTGACGGGCCGTGCACCCAGGGGTGTCCCCCCGACCACAGCCAGGCGGCGAAGAGCACCTGGTGGACCGACGGCACCCAGCAACGAGCCCAGTCTTTGATCGAGGCGCCGCCGACCACGGCCAACGCGAGCACGGTCACCCTCACGGACACCCCTCACGCGGGGATGGCGATCGACTGTTCGACCGTCGCACCGGCGATCGGTCGAACCCTGGACGCGCAGGGACTCGTCGTCCAGCCGGGCGACGCCGGCGGCTATCCGGCTCACGTGGTGTGCAGCCCCGCCTCCCTCACCGTGAGCTGGGTTGGCCTGCCTGCGGGGGAGTACACCGAGGTTCAGCTGACCAACACCATCACCGATCCGACACTGACCAGCTACACCAACGCCGGGACGGTCAGCATCGATGGCACGAACGTCCCAGTGGAGAGTCAGCTGATCCGCACCAACGCTGGAGGCACTGGGATCGGAACTCCCGGATCGACCCCGCCGCCAGTGCCGCCGACCACAACGCCGCCGACCACAACGCCGCCGACAACGCCGCCGACAACGCCGCCGACAACGCCGCCGTCGGTGGGCACAGGATCAATCGTCGTCGGGGCGACCGCGGGGCGGCCCACCGGGGCCACCGGCTCCGTCGAGACCGCGCCCGCAGAGCGGGTCCCTGTCCTGGCCTTCACCGGCTCTCCGATCATGTGGCAGCTGGTGGTGGCCACGGCCTTCCTCGGCGCGGGTCTCCTGGCGCTCGGGCTCCGGTCTCGGCTCCAGGTCCGACGCCGCAAGCCTCGTGTTCACGTCTCGTAGACGGCTACTTCGCTGGCCTTCACCGAGAGCACGACACGTGCCCCAGGCGAGAGATTGAGCTCGGCAACGGCGGCCGGCGTGACGTCCGCCGCGAGGTGCTCCGTGCGCACGCGGATCTGATGACCGTGAGGCTCGAGCTCCGTCACCACCGCCCTGATCGTGTTGCGAGGACTCCCGGCTGGTGCTTCCTGAAACACGCTGACGGCGCTGGGGCTGAACACTGCCACCGCTCGGCGGCCGTCGGTCAGCGGCAGCTCTGACAGCCCTTCCACGCGCAGGCCGGCAGCGCTGTGGACGGCTGAGCCCTGGACGGTCCCGCGCACGAGGTTGAGTCCCGCGCTGCGCGCGGCGAAGTCGCTGGTCGGTCGGGTCAGCACGTGCGTGGTCTTCCCGCGCTCGACGATGTGCCCGTTCTCGACGATGGCGACTTCGTCGGCCAGCAGAACGGCATCCAGGATGTCGTGAGTCACCAGCACCGTCGTCCGGTCGGCGAGCACCCGTCGCAGCAGCTGCCGGACGGCGGGACCGTTCTCGACGTCCAGTGAGGAGAGCGGTTCGTCGAGCAGCAATAGCCTTGGGTCGGTGGCCAAGGCCCTCGCCACCGCGACTCGTTGTGCCTGGCCCCCCGAGAGCTCGCGTGGGCGACGGCCTCCCAGTTCCGTCAGGCCGACCTCGCCCAGCCAGTGGCTCGCCACCGCACGCGCCTGGCGGCGCGGCATACCGGAGCTTCGCGGGCCGAAGGCGATGTTGTCGAGTACTGAAAGATGAGGAAACAGCCGCGCCTCCTGCGCCAGCAGGGCAACCCCGCGGTGGTGCGGGGGAACCCACACAGGCGGATCGGTCGCCTGGAGCACCCGGCCTTCGAGGCTCACCTGTCCCGAGTCCGGCTTGAGCAGGCCGGCGACGCACGCGAGCACGGTGGACTTCCCCGCTCCGTTAGGACCGAGCAGCGCCACCGTCCGTCCGGCAGGGACGTCGAGGGAGAGGTCGATGCCGCGATGGACAACGCGGAACTCGGCCTGCAGGGTCATAGCGATGACCGGGACCGTCGGGTCACGGCGATGACGATGGTGGAGGCGGCGACCAGCAGCAGCGACAGTGCCACCGCAGCGGCAGGATCGGTCTCGCGCTGCAGGTAGATCTCCAGTGGCAGCGTCCGCGTCACGCCCTGCAGGCTGCCCGCGAAGGTGATGGTCGCGCCGAACTCGCCAAGTGCGCGGGCGAAGGCAAGCACCGCCCCTGACGCCAGACCCGGTGCCACCAAGGGCAGCGTCACCCGGAGGAACACCGTGGTGGGGCGGGCCCCCAGAGTGGCCGCGACCTCCTCGAACCGTTCCCCGGCCGTACGCAGGGCCCCTTCGAGGCTCACGACCAGGAACGGCAGGGCGACGAACGTCTGGGCCATCACGACGGCGGTGGTGGAGAAGGCGATCTGGATCCCGAGAACCTCCAGGGAGTGACCCAGCAGGCCGCGCCGTCCGAAGGTGTAGAGCAGGGCGATGCCCCCCACGACCGGCGGTAGCACCAGGGGAAGCAACACGAGCGAACGCACCACAGACTCGCCGGGGAACGTGGTGCGGGCCAACACCAACGCCATCGGCACGCCGAACAGGATGCACAGGGCGGTGCTGGCCAACGAAGTACGCAGGCTCAGGCTCAAGGCCGCCATCGACGATTCGCTCGTGACCAGCGCGGCGAAGTTCGACCAGTCCACCCGCGTGAGCATCGACACGAGCGGCAGCACGATGAACAGGCCACCGACCGCCGCCGGGATGAACACCCAGGCAGGTAGCGCGAGCCTGGGTGTCGCTGGGTGTGCGCTGCTCACGGAGCCTTGGCGAAACCCGCCGCAGCCAGGATGCCCTGCCCCGGCGCTCCGGTCACAGCATCGACGAACGCCTGGGCGAGGGCCGCGTTCTTGCTGGTCTTCAGTGGGGCGATCGGATAGACGTTCACCGCGGCCGACGAGAGCGGGAACGCGATGCCCTGGACGGCGCCCTTGTCGCCCTTGACGTCCGTGACGTAGACGAGGCCGGCATCCGCCTCACCGGCGGAGACCTTGCCGAGGACGTCGGTGACGGACTGCTCTTCGCTGACCGGCTTGAGGTGTATGCCGGCAGCCTTGGCGACCTTCGCGGCGGCCGAGCCGCACGGCACGGCGGGCGCGCAGATGACCAGCTTGAGGCCCGGCTTGGTCAGGTCGGCAAGGCCGGTGATGTGGGCCGGGTTGCCGGGCGGGACAGCGATCTCGAGGGTGTTGGACGCGAAGCTCACCGGTGCCGCGGCGGTCAGCGAGTCGCCGGTGGCCTTCGTCATGTTCGCGGTGTCAGCGGAGGCGAACACATCTGCTGGCGCACCTTGCTGGAGCTGGCTCACCAGGTCCGAAGACCCGGCGAAGTCAAAGCTCACGGTGGCGCCCGGGTGGGACTTCTCGAACTGGGCACCGATCTCGGTGAACGTCTTCTTCAGGGATGC
>DASYGI010000257.1:0-4601 GCA_035999925.1 Pedococcus sp.
ACGACCGCCGCCGCGTCGAGCGCGATAGCCCAGGTCAACGGGACCCCGACGCCGGCGAGCACCACGACGACCACCCCGACCCCCTCGACCTCCGGCTCAACCACCTCCTCGAGCACCAAGTCGAGCACCTCGTCGAGCACCTCGACGGGCACCTCGTCGGGCACGGCCACCAAAGCCGCGACCGCGAGCGCGGCCAAGACCTACACCGGCACCGCGGTGGACACCCAGTACGGCCCGGTGCAGGTCCAGATCACCGTGAAGAACGGCAAGATCACGAACGCTGTCGTCACGCAGGTGCCGTACACCGATCCTCGGGACCAGGAGATCAACTCCCAGGCCGTGCCGCAGCTCAACGCCGAGGTCATCCAGCAGCAGAGCGCGAGTATCGACATGGTCTCCGGGGCGACGTTCACCTCGAACGGCTACATCCAGTCGCTGCAGTCGGCCATCGACCAGGCGCACCTGTGAGCGCCGTGTCGACGGGGCCCCGCAAGGCGTTCGTGGAACAGGTCATGGGTATGCCGGTGAGCATCCACGTGCGCGGCGAGGTTGAGTCCCCGGAGGTCGGCATCGGTGTCGGCCAGGTCTGGAGCATGCTGCGTCGGGTCGACATGGTGTTCAGCACCTGGCGCCCGGACAGTGACCTGATGAGACTGCGACGGGCCGAGCTGTCCGCTGACCGCGCCCATCCCTGGGTGGCGGAGGTGGAGGCCTGGTGCGCGCAGGCCTCGGCCCGGACCGAGGGGCTCTTCAGCGCGACCGCTGCGGGGACCGACGAGTACGACCCCACCGGGCTCGTGAAGGGCTGGGCCGTCGAGCGGGCCGCCCAGCTCCTGGCCGGAGTCCCGCACATCTCGTTCTGCATCAACGCCGGGGGTGACCTGATGGCCGGCCACGGTCAGTGGGCGGAGCCGTCGACCTGGCAGGTCGGCATCGAGAACCCGCGCGACGCGGGCACGGTCGCTGCGACGATCCCACTGAGCGAGGGCGGGCTGGCCACGTCCGGAAACGCGGCCCGGGGGGCCCACATTCTCGATCCGCGCGACGGCGCGCCTGTCCTTCGCGAGGGCTCCGCCACGGTTTGGGGTCCGAGCCTGATGTGGGCCGATGTCTGGGCGACGGCCCTGTTCGTCGACCCCGACGCGGGCCGGACTCGCCTGGCAGAGGTGGACCCGGCATACCGCTGTCTGGTGCTCTGAAGGTCGCACCTCGGACGCTCTGATGGTCGCATCTCAGGCCTGTCCTCAGCTTGGGCAAATGCACCCATCACCCCTTCGTCGTACGCAAGGGCCGCACTTTGAGAGCAGACTTCACACGGTTGCTGGCCGGACCCTTGCCAGTGCAGCCGGGGAGCGCAGGCTCGGATGACCGGCTCTTTGCGTGGCAGGTACGCCAGCGCCTGAAGGGGGCGCTGATGACCGACGATGGCACCGTTCTGGTGGTCGATGACCTGGCCCAGAACCGCAGGCTCATGGACGCGATCCTCACCCCGCGCGGTTTCACCGTCGTGGTCGCCGCCTCCGGTCAGGAGGCCCTCTCGATCCTGACGCAACGGCTGCCCGACGTCGTCCTGCTCGACGTGCTGATGCCCGAGCTCGACGGATACGAGACGTGCCGCCGGATCCGGGCCAACCCCAGGACAGCGTTCCTGCCGGTCGTGATGGTCACGGCCAGCGGCGAGCGATGGCGTCTTCGCGGCCTCGAGGCCGGAGCGGACGACTTCATCACCAAGCCGCTCGACCAGGCAGAGCTCCTCGCTCGGATGCGCTCGCTGGTGCGGATCAAGCGCTACCACGACACCGTCACCACGCAAGCGGCCCAGCTACGAACGTGGGACCGCGAGCTCTCACGCCGGGTGGCCGGCCAGGTCGCCGACCGGGTGGCCGAGTACGAGAGGCTCGACTCGCTGCGCCGGTTCCTCGCGCCCCGGGTGGCGCAGCAGGTCCTCGCGCGCGGTGACGACGGTCTCCTGGGCAGCCATCGCCGCGAGATCACGGCGGCCTTCATCGACCTGCGCGGCGTGACTGCCTTCGCCGAGACCTCGGAGCCCGAGGAGACGATGGCGGTGATCGGCGACTATCACCGGGTGCTCGGCGAGCTCGTCTTCAGGTTCGAAGGGACGCTCGAGCACTTCGCTGGTGACGGGCTGATGGTCGTGTTCAACGACCCGGTGCCGAGTGCCGACGCTCCGCATCGTGCCGTCTCGATGGCGGTTGCGATGCGCAGCGGGGTGGCCGACCTGGCGCAGACCAGGCGATGGCGGGGCCACGGCCTCGGCTTCGGCGTCGGTATCGCCCAGGGGTACGCCACGCTGGGTCGCGTCGGGTTCGAGGGACGATACGACTACACCGCCATCGGCATGGTGACCGACGTCGCGGCTCGGCTATGCGCTGAGGCCCGCGACGGTCAGATCCTGGTGACGCCGCGAGTGCTGTCCGGCATCACCGCAGCGGTGAGCAGCAAGCCCGTGGGTCCGCTGCGACTCAGAGGGTTCGCGAGCAAGGTCGAGGCCTTCGAGGTGCTCGACGTCCAGGCGACCATCGCGTCGTCCTGAGGATGACAGCACGGTTGCCCCAGGCCACGTTGTGGGAATCGCCGGTCGGTGCTGCACTTCAGCCATGACGCCGGATCTGTTGAGTGGCCTGCCGGAGGCGGAACGCCGCCGCGTGGCCGAGCTCATGGAGCGGCGTCACTTCACTCGAGGGGAGAGTATCTACCGCGAAGGCGACCCGGGGGACTGCGTCCACTTCATCGTCGAGGGCTACGTCGTCGTGCTGCGAACCACCCCCACCGGCGTGCGAGCAGCCTTCACCGTCATGGGTCCGGGAGAGGCCGTTGGCGAGCTCTCGCTGCTGCGCCCGGACACGCACCGTACGGCCACGGTGGAGGCGCTGGAGCCGGTCGTCACGTTGGCACTCGACGCGCGAGCCTTCGCTGCTCTAGCGGCGCAGCGGCCCGAGGTGTACCGCCTTCTCGTGGATCTGCTGGCGGTCCGAGTGGTGCGCCTCTCGGACCACCTCGTCGACGCGTTGTATGCGACGGTCGAGGAGCGGGTCATCCGCCGGCTCGTCGACCTGTGCCGGATCTACGGCGTGGTGCACGGGCAGGCGGTTCTTCCGCTGACCCAGAGTGACCTTGCCGAGCTCTCCGGAGCCTCCCGACCGGCCACCAACCGAGTGCTGAAGGGGTTGGCTGCCCAGGGGCTCGTCATCCTGGCTCGGGGGCGGATTCACCTTCCCGATGTGTCCGCGTTGCGCGCCCTGACCTGAGGGTCAGCCGCCCAACACCGCGGCGAGCGCCTCCGGGTCCGTCACCGGCGCGTCGCAGACGAAACCCCGGCAGACGTATGCCGCGGCCTGGCCCTCGACCAGCGGACGCTGGGTCAGCAGGGGATGGCCGGGTTCGTCCGGTGACCCGTAGTCGACGACCAGCCCCGCAGAGGTCGACCGTCGGGCCACCCCCAGCAAGCCGGAGGCCGCCGGGTCGTCCGGGCTGGTTCCTACGATCGCGACCTGAAGGGGCCCGGTGACGGCTGCCTCGGCCACCGCGAGCGCCCAGCCGCCAAAGCGGGGGTCTCGGGACGCGAGCAACCCGGAGGCTGCCAGGGCCGCCTCGGCTCGGGTGCGCAGGTCCGGGTCACCGGTCAACGCGGCGCAGGTCAGCAAGGCGCCCGCGAGCGCCGACTGCCCCGAGGGTTCGGCGTTGTCCGACGGACTCCGTGGACGGAACAGCAGTGGTTCGGCGTCCGCGGCCGTGTCGTGGAACCCACCATCCTCGTCCCCGAACTGCTCGACGGCCGTGTGCAGCAGCCCCTGAGCCGCCGACAGCCAGCGCGGTTCCCCGCTGGCCTGGTAGAGGGCGAGCAGACCCTCGGCAAGGTTCCCGTAGTCGTCGGCGACCGCAGGTGCCGCGCCAACCATCCCCCCGCGGGACGAGCGGCGCAGGCGTCCGTCGACCAGGTGGCTGTCCAGGACGAACGCAGCGCATCGTCGGGCGACGTCGAGAAGCGCGGGATCCTCAACCAGCATGGCTGCGTCGGCGAGAGCGGCGATCGCCAGACCGTTCCAGGACGTGACGACCTTGTCGTCCCGGGCAGGCTGAGGACGGCGGTTACGGTTCTCCCACAACTGGTTTCGAGCCTGCTGCCACCATTGGTGGTCCGTCGGGTCGGTGGCCAGCTGGAGCGTCGAGCTGCCGTGCTCGAAGGTGCCGTTCGCGGTGACGCCGAGTAGGTCCGCGGCCTTCCGACCGTCGTCCTCACCGAGCACCTCGACCAGCTGGGCCGGGGTCCAGGCGTAGGTTAGGCCCTCGACGCCGTCGGCGTCGGCGTCCAGGGCGGACGCGAAACCACCCTCTGCGGTCCCCAGGTCGCGCACCAGGAAGGCGGCCGTCTCGACCGTGACCCGACGGGCGAGGGCATCTCCTGTGGTGCGGAACAGGTGCGCATAGACCCGGAGGAGCTGGGCGTTGTCATAGAGCATCTTCTCGAAGTGCGGGACCACCCAGGACGCGTCCACCGAGTATCGCGAGAAACCCCCGGCGAGCTGGTCGTAGAGGCCGCCTCGGGCCATCGCCTCGCAGGTGCGTCGCGCCATGGCCAC
>DASYGI010000258.1:0-5243 GCA_035999925.1 Pedococcus sp.
GGTCGCGATCGACCAGCAGGGTGACATGCCTGACGAGGCTCAGTCCCACGCTCAGGAGCGCGGGCACGACGACCGTCGACGTGTTCGACAGCAGGGTCCTGCCCGCCGTCGAGAGCGCGGTCGCGACGGCCGTGCTCGTCACCGACGCAGCCTCCACATCTCGTTGGGTCACTGTGCGCGACGAGAGGCACGTCATCGACTGACCCGGCATCAACGGACCATGAGGACAGGTGACCCGGACCGGAGCGGGTCCGGTCCGCGCCAGCCGCTCGAGCACGGACACGGCATACACGGGGTCCTCGTCATGGTTGGTCACCACGAACGCGAAGGTGACCAGGTCGCCGACCCTGGCCAGGCCGTCACGGTGTGGCCCACTGGACGTCGAGGCTGTCTGGACCAGAGTCAGGCCGGCGGAAGGTCTGACGCACGTCTTCAGCGAGGACGTGTTGTTCGACGGGATCGGGTCCGGTTCAGCGCCGACGACCGAAGCGGTATTGGTCGGGCAACTGTCGTGGCTAGGCGCTGACGCCTTGAGCGTGATGACGGCGCGAGCTCCCGTGGCCAGTGCCGCTCCATGGCAGCGAACGGCGTGCCCCGTGACGGAGCATCCTGGGGTCGTCGAGGAGACGTCGGTGTATCCAGCGGGCACAACATCGTTGACGGTGAATCCCGAGCTCGCGAAGGCGCCACGGTTCTGCACGGTCAACGTCCAGGTGACCGGTGCGCCGCGGGTCCGCCTGCTGGGGCCGGTGGTGTCGATGGCCAGGTCGACGGGACGCGGGGTACACGAGGTTCCGTCGTTGGTATTGGAGGGCAGACCAGTGCCGCTGGCCACCAGCGCGAAGGACGGAACTGCCGCGTCGGGTCGGCTGACGGCGAGCTCGATGACGGACCCGGAGGTGCTGTCGAAGCCGAGATGCCCGTTGGCATAGGTCCAGGCCGCTGGAAACGGCCCTGCCGGCAGCGAGGGCACCCCGAACGTCGCGATGCGGCCCGTGGCGAGGTCCACCCTGACCACCGTGCTGGCCGAGCCGGCACCCCAGAGGAACCCCGCCGCGAACGTGAAGTCCAGCGCTCGTACCGGCGCAGTCTGCCCACCCAGGGGCGATGCCGCCCGGGTAGCCAGATCGACGCGGTACAGCAGGCCTGAGCCGGTGGAACCGCCCGCCGCGACCCAGAAGCTCCCAACGCCGTCGAAGCTCCCTGCATTGAGCCCCCGCGCGAGATCGATGGCCGGGATCCCGGTGATCGCCCCGCGGTCGAACACTGCTCCCGTGCCGTCGACGACCACGAGGTGTGCGGGTGCCAACGTGCCGCCCGGCCCGGTGACGGCGTAGATCAGCCCGTCTGCCGGGTTGAACCCCACGGCGTTGTACTGCACGCCCGAGGCGCCGCCGACGGGAGCGAAGGTCGAGCCCGCTCCACCGTGGGTCTGGGCAAAGAGGCGCGTGGGCGAGCCGCTGGCGTTGAAGACCGTCGGAGTGGCGCACGCGAACGCCACGGGAGAAGGGACGGCGAGTGACGACAGCGCGTATGCCGGTGCTGCTGGAGGCACGACCCGCACGAGGAACAGGGCGCAGAGCAAGAGGAAGGTCGTCACGCGCCACCACAGAGTGCGCTCGGCTCTCCGAGGGGGGTCGACAGGTCGCACCCCGGAGACCTGCACGCTCACGACCCACACCCTCTAAAGCCCATCGAGGCGTGACCCATCGACGAAAAGGGTCACCTTCACTCTCTAGGAGTCGCGATCGCCCAGTCCGTGACGCTGTCCAGCCGGAAATCTTGGGAAAAGGTGTCGTGGTTGGTCAGCTGGGAGCTGGACTAGGGACCAGCGGTCGATGTGGGCGCGCCACCCCCGGGTTCACGAGCAGCTGAGACGCGGCATACACCTCGCGCAGCGCATCGAACAGGCACAGCGGGTCGCCGCCCTCGGCGCGGCCCTCGCTTTCGGTGGCCAGCCACTGCAGTCGTTCGACGGCGCGCGCAAGGTCATCGAGATAGTCCGCAGGGACCACAACCATCCCGTGAAGCACGGTGACCTCCTGATGTTCGAGGAGTCAGCGGCCGCGTCCTCGGTTGGGACGCCCGCTCAGGGGAAGGCTCGTCGCTCAGGGCGACGGCCAGGTGGTCGCGGCGGAGGCAGTGACCCTCCGGCCGGACCGATCGACGCCGGCGACGACGGCGGTGACTGGGCCGCTGGACTCCGGCAGCCAGCTGGTGGAGATGGTGCCTGACCAGTCCGATGAGGACGACGGGGCCGCCGTGCAACGAATGGTCCGCCCGGACTGAACACACTGCGTCCAGGCCGCCGTGGAGCCGCGGAGCGTGGCCCCCTCGGGCACCGTGATCGACAGCGAAAGGCCGCCGACCACGTGCTGCCCCGACACCGAGACCTGGATGTATGGCGCCTGAGCGGGCCCAGCCATCGCCAGCCCCATCGACAGTGAGCCGGGTGGCGCCGTCATGGACGGGGGCCGCGACGTGGGCACAGGAACCGGTGGCACCGCGACGGTGGCCGAGGGTCTGGGCGCCGCCCGCGGGGGCTGAACGGTCGGCGGGGTCGAGGAGGTGGTGCTGGCCGCCGTCACCGGGGTGGATGGCGTCTGCTTTGGAGCAGTGGCCGTCACCAGTGGCCGGGTGGTCTTCATCGCGGGACCAGCGGACTCGTGCGGCCAGACGGCCCAGACCAGGGCAGCCATACCGAGAGTGGCCGCGGCCGCCATGGTGACCCAGGTGCCCGCTCCGAGGGTGGTCGTGGAGCCGCTCGACGCAGCGCCGGAGGCACCACCGGCGCCGCCCGACGAGCTGGCGCCCGCCGACGCGCCAGCCCCACTGACAGCACCGGCCCCGCCCGTGGCCGCCACGAGCGCGCCACCTGCCCCACCCTGAAACAGAGTCAGCAGCGCAGGCGTGAGCACCCCGGACAAGTTGCGGTCGACCCGCCGGAGCTCTGCGAGCCGCTCGGTGCAGCGCGCGCAACCGCGGACATGTATCGCGGTCTCGCTCGTGGAGTCTGGATTCGTCAGGAGGGCGGCCAACCCGCCGATGAACGGCACACAGCCGGGGTCCACGGCCCCGCGGGATACATGCACCTGGACGTATGCCGCGCGCAGTCCCTGACGAGCCCGCCGGGCGAGCGCAGCCACGGCATTGGCACTCAGGCCGAGCTCTTCGCCGACGGTGATGTTGGACTCGTGGTCCACGGCCGTCCGCCACAGAACGTGTTGCCACCGGGTCGGAAGGGCCGCGAAGGCCTCGCGCATCAGGCTCAGCTCACCGGCCGCCGCCACCGGGTCAGCGGGGACGTCGGCGGCGTTCTCGAGGACGGTCGTCTCATCGGTCAGGACGTCCGCAGCGTTCGCGCGACGCGCCCGCGTGGTGACGCCGTTGCGCACCGAGGTCAACAGGTAGGCACGCACCGAACCCGTCGGTCCACCCCCGGAGTTCAGGGCCGCGAGCATGCCGGAGAAGGCGTCGGCCGCCAGCTCCTCGGCGTCACGGGGCTGGCGGGCGACCCGCCTGGCGGTCGCCAGGGCCGCCGGATAGTGCCGGGTCCACAGCTCGACGACAGCGCGTTCCTCACCCTCGCGAGCGCGAGAGGTGAGCTCGAGGTCATCGACCTCCGAAAGGTCGATCGGGGCGCTCATCGGGTGGGTTTGTCCAGGCCCGGGCGTCCGGTGGGGCGTGGAGCGTCAGGGATACCGCGGTCAGCCATGCGCGCGACGATCGCCAGAACCGGGGGTCAGCGCTGGATACAGCGCCGCCACCTGAAAGGTCAGCGCCTCGACGCCGTCGGATGCCGCCTCGATGCGATGCTCGATGTCGGCAGCCACCAGTGCCTCGACGGCGGAGGGATACGGACCGCTGAAGGACGCAGTGACGCCCTTGGAGTCGCGGCACAGGACGATGTGCGGGAGGTCGATCTCTGCAAGCCCCAGCTCGACCATGAAGTCACCCACGGCGCCGGCCATCGGCCTCGGGTCGGAGTCGTCGCTCCAGGCGTCCACACCCATGACAATCTCCTTGTGCTCCGTGCTGACCTCAAGGAGACGCGCGAAAGCGCTCGTTGTGACGTTGATGGCGGCTAACCCTCATCGGCACCGGGGGTCACGCCCGGTGCGGCCAATGCCGGGTACAAGGGCGCCACGTGGAAGGTCAGCGTGGGCGCGCCGTCGCATTCCAGATCGATCTGGTGCTCGATATCGGCTGCGACACACGCCTCGATGGCCGTGGGATACGGACCGGAGAAGGACGCCATGGTGCCCTGGGCGTCCTTGGAGTACACGACATGGGGCAGGTCCATCTCGGCGCGGGCCATCTCTGTCAAGAAGTCGCTGAGCCTGCCCCGCAACGCTCGAGCGGCGGGGTCCTCCCGGGGGATCTCCATCATCGACACCTCCTGGCTCTGCACGTCGGCGTGCGGCGAGACGAATGGAGTCCCAGCCCGTGATCCGCCCCCTCCATGGGGTCACGGACTATGACACCGGGCGGCCTGGCACCGCCGTCCCGACTAAGTGACTAGTTGCTGGTCGATTCGTGACGAAGGATGCGGCCCCGACTTACGGCCCACCCCGGCGTCACCATCGGCCAGCTCAGCGGTCTCACGCGATGTGACACCCATCCCCGTGACGAGCCCCACCGCGCCGCGTCTGAGCGCAGCACGAAGCCCTTTCACCACCGTCAAGCGCCTCATGCCAGCTGACGGCGGCCTTGCCGGGTTGGTGGCCGCCGTTGCGGCGGAACGGTCGCGCCGGATCGAAGTGGTGGCCGTCGAGCTCGGGTCCCGGTCGGCAGCGGGCTTGCGGGTCGTGGGCAGTGACGTGGACTACCTCGTGCATGCCACGTCCGCGACCGCCGAGCAGCGTGACCTGAGCATCTGTCGGGAGCTCGCACATCTGCTCCTCGGGCACCAGCCCGGCCGCGTCCTGAGTGAGCCGCTTGCCGTTGGACAGACCCGGTCGCTGCGAGCACACCCCTACGGACAGCGGCAGGAGGCCCGTGCGGAGCGGCTGGCACAGCGCATGTTGGCGCTCTCCGCCGCCCGACAGCACTCCAGCGGACCGGCCGGCACACCACGCTTCTGGCTCGTGCGCAGCACCCGCGCCTGACCGGGGGCCGAGGCGGCGAGCGCAGCGACGGCATACTGGGGCGCATGGATCGTGTGCCCCCGACTGAACGCCTTGACCTCGGCGGGGGCGACGCCGAAACCATCCTCGGGGGGCGGTACGAGCTGCGCAGCGTGC
>DASYGI010000259.1:0-1933 GCA_035999925.1 Pedococcus sp.
TTCCGGGTCATCCTCCACGGCGTCAACACGGATCGCTTCCATCGTCCTGGCGCCCACGAGATCGTGGCAATGCGAGAACATCTCGGCATCGGCGATGCGCCGTACATCGCCTTCCTCGGGACGCTCGAACCGCGCAAGAACCTGCCGGCTCTGGTGCGCGCCTATGCGAAGGTCGCACCGAACTACGGCCCTCCACCCAAGCTCGTCCTCGCGGGGACCCAGGGTTGGGATGAGCACCTCGACGAGGAGATCGCCGCCATCCCGGAGTGCCTGGAGGTGGTCAAGGCCGGGTTCCTCCCGGACCAGCTGCTCGCCCCCTTCCTCGGTGACTCCCTGTTCGTGGCCTACCCGAGCCTGGGCGAGGGGTTCGGGCTGCCGCTCGCCGAGGCGATGGCCTGCGGTGCCATGGTCGTCACGACCCGCGAGCTGTCGCTGCCCGAGGTGGGCGGCGACGCGCCGATCTATGCGGCCAGCCCGGCGGAACATGACCTCGCCGACGCCCTCACCGAGGCCCTGGACAATCCGCACTGGCGCGCCGAACGCGGTCGCCTCGGCGTGGAACGGGCCGCGGCCCTGACGTGGTTCGGCTCGGCGGCCGAGCATCTGGCGGTGTACCAGTCGGTCAAGCCTGTGCTCCCCGCGTCGCTCACCGGTCAGCTGGGCCTGCGGGCCAAGCGGGCGCGTCAGGCTGCCGCGGGGTCGGTCCGCTAGCCTCCCGTCTCGTGAAGATCCTCGCCACCGGCGCTGCCGGCTTCATCGGGTCCAACTTCGTCCTCCGGGTCCGCGAGGCGCGCCCCGACTGGCGCGTCACGGTCCTCGACTCGATGACCTATGCCGCCAACCTCAGCTCCCTGGACCCGGTCCTCGGCGAGGTCGAGATCGTCAAGGGTTCGGTGACCGACCCCGACCTGGTCGACGAGCTCGTCGCCGCCCACGACGCTGTCGTGCACTTCGCCGCCGACTCGCACAACGACAACTCGCTCGACGACCCGTGGCCGTTCATCGACACCAACATCATCGGCACGTACCACCTGATCCAGGCGGTGCGCCGGCACGGCAAGCGGCTCCACCACATCTCCACCGACGAGGTCTACGGCGACCTCGAGCTCGACGACCCCGCGAAGTTCACCGAGTCCACCCCGTTGAACCCATCCAGTCCGTACTCCGCGTCCAAGGCCAGCGCAGATCTGTTGGTGCGAGCGTGGATTCGCTCGTTCGGGCTCAAGGCGACGCTGTCCAACTGCTCCAACAACTACGGTCCCCGCCAGCACCCCGAGAAGTTCATCCCACGCCAGATCACCGGAATCATCGACGGCGTCAAGCCCAAGCTGTATGGCGCCGGCGCCAACGTCCGCGACTGGATCCACGTCGACGACCACAACGACGCCGTGATCGCCATCCTCGAGCAGGGCCGCCTCGGCGAGACCTACCTGATCGGTGCCGACGGCGAGATGAACAACAAGGACGTCGTCGGCCTGATCCTCGAGCTGATGGGCAAGCCGGCCGACTGGTACGACCATGTTCCCGACCGTCCCGGGCACGACCTGCGGTACGCGATCGACTCGACCAAGCTGCGTGCCGAGACCGACTGGCGCCCCGCCCATCCCGACGTGCGCTCCGGCCTTGCCGACACGATCGCCTGGTACGAGGACAACCAGGACTGGTGGCGCACCGCCAAGGTCGTCACCGAGGCCCGCTACGAACGGCTTGGCCGCTAGATGAAGTGGCTGATCACCGGTGCCGGCGGCATGCTCGGCCTCGACCTGCGCGTGACGCTGGCCCTCGCCGGGGTCGACGACCGCGATGTCACCCCCCTCACCAAGGCCGACCTCGACATCACCAACGCCGAGCAGGTGCGCGAAGCGGTCCGTGGCCACGATGTGGTCGTCAACTGTGCGGCATACACGGCTGTGGACCAGAGCGAGACGCACGA
>DASYGI010000260.1:0-3237 GCA_035999925.1 Pedococcus sp.
CAGCCGGAACAGCAGCAGGAACGGCAGGGTCAGCACCGCGAAGGGGATCAGCGGCGGCCAGCTCCCGAACGGAGTGCCGAAGTGCGTCGAGCCCGGCACACAGGACGTCGACAGGCACGGGGAGGCGAACGGGGTCAGGTACCCGAAGTCGGCGACGAAGTAGTCCTTCTGGGTGCTGGCGCGGATCAACCCGTAGAGCAGCCAGGCGGTGAAGCACACGAACGTCACCAGGGGCTGCAGCCACCAGCGGTCGCCGCGGAGCGTGCGTGCGGGGATGCGGGCGCGCCCGGGCGCCGACACTCCCCTGCTGAGGTCGACGTCAGGCACCGTGCGGGCCGAGCTCGTCGTCAGCGTCCGACCACATCGAGGGGTCGTAGTCCTCGTCGGGGATGAACACGATCTCGCCGGGCCCACCCGCGCGGTCCTGCGAGCCGACGCCCGCGGCCCGCGCCACCAGGTCGACGTCATCGGCCAGGCGCACGACGTCGTCGCGGAGCCGCTGCACGTCGATCGTGTTGCCCAGGTCCTGGGAGAGCGCGGTTACCGCTCGACGCAGCCCGGCCACGTGACCCGCAGCCGCCGTGAGGTCGTCCCTGACACCCATGACACCGTCCTTCTCACCAGACGTGTGGGTCGTCGTCGACCCACAACGCCGAACCTAGCGTGGAGAGAGCCGGATTTCTCGGACAAACAGCCGAAAGGCAGGCCGATGGGCTCAGCGAACTGCGATGGTGGCGCTGGCCCAGTCGCGAGCCAGGGCCGCCTGAGCCGCCACCCGGTCCAACTGCTCGCCCACGCGCACCGGAGCGGTACCGCCCCTGGCACTTCGCGAGGCCATCGAGCCCTCCACGCTGAGCACCTCGCGGACCCCTGGGGACAGGTGCTCGGAGATGGTCGACAGGTCCTCGTCACTCAGGTCCCACAGCTCGATGCCCCGCGCCTCGCACGCGCGCACGCAGGCCCCTGCCACCTCGTGGGCCACCCGGAAGGGCACGCCTTGGCGCACCAGCCACTCGGCGATGTCCGTGGCAAGGGAGAACCCCTGCGGGGCCAGCGACGCGAGCCGGTCGGTGTCGAACACCATCGTGGCCACCATGCCACTGAAGGCCGGCAAGAGGACCTCGAGGGTGTCGACGGCGTCGAACACCGGCTCCTTGTCCTCCTGTAGGTCCCGGTTGTAGGCCAACGGCAGCGACTTGAGCGTGGTCAGCAGCCCGGTGAGGTCGCCCACCAGTCGCCCGGCCTTGCCTCGCGCGAGCTCGGCGACATCGGGGTTCTTCTTCTGGGGCATGATGCTCGACCCGGTCGAGTACGCGTCGTCCAAGGTCACGAAGCCGAACTCCTTGGTGGCCCACAGGACGACTTCCTCGGCAAGCCGGGAGATGTCCACCGCGGTCATGGCGGCGACGAAGGCGAACTCTGCGGCGAAGTCCCGCGAGGCGGTGCCGTCGATCGAGTTCTCCACTGAGGTGAGAAACCCGAGGTCCCGGGCGACAGCCTCGGGGTCCAGCCCGAGTGAGGACCCGGCGAGCGCGCCCGACCCGTAGGGCGAGACCGCCGCCCGGGCGTCCCAGTCCTGGAACCGTTCCACGTCACGCAGCAGCGCCCAGGCATGGGCCAGCAGATGATGGGACAGCAACACGGGCTGGGCGTGCTGGAGGTGGGTGCGCCCCGGCATCGGGACGCCGAGGTGCGCTCGGGCCTGACCGGTGATGGCGTCGACCACGTCGAGGACCAGGGCGGCCACGGAACGCGCGTGGTCCCGCAGATACATCCGGAACAGCGTTGCCACCTGGTCGTTGCGCGAGCGGCCGGCCCGCAGCCGACCACCCACGTCGGACCCCGCTCGCGCGATGAGCCCGCGTTCCAGGGCGGTGTGCACGTCCTCGTCGGCCTCGTCGGGAGCGAAGTCACCCGACTCGACGTCGGCCCGCAGCTGTTCGAGCCCCGCCAGCATCGCGCTGAGGGTGGCCTCGTCGAGCAGCCCCGCGCCGTGCAGCACCCGGGCATGCGCCCGAGATCCGGCCAGGTCGTACGGGGCGAGTCGCCAGTCGAAGTGCGTCGACTTGCTCAGCGCCGCGAGCGCGTCCGCCGGACCGCCGGCGAAACGTCCACCCCACAGGCTGACCCTGCCCTCGCTCCCGGAGGCCACCGCGGGGGTCTCGCCAGAGGTCTGACCGGAGAGCTGAGTGGCGTCCGGTGAAGCTTCGGGCTGGTCGACGGTCACAGGCTGGTTCTCCCTTGGGTATGCCGGGTCGTCATGGCTGGCTGTCGGGCTCAGTCGCGGGGACCAGCCAGCGACAGCAGCTGGTCGGTGGTGCGTCGGCTGGCGGCGGGACCGGTCGTGATGACCATGATCGTGTCATCACCGGCAATGGTGCCCAGCACGTCCGGAAGCTCGGAATGGTCCACCGCCGAGGCCAGGAAGTTGGCCGCACCGGGCGGGGTTCGCAGGATCACCAGGTTGTGTGACGGCTCCGCCGTCACAAGCAGCTCCTCACAGACTCTCCTGAGCCTGTCGGTGTGCTCATGGGCTGCCGGTGCGGCGCGCGCGGTCCGGTCCCCGCCCTCGCCCGGCAGCGCATAGACCAGCGACCTGCCGGACCGCACCTTGACCGCGCCGAGCTCGAGAAGGTCCCGGGACAGCGTCGCCTGCGTCACCTCGATCCCATCGTCGGCCAGCAGGCCCAGCAGGTGGGTCTGTGAGCGCACCGCGTGCCGTCCGAGGATCTCGACGATGCGCCGTTGCCGGGCGGTGCGGGTGGCTGCGAGCGTCATCGCGCACCCTCGAGCAGGAAGGAGAGCACGGCCTTCTGGGCGTGCAGCCGGTTCTCCGCCTCGTCCCAGACGACCGACTGCGGGCCGTCGATCACCGCAGCCGCAACCTCGTGCCCCCGGTAGGCCGGCAGGCAGTGCAGGAAGATCGCGCCGTGCGCGGCATACGCCATCAGCTCCTCGGTCACGGCAAAGGCGGCGAACGGACTCGCGACGCCCTGCCGGTCCCCCTTCTCGGCCTCCATCCCCATCGACACCCAGGTGTCGGTGACCACGGCGTCAGCGCCGCGAACCGCCGCGACCGGATCAGCGGTCACCAGCACCGAACCGCCCTGGGCTGCCGCGAGCTCGTTGGCGCGAGCGAGGATCGCCGGGTCCGGTTGATGGGCGTCGGGAGTGCCGATCCGTACCTGCATCCCGGCCAGAGCACACCCCAGCAGGTAGGAGTGCGCCATGTTGTTG
>DASYGI010000261.1:0-7933 GCA_035999925.1 Pedococcus sp.
AGCACCATGGCCTTGCGCACCTCCGCGGTGGAGGCCCGCAGAGCATGGGCGGCCAGGGCGATCGCGTCCGCCTCGGGCGAAGCGATCCCGGCCGCGGCCAGCCGAGCGGTCGCCTCACGCACCGCCGACCTCAGGTCGGTCACTGGCCCTCGGCGAGCGCCGCCATGCGGGCGGCCTCGTCGGCGTCGACCGCCGATTGGACGATCGGGTCGAGCTCGCCGTCGAGGACCGTGTCGAGGTTGTAGGCCTTGAACCCGGTGCGATGGTCGGAGATCCGGTTCTCCGGGAAGTTGTAGGTGCGGATCCGCTCGCTCCGGTCGACGGTACGGATCTGGCTGCGGCGGGCCGCGCTGGCCTCGGCGTCCGCGGCCTCCTTGGCCAGGGCGTGCAGTCGCGCGCGCAGGACCCGCAGGGCCGACTCCTTGTTCTGGAGCTGGCTCTTCTCGTTCTGGCAGCTGACCACCGTGCCGGTCGGCAGGTGCGTGATCCGAACGGCCGAGTCCGTCGTGTTGACCGACTGTCCACCCGGGCCCGAAGAGCGATAGACGTCGATCTTGAGGTCGTTGGGGTCGATGGTGATCTCGACCTCCTCGGCCTCCGGCATGACGAGCACGCCGGCCGCAGAGGTGTGGATCCGCCCTTGGCTCTCGGTGACGGGGACCCGCTGGACGCGGTGGACCCCGCCCTCGTACTTGAGCTTGGCCCAGGGAGCCTCACCCGCTGCCGGGATGCCCTTGGCCTTCACCGCGACCTGGACGTCCTTGTAGCCGCCGAGATCGGACTCGGTGGCGTCGATCACCTCGGTCTTCCAGCCGCGGCGCTCGGCGTACCGCAGGTACATCCGCAGCAGGTCGCCGGCGAACAGCGCCGACTCCTCGCCACCCTCGCCGGCCTTGACCTCGAGGATCACGTCCCGGTCGTCGTCCGGGTCGCGTGGGATGAGCAGCCTGCGGAGCTTGTCCTCGGTCGCCTCCAGGCGCGCCTCCAGCGACGGCACCTCGGCCGCGAAACCCTCGTCCTCGGTGGCCAGCTCACGGGCGGCGGCCAGGTCGTCCTGGGCCGCGTGCCACGCGTGGTATGCCGCGACGGTCGGCGCGAGCGCGGCATACCGCTTGTTGATCTTGCGGGACTTGTCCTGGTCAGCGAGCACGTCGGGGTCGGCAAGCTGCCTCTCGAGGGCGGCATGCTCCTGGACGATGGCGGAAGCGGACTCCAACATGGGTGCTCCTGGGACTGGGGACTACGGACGAGCGGGCACACCGAGATACGAATGCGCCGGTCCAGACCACAAAGGTCTGGACCGGCGCATCGGGACAGCTAGGCGTTCTTGGCTGCGGCCTTCTTGCCGTAGCGGGCCTCGAAGCGAGCCACGCGGCCACCGGTGTCGAGAATCTTCTGCTTGCCCGTGTAGAACGGGTGGCAGTTCGAGCAGACCTCAGCGTGGATCTGACCGCTCGCCGCGGTGCTGCGCGTGGTGAACGTGTTGCCACAGGTGCAGGTCACCGTGGTGTCGGCGTACTGGGGGTGGATGTCCTTCTTCAACGCGTGCTCCTTGAGTCAATGCGGCCGGGTCGGCCGGGCGGAGGTGCCCTGGGTGCCGTGAACCGGTCAGCGGTCAAGTGTGCCAGAAAGCGGCGCACTTCTCCTAAACGGAACGAGCCTGCAGGGCATTCCCCGCCGCCGCAGCGGACGGCAGCCGGACGCGCATCGTCGTCCCGACGCCCACCACGGACTCGACATCGAGCCGTCCCCCGTGCCCCTCGACGATGGCGCGGACGATGGCCAGCCCCAGGCCGGTACCCGGGATGGCCGCCTCGGTGGCGTTGCTGGCTCGGAAGAACCGGTCGAAGAGCCGCTCCTGGTCCTTGGCGGGGATGCCGATGCCGGTGTCCGACACCTCGATGACCACCTGGTCCTGGTCTGCGTGCGCGGCCAGGCTCGCCCGCCCGCCGGAGGGGGTGAACTTCACGGCGTTGGAGCCCAGGTTGATCAGCGACCGTTCGAGCTGGCTGCGGTCCACCCGAACCACCAGCTCCGGGTCGATGTCGGTGGTCTGCAGGTGGACGCGGCCCTCCTCGGCCACCGGGCGGAGCATCTCGACCACGCCCGACACGAGGTCGGCCACCCGGACGTCCTCGACCTCCGAGCGCAGCCCGGTCGCTTCGATCTTGTTGAGCACGAGGAGATCCTCGATCAGCCCGCGCAGCCGGGTGGTGTTGCGGTCGACGATCGACAGGGCGGAACGCTGCTGTGGCGTCAGTGCGCCATAGTCGCCGTCCTCCAGCAGCTCGAGGTAGCCGCTGATCGAGGTGAGCGGAGTGCGCAGCTCATGCGAGATCGTGGCCATGAAGTCAGTCTTCTGGCGGTCGAGGTCCTGGAGCTGCTGCACCTGCACCTCCTGCATCTGTCGCAACCGCAGCGAGACGATCGACTGGGCGAGGTAGCCGGCACACTCCTGGGCTGCATGGATCTCGTACCGCCGCCACCGGCGCGGGGCATCGACCATCATCAGCGCCAGGACCCCGAGGCCTTGGTCGCCCACGCCGACGGGCAGCAGGAGCAAACTTCGAACGCCGGTAGCGCGGTAGAACCGCTGGGCGCGGTCCTCGGCCTGCACCTCAGGGGCCAGGAAGTCGGATGCCGCGAACACCGAGACATCTCGACGCAGCTCGTCGGTGACGGCTCGCACCTCCTGCGCCAGCGACGGCGGCAGGGGTGGCAGAGCGGGCAGGTCGTGCCGGTTCCACTGGGCGCGCTCCCTGACCTGTCCATCCTCGTCGTGGATGTAGAGCAGGACGCGGTCGCCGCTCAGCCCCTCGCCGAGCATGGCGCAGGCGACGTGCATCGCCTGGTCGATGCCTTCGGCGGCCTGAACGGCGCGCGCGACATCGATGACGAGCTGCTGGGAGAGCAGCACCAGGCTCTGCTGGTCCTGGAGCACTTGGTTGGCTCGGGTGAGGCCGTTGAAGTCCGACGCGAGCTGGCGCACCTCGACCGACCCCGTCGTGGTCTGCGCCTGCGCCATCCGGTCCCCGTCGCGCTGGCGCTCGAGCACGAGCCGCAGGCGCTCCAACGGACCACTCACGGAGCGCTCCAGCAGGCGCCAGCCGGACCCCACGATGACCATCGCCAGCAAGCTCGAGACCGCCACGACCGACACGACCAGCTCGATGGATATGCGCGATCCCCGGCGCGCCTCGTCGCGCTCGACGCGAATCTGCTCGCTCAGGTCGTGGTTGGTGTCGCTGAAGGCGGAGAACCTACTGATGGCCTGGGCGATCGCCGCGGTCCGTGCGCCACGCGAGCTCACCTTGACGGCCTGGGCCTTCGCGGCGTCCGCGAACCACGCGTCGACGGCGGCGCGCTGCTGCCTGACCAACGTGGTGAAACGCTGATGGTCATAGGCGGTCAGGGTCGGCGACATGACGGCGGCCTGCACCTGGGTCAGCTCTGACTCCGCCGGGCCCCGTTTCGTGCGGTAGTCCGTCGTTGGCGTCGAGCCGCCGACGAGCTGGCTCCACGAGGCGTTCGCGATCGTCATGTCGATCGCTGCGGCGTTGTTCGCGTCGAAGGCCGGCCCGAGGGCCAAGGTCAGCGACTGGATGGCGTGGCTCTGCGACATCAGCGTGGCGACCGCGGAAAGGCCGACGCCGGGGACGAGCAGGAGCAGCGCGATGCCGAGCACTCTCAGCTGCGTCGACACGGACCGGTCCTGCAGCCGGGTCATGAGCTGGCCTCGTCGAACCCAGTGCGGGTCATGACCCCCCACACCTGCTTCTTGTTGCGCAGGCTGGCCCACCAGCCCTGCAACCGCCAGATCACGGTCAGCTGTCGGTAGCCGACGTTCTCGACCACCGACGCGAGCACGATCATCGCCAGGTCCCGCCAGCGCGAGTGACGGTGGTACGCCCACTCCTCCACCGCCAGAGCGGACAGCGTCACGAGAATGGCGAAGCCGTAGGCCAGCAGGAGGAGCAGGATGGCGAACGGGATGTTGACGACCCCGAGCAGCAAAGCGAGCGGGACGACGATGATGCCGAACGCCTCGAGGAGCGGCGCGAACAGCTCGAAGAGCCAGTAGTACGGCAGCGCAACCAGGCCGACGCGGCCGTACCGCGGTCGCAGCAGCATGCCCCGGTAGGCCCACAACGTCTCCCACAGCCCGCGATGCCATCGGCTGCGTTGGCTGCGCAGGACGCGGAAGGTTGAAGGCACCTCGGTCCAGCACACTGGCTCCGGGACGAAGGCCACCCGGTAGTCGCGCCCCTCGTCGAGCAGCCGGCGGTGGATACGCAGCATCAGCTCGAAGTCCTCGCCGATGCTGTCGGCGTCCAGGCCGCCGACCTCGACGAGGATGTCGCGTCGGAACAGCCCGAAGGCACCACTGATGAGGATGAGCGCGCCGAAGCGGGACCATCCCGTGCGACCGATCAAGAAGGCCCGCAGGTACTCGACCACCTGAACCCTGGGCAGCCAGCTGCCGGGCATCTGCACGCCCACGATGCGACCGGACACCACCTGGCTGCCGTTGACGGCGCGAATGGTGCCGCCGGCAGCGACCATGCGGGTGGGGTCGTCCGTGAACGGCTGGGTCACGCGGAGCAGGGCATCCGGCTCGAGGACCGAGTCGGCGTCGATCACGGCGATCAACGGCTCGCTCGCGGCGTTGATGCCGACGTTGATCGCCTCGGAGCGGCCCGAGTTCTCCTTGGTGACCACCACCAGCCGCGTGCGGCCGTCCCTGGGCACATGGACCGTGCCGATAGCGACCCGGATGGGAATTTCCTGCGGGACCGCCCTCGGGATCTCGACGAGGTCGAAGGCCGCGACGAGCCGCGACAGGGTTGCGTCGCTGCTGCCGTCGTTGACCACGACCACCTCGTGCTGCGGGTAACGCAGCGACAGCAGCGACTTGACCGACGTGACGATGCCGACCTCCTCGTTGTAGGCCGGCACCACTAGGGAGACGCCCGGGGTCAGTGGTCCACCCAGTGCGGCGACCGACGCGGCCCGACGGCGTTCCTGGGAACGAAACTCCAGCGCCGCCAAGGCGATGAGAACGAGGTAGGAGGAGTTGATCACCACGAAGTAGGTGAGTACCGGTACCGAGGTCGCGGACATGAGCCACACCACTGCCGTCCTGGTGGACTCCACGATGGCGTCCCAGCTCACGACAGCACGCCCTGGAGCCGCGCGATCGTCATGGCGGCCTCGACGGGCTGGCGACGGACGGTGTCAGGCGCGTCGGGGGTACGCCGCCGCAACACCGACTGACCGGTCGGGCCCAGCTTGACCAGGGCGCTCGCGGCGAGCTCGGCCAGTCGGGGGTCGGGATCGTCCAGCAGCAGGTTCAGGGCGGGGACCGCGGAGGGGTCGCCCAGCTGGCCGAGGGCGGTGGCACAGATCCGGCGTAGGGCCAAGGGCTGGTCCGCGGCGGTGTGCCGGGCCAGGACCGCGACGTCGGCAGGGCTGCCGACCTCCCCCAACGACGTGGCGCTTGCCTCACGCACGGTGAGGTCCTCGTCGTGCTCGAGCAGATGTCGTAGCCGGGGCAGCGATCTCCTGAAGCTCCCAGCACCACTGAGGTATGCCGCGACGTGGCGGGTACCCGCGCGCTCACTGTCGAGGGCCTCGAGGATGGCCCCGGAGATGCCGACTCCCATCGCGAGCAGCGCCTGAGCGGCGATGCCGGCGGGCAGCCCGGCGCCGGGGGCGTCCACGGCGGCGAGCAGCGGACCCGCGGCAACGGGATTCCCTACCAGCCCTAGGGCGTAGGCGGCGCTGGAGCGGACCTCCACGGCGTCGTCCCCGAGAGCGACCACGAGCGCCGGAACGGCGGATGCCTCGCTGCTCAAGCCCAGCAGCTGGGCGGCTTGTGCGCGGCGCACCGGCGAGCGGTGCTCGAGCTGTTGCAACGCCTCGCCGACAGCGCCGTGCACTTGCAGCACCTCCACCAGCTGGTCGGCCGGGAGCCCGCGGATCTTGCCGAGCATGTCGACGGCCGCCTGGTCGACGAGACGTCCAGCGGTGCCGTCGGCGGCAACCAGGGCGTTCAACGCGGTGCCGTCCGGGTCCTCCCCTGCGCTCACCGCGATCAGCTGGGACCGGAAGGGCCGCAGCAGCTGGGTGCGCTTGCGGGAGCGCGCGGTCCTGCGCGTCTTCGTGCCAACCACCAGGAGCAGGGCCAACACGCAGGCGATGATGATCGTGCTCGTCGAGACGAGCAGAACCACTCGGGTCATTGGGCGCGGGCCAGGATCCCGTTGACGCGGTGCAGCAGCTCGCGAGGGCTGAAGGGTTTGATCACGTAGTCGGTGGCACCCACGGCGAAACCCGTGTCGACGTCGCTGTCACGGGACTTGGCGCTGAGCAGCAGGACCGGGACCTCGGGCCACTCGCTGTCGCGGATCTTGCGCAACACGTCGAAGCCCGACAGTCCGGGCATCATGACGTCCAGGACCACCAGGTCGGGCTGGTCGCCTTGGAACGCCTCCCAGGCCGCGAGTCCGTCAGGAACCGCCTGGACGGAGTAGCCAGCCTGGGAGAGCTTGAACTCGACGAGGTCGCGGATGTCGGGGTCATCGTCCGCGACGAGGACACGCGTCCCGTCGGCTTGCGTCACTGCCATTCCTTTCGCCTGCCCCCCGATTGGTATGGCATCAATCTAGGTGCTGACGGCCACGACGGCTGCCTCGGACTGGCGTGCGGTGACCGTGTCGTGAGACTTCTGCACTGCCAACTTCTGCCCTGACCCTGCCGTGCCCGACCTGTCCCAACCCATCCCACTGTCCCTACACGCCCGCGGGGCCCGACTCGCCTTGTCGGCAGAGGGGCCCCGCGGGGTTGGGCGACGACGTCGCTGACGAGCTGGTCGTCACTCGGCCTTGTCGTCGTCCAGGCGGATCGAGCTCGTCTGCTGCACCTGCATCAGGAACTCGGCGTTGCTCTTGGTCTTGCGGAGGCGGTCGATGAGGAGCTCGATGCCCTGCTGCTGGTCCAGTGCGGCCAGAACCCGACGCAGCTTCCACATGATCTTGAGCTCCTCGCCGGACAGCAGGATCTCTTCCTTGCGGGTACCGGAGTTGTTGATGTCCACCGCAGGGAAGATCCGGCGGTTGGCCAGCCCACGATCGAGCTTGAGCTCCATGTTTCCGGTGCCCTTGAACTCCTCGAAGATGACCTCGTCCATCCGCGAGCCAGTCTCGACGAGGGCGGTTGCCAGAATCGTCAGCGATCCACCGTTCTCGATGTTGCGGGCGGCCCCGAAGAACTTCTTGGGCGGGTACAGCGCCGCAGAGTCGACCCCACCGGACAGGATGCGTCCGCTGGCCGGCGCCGAGAGGTTGTAGGCGCGACCCAGCTTGGTGATCGAGTCGAGCAGCACGACGACGTCGTGACCCATCTCGACGAGGCGCTTGGCCCGCTCGATCGCCAGTTCGGCCACCGTGGTGTGGTCCTCAGCCGGGCGGTCGAAGGTCGAGGAGATGACCTCGCCCTTGACGGCCCGCTGCATGTCCGTGACCTCCTCGGGGCGCTCGTCCACCAGGACGACCATGAGGTGGCACTCGGGGTTGTTGGTCGTGATGGCGTTCGCGATGGACTGCATCACCATCGTCTTGCCGGCCTTGGCGGGAGCCACAATCAGGCCGCGCTGGCCCTTGCCGATCGGGGCGACGAGGTCGATGACTCGGGTCGTGAGGAGGTTCGGCTCGGTCTCGAGACGCAGCCGCTGCTGGGGGTACAGCGGGGTGAGCTTGCCGAACTCGACTCGCTTGCGGGCCTCGTCAGGGGCCATGCCGTTGATCGTGTCGAGCCGGACCAGCGCATTGAACTTCTGCCGCTGGACCTGCTGCTGCTGGTCGTCCCGCTGCGCGCGGACGGCCCCGGTGACGGCGTCGCCCTTGCGCATCCCGTTCTTCTTGACCAGGCCGAG
>DASYGI010000262.1:0-4470 GCA_035999925.1 Pedococcus sp.
GACCACCACGGAGACACCCCCATAGCCCATGTGTTGGGTCGCGTACTCAGTCCCGTCCGCCAACGTCCGTATGCCGGCCAACTGACCGCGTAGCCCTGGGTTGTCATCCTGGAAGGTCAGCGTTGCCCTGGCTTTGTCCCCATTCAGGGTGAGGACCTGCGCCTGCTGCTGGCCGACCGTATCGGTGCTGGAGTCGGCAATCCGGAATCCGCTAGCCCCCAAGATCCTCGCCAGGGCTGCTTCGCGATCGACGGAGCCTTGGGCAGACGACGCGGTCGTGGACGATGGCGGGGCCGAGCTTGCCGCGTCAAACAGGGTGTTGCCGCACCCGGTGAGCGTCACTGACAGGCCGACCACGGCCACGGCCGAAGTCACCCTGCGGTTCAGAGCGCTCGTCATCCTTGTCATCCCAGCTCGTCCTTTCGCAGATCCGCCAGATATGGCGAGAGGCCCCGGGGGGAGGGTCGCTGCTCTCAGCTGCCCGTTCGGCCGGTCCCCCTGGATTCCCACCACAGCCAGAAGGAGAGGCCCCCTGCCCCGAGTAGAACCACCAACGCCGCCGCGCTTCCCGTCCCCCGATGCTCGACAAGCATGACGCACAACCCAACGGCCGCGTAGACCGTAATCCAGATTCGGAGCGGCGCGTGGAGCAGGGCCCGCAAATGGCGTCGCAGTGTTGGCAGATGGTTTAGCAAGCCTGTCCCCCACCCGGCTGGAAGGATCAAAGTGCGCTGGATTTCCCAAGGAACGACAGCTCTGCATTCCCAGGTCGCGAGGAACTTCAGTCGCCTGGAGTCTGGATAGCCCGCTGCTTGGCGGTCAAGGCGATATTCAAAGTCGGAATACCCCCTTCCCGTTCGACTCACGTGGTGGTAGGACCGATCGGGCAAGAGGCTGACCACCGGTGAGAGCGGACCGCCTCAGCCAAATGTCGAGACTGCCGTCTCAGCCTGAGGACGGCTCGATATCGTGGCGCCGTGCCCGAGCTGATCGCTGACGATCCCCACACCCTGCTGGTCACGATCAGCGGTGAGGACCGACCAGGCGTGACGAGCGCGTTCTTCGACGCCATCGCTGACGTCGGCGCAGAAGTCCTGGATCTCGAGCAGGTTGTCGTCCGCGGTCATCTGACGCTGGCCATGCTGTTGGGAGCGGGCGAAGTCGAGAAGCGGCTGCGCGAGGTGGTGTCCGCAGTGGGGCATGACCTCGACCTCAAGGTGAAGGTCAAGGACGGGCGAGGCGACAGTGCTCACCGCCGCTCTGGCCGCGCCGCCGTCGTCGTCCTGGGCGCGCCGCTGCGCGCCAGCGGGGTCGCAGCGATCACCGCACGGATCGCCTCGCATGGCGCCAACATCGACCGGATCCGCAGGCTGTCGCGCTACCCCGTGACCACCGTGGAGTTCGATGTCTCGGGTGCGGACGTCGACCGGCTCCGACGTGAGCTCGCGCTCGAGTCCAGCGTCCACCGCCTCGACATCGCCGTCGCCGCCGGCGGACTCGCGCGTCGTGGGCGCCGGCTGGTCGTGATGGACGTTGACTCGACCCTGATCCAGGACGAGGTCATCGAGCTGCTCGCCCGCCACGCGGGTCGCGAGGCCGAGGTCGCCGCCGTCACCCAGGCTGCGATGCGTGGGGAGCTCGACTTCGAGGCCAGCCTTCGCCAACGTGTCGCTGCCCTCGAGGGTCTGCCTGTTTCCGTCCTCGACGAGGTCCGCGCCGCCGTGCGGTTCACTCCGGGGGCCCGGACGCTCGTGCGCACGATGAAGCGGCTGGGCTTCACCGTCGCCGTCGTCTCAGGCGGCTTCATCGAGATCGTGGCGGAGCTCGCCCGCGAGCTGGACATCGACCACGCGCACGCCAACCGTCTCGAGGTGCAGGACGGCATACTCACCGGGCGGCTGATGGGCGACATCGTCGACCGGGCCGGCAAGGCTGAGGCACTGCGACGTTTCGCCGCCGAAGCGGGTCTCCCCCTCTCGCGCACCGTCGCCATCGGCGATGGTGCCAACGACCTGGACATGCTCGAGCTGGCCGGACTCGGGGTGGCCTTCAACGCCAAGCCCGTCGTTCGCGAGCAGGCCGACACGGCCGTGAACGTCCCCTATCTCGACGCGGTGCTCTATCTGCTGGGGATTACCCGGGAGGAGATCGAGGAGGCGGATGCCGCCGACGGCACGCCGACCCCCGCTCCGCCGCTGCTGCCTTCTGGCTCCTAGGCTGTCGCAATGGCCCCCTCGACACCCACAGCGCGGCGCAGGCATCCCACGCTGTTCATCATCGGTGGTGCTGAGGACCGCGTCGGCAAGGCCACCGTGCTGCGTCGGTTCGTCCGCCTCGCTGGCGGCAGGAAGGCCAAGATCGTCGTCATCCCGACGGCCTCGGCATTCCAGGACGAGGTCGTCGAGGCCTACACCGAGGTCTTCACCCGACTGGGCGCCCCGGCACCGTCGGTGGTCAACCCGCAGGACCGAGTGGAAGCCCACGACCCAGAGCTCGTCCGTCAGGTCAACGAGGCCACCGGCATCTTCATGAGTGGTGGCAGCCAGCTCAAGCTCAGCCAGCGATTTCCCGGCACGCCTCTGGGCGAGGCGCTGCATCGGGCTCACGACCGTGGCGCCGTCATCGGCGGCACCTCGGCGGGGGCCTCGATCATGAGCCAGTTCATGATCTCGATGGGCGACGAGGGCATCACCCCGCGCCAGCGGCACAGCCAGCTGAGCGCCGGGCTCGGACTGCTCGAGGGCGTCATCATCGACCAGCACTTCGCGCAGCGCTCCCGGTACGGCCGACTCATGTCGATGGTCGCCGCCTCCCCCAGTCTGCTCGGGATCGGCATCGACGAGGACACCGCGATCGAGGTCCGCAACCGCCAGATCTTCACGGTCCACGGCTCGGGTGCAGTCTTCGTACTCGACTGCCGTTCCGCCACTTCCGACGCGCCAGAAGCCCGCCGCGGTGCCCCGCTCATGGTCTCGGGTGCCGTGGTGCACTCCCTCCCGGCAGGCGCTACGTTCGACCTCGCTGACGTGCGTCTGGTCGACTTCGTGGAAAAGCACGCGGACGCAACTGTGGCGCTGGCCACCGAAAAAGCCTGACCCCGCCCGGCGCCCGCCCGACCGCAAGGAGACTCCCATGGCAGAACGTGCCACCCCCACTGGACCGGCGGCGCCTGAGCTGACCGTGGTCGAGTCCCGGGTGTATCGGGGCGGCAACGTCTGGTCCTACAACCCGGCGATCCATCTGGTTCTCGACCTCGGCGTCCTCGAGGGGTACCCGACGGACACCCTCGACGGGTTCACGGACAACCTGCTCGAGCTGCTCCCGGGGTTGGAGAACCACACCTGCTCTCGAGGCGTCAAAGGCGGCTTCATCGAGCGTCTGCGCGAGGGCACCTGGGTGGGCCATGTGGCCGAGCACATCGCCCTGCAGCTTCAGCAGGAGGCCGGCCATGACCTGCGCCGCGGCAAGACTCGCGCCGTGAAGGGAGTCACGGGTCGCTACAACGTCATCTACGACTACAACGACGAGACCGTCGGCCTGGCCGCCGGAATCTTGGCGGTTCGGCTCGTCAACCACCTCGTCCAGCCTGAGCCGGACTTCGACTTCAGCGAGGAGCTGGACGAGTTCCTGCGACGCGCGCAGCGAGCGGCGTTCGGCCCGTCCACTGCCGCCATTCTCGAGGAAGCCGTAGCCCGCGACATCCCCTACATCCGGCTGAACTCCGCGTCTCTCGTTCAGCTCGGTCAAGGTGTCCACGCCCAGCGCATCCGCGCGACGATGACCTCCAAGACCGGCGCGCTGGCCGTGGACATCGCCAGCGACAAGGACATGACCACCCGACTGCTGGCCTCCGCGGGTCTGCCCGTGCCCAAGCAGGAGACCGTCCGCAACCCCGATGCCGCCGTCGCTGCTGCCCGGCGGATCGGCTTCCCCGTCGTGGTCAAGCCACTCGACGGCAACCACGGCCGGGGCGTCTGCCTCGACCTGGTGTCCGACCAGGACGTCCGGGACGCCTTCGTCGTCGCCGAGGGCGAGTCCCGGCGTGGCTACGTCATCGTCGAGTCCTTCGTGACCGGCAGGGACTACCGGTGTCTGATCGTCGACGGCCGGATGCAGGCCATTGCCGAGCGGGTCCCGGCCCATGTCATCGGTGACGGCGTCAGCACGGTGTCCGAGCTCGTCGATCTGACCAACGCCGACCCGCGGCGCGGAGTCGGCCACGAGAAGGTGCTGACCCGCATCAAGGTCGACGCGACCGCGATCGGGCTGGTCCGAGACCAGGGCTTCGACATGGACGACGTCCCCCCGAAGGACCAGATGGTCAAGCTCGCCCTGACCGGCAACATGTCCACGGGCGGGATCTCGGTGGACCGCACCTTCGACGCCCACCCGGACAACGTCGAGATCGCCGAAGAGGCCGCCCGCATGATCGGGCTCGACGTCGCCGGCATCGACTTCATCTGCCCCGAC
>DASYGI010000263.1:0-23543 GCA_035999925.1 Pedococcus sp.
GAAGCGTCCGCTTCCTCAGCTCAAGATCTCTGTTGACTCCGAGGGCTATCTCGTCGCCGATGGCCCGTTCCATGAGCCGGTCGGCCCGAGCTTCTTCGAGCGAGGATGACGCGCATGAGCACCTCCGACACCGTTCACCACAGCGATCCGCTCAACCGGCTCCGCGCCGACGATCCGAAGCCCCAGGCCCCCGCCGGCCAAGGTGCCAAGGCCATCGGTGGCGTCGCGGGCTGGCTCGACGACCGCACCGGTGCCGCCAAGCCGGTCGGCTACCTCATGAAGAAGGTCTTCCCGGACCACTGGTCCTTCATGCTCGGCGAGATCGCCATGTACTCGATGATCATCTGCCTGCTCTCGGGGACCTTCCTGACGTTCTGGTTCGTGCCCAGTGCTGGGCAGGTCGTCTACGACGGTTCCTTCCTGCCCCTGCGCGGCGTGACGATGTCCGAGGCCTATCGCTCGACGGTCGACATCTCGTTCGACATCCGCGGCGGCCTGCTCATCCGTCAGATCCACCACTGGGCCGCCCTGATGTTCATCGTGGCGCTGTCGGTGCACATGCTGCGCGTCTTCTTCACCGGCGCCTTCCGCAAGCCCCGTGAGATCAACTGGGTCATCGGGTCGATCCTGTCGATGCTGGCCCTCGTCGAGGGTTTCGCCGGCTACTCGCTCCCCGACGACCTGCTCTCGGGGACGGGCCTACGAGCTGCCGAGGGCTTCATGCGGTCCGTGCCGGTGCTGGGCAGCTACCTCTCGTACTTCGTCTTCAACGGCCCGTTCCCGGGTGACTCGATCATCCCGCGTCTGTACTCGGTCCACATCCTGCTGTTGCCGGCCATCCTGGTCGGCCTGTTCACCGCACACATCGGCTTGGTGTTCGTCCACAAGCACACCCAGTACCCAGGTCCGGGCAAGACCAACGACAACGTCGTCGGCTACCCGATCATGCCGGTGTATGCCGCGAAGGCCGGCGGCTTCTTCTTCATCGTCTTCGGCGTGCTGTCGCTGATCGCCGCGCTGGTCACCATCAACCCGATCTGGGCCTACGGCCCCTACGATCCCTCACCGGTGACCGCGGGCGCGCAACCGGACTGGTATATGGGCTTCGCCGACGGCGCGTTGCGCCTGCTCCCTGGGTGGCTGGAGTTCAACGCCTTCGGCTTCACCTTCTCCTTCAACGTCATGATCGGCGCCATCCTGCTGATCCCTGTGATGTATGGACTGCTGGCGGCCTACCCCTTCCTCGAGCACTGGGTCACGGGTGACAACCGCGAGCACCACCTGCTCGACCGCCCGCGGAACAACCCGACCCGTACCGGGCTCGGCATGGCAGCGCTGACGATGTACGGCGTCCTGATGTTCGCCGCCGGCAACGACATCATGGCGATCAAGCTGCATCTGTCGATCAACGACATCACCCACGTACTGCGCGCGGCGTTCTTCGTGGCTCCACCGATCGCGTACTGGGTCACCAAGCGCATCTGCCTGTCCCTCCAGCGGCGCGACCGTGACATCGTCCTGCACGGCCGGGAGACGGGACGCATCGTCCGCACCGCGGATGGTCGGTTCTTCGAGATGCACGAGCCGCTCGACCCTTACACCCGGTGGAACCTGGTCCAGCACGAGGTCCAGCGACCGCTGGAGCTCGAGGCGGACGTGGACGGCAACGGGGTGGCCTCCCCCACTGCCCGCAAGGAGAAGGCGCGCGCGCGGTTGTCGCGGTTCTACTTCAGCGACCGCATTGAGCCCCCCACCCCGGCAGAGCTCACCGCCGCCCATCACGACGGTCATGGCCATGAGGCGATCGAGTCCGGTCACGGCTCGCCGGCCCAGGACACGGCCACCGGGCGGCATGAGCTGGAGTCGACCGAGCGTCACTGACCCCGGCGCTGGCAACGCCACCGGCATCGCGCAGGTATGCCGCCCGCTCACCCACGTGACCCGTGGGAGCTGTTGAGCGGGCGGCATACCTGCGTCGTGGGGCACGCTAGTGCCGTGGTGACGCTCGACCGCGAAGGGTCCACCCCGGAGGACTTCGGTGCGGAGCAGTTCGATGACGCCGTGGGCGACGCGTTGGACGCCGTGCCATCCGAGCTGATGGCGCTGCTCGACAACGTGGTGTTCCTGGTGGAGTCCGAGCCACCGCCACAGGACCCGCAGCTGCTAGGACTGTACGAGGGAACGCCGCTGACCGAACGTGGGGACGCCTGGGCCGGCGCCCTCCCCGACCGCATCACGCTGTTCCGTGGGCCGCTCATGCGGATGTGCGCCGACCGGGCGGAGCTGCTCGAGGAGATCGCGATCACCGTGGTTCACGAGATCGCCCATCACTTCGGCATCGACGAGGCACGCCTGCACGACCTCGGGTGGGGCTAACCGCCAGGGCAGCCAGCAGGTGGCCGGTCACAGCCGACTGGACCCGCCGAGCGGGCTAGACCAGGGCGCTCTGCTTCTGCCAGGCGGCGAAGGTGTACTGCCAGACCCCGATGCCCTCGGTGGGCAGGAACGGGCGGCTCGAGCCGGTGAAGACCACGATGTCGCCGACCTTGGAGTTGTCGAACATCCACTGGGCGTTGGCCGGGGACATGTTCGTGCACCCATGCGAGACGTTGGCGGTGCCCTGGCTGTTGACCGACCACGGCGCGGAGTGGATGTACTCCCCCGTCCAGGTCAGGCGCAGGTTCCACTGGGTGTCGATCTTGTAGTAGTTCGGGTTGCCCTTGGGAATGCCGACGGTCGCGGAGTCCATGGTGACCTTGCCCTCCTTGCGGATGATCACCTTGATCCCCGAGCGGGTCTCGGTCAGCGGTCCGGGGCGACCGGTGCTCACCGGGATCGTCCGGACCACCTGTCCACCGCGAGTAACGGTCATCATGTGGGTCTGGATGTTGACCGAGCTGACCATGGCGGAGCCGACGGTGAAGCTCGCGTGGTCATCGTGCTCGATCCACTTGTCCGGACCGGTCTGGACACCCGTCAGCGGGGCGTCGACAGTGACTTTCGTCCCCGGCTGCCAGTACGTGGCGGGTCGCCACATGAGCTGACGGCTGTCGAGCCATCCCCAGGAACCGCTCTGGGCGGGGGCTGTGGTGACCTTCACGAGCTTCTCGACCTGTGCGCGCAGCGCCTTGGTCGTCACTGGGGTGTCGAACTGGATGCTCGCGGGCATCCCGATGCCCACCGTCTGGCCCGAGTTGAGGATGCCGTAAGTGGCGACCACCTTGGGCTTCAGCGTCGTGAACGTGCTCGTCGTCGTCGACGAGGCGCCATCGGGGCCAGTCGACGCGGTCGTGATCGTGTATGCCGTGTTGGGGGCGAGCCGACCCGTCGACGTCCAGGTGCCCGTCGCGTCCGTGGATCCGGCGACCTGGGAACCCTTCGCGCTGGCGACGGTCACGCGGTCGACCTTGCCGGTCATCGCCTTCACCGTGATGGGCTGGGTGGGCAGGATGTCCGAGGCGTGGTCAGCGGGGCTGATGCTGAGCTGGGCCGGCGCCGAGGTGGCGGAGGAGGACCCGGAGGTCGCCGATGACGTGGCACCCGTCGACGCGTGGTTGGAGGGGCTGACCGAGATGCCCTGGCAGGCCGCGAGCACGGTCGCGGCCGCAACCATGGTCAGCGCGGCCGACAGTGACCGCGGCCGTCGAGTCGTTCCCACCACGTGTGTCCACTCCTGTGCTGTACGTGCTGCGCGCCCTGCGTGCCGCAACGAGACCCTCGTGCACAGGCACCGACAGCAGTCCAGTGCCCGGGTTGTTGGCTATGCAACGGTGATCGGCCGCACCGACTGTGCGTGTGGCCCCCATGGCACCGCCGCCTCGAAGGCGGCGGATTAGAGCAAGTCTACCTGCTCCGTCGCCGGGGTAGGCACAACCCCCTCGGGGGCTTAGGTGGCGTTCAGGTGAGGCCAGACCTGCAGCTGGACGGTGTGGGGCACCGGACCGGGCGTGAAGGACTGCCGGGAGGGACTCAGACGGCGTGCGGGCCCTTGAAGTACTCGAAGGTCCAGCCCACCAGGGCGAACACACCGAAACCGGCACCGATGATGAACAGCCACCAGCCGACCGCGAGTCCCAGGAAACAGACCGCCGACGAGCCCGCCAGCGCCAAGGGCCACCAGGAGTGCGGGCTGAAGAAGCCGTACTCGCCCTCCTGGTCGTCGATCTCACCGGCGGGGTTGTCCTCGGGCCGCTCGGGCAGGCGTCGCCCTGTGACGAACAGGTAGAAGGCGATCATGATGCCTAGGCCCGAGGACAGGAACAGACCCGCCGGGCCGACCGGCTCGCGCCAGTGCGTGAAGTAGCCGTAGATGACGCCGAGTGGGGCGAAGAATGCCGCCAGGATGACGAAGAGCTTGTACTCGATCTTCATCGTCAGTCGCGCTCCTCGTGGTAGCGGCCGTGGACGTTGGGATCGTCGAGCTCGCCAGTGTGGTGCGGGTGAGCGCCTTCACCGACGTGGGCCTGGGCGATGATCCGCGTCAGGGTGTCGGGGTCGGCGGTGAGGCCGGCCAGCGGCGCGACCTCGGGGTGGTGCAGGTCGAAGGCAGGCCGCTCGGACCGGATTCGCGGAATCGAGTCGAAGTTGTGCCGCGGCGGTGGGCAGGAGGTGGCCCACTCCAGCGAGGCGCCGTAGCCCCACGGGTCGTCCGTCTCCACGAGGGGGGCGTACCGCCAGGTCTTCCACACGTTGTAGAGGAAGGGCAGGGTGGACGCCGCCAGCAGGAACGCACCTGCCGTGGAGACCTGGTTGAGGAACGTGAACCCGTCCTCGGGCAGGTAGTCGGCGTAGCGGCGAGGCATGCCTTCGATGCCGAGCACGTGCTGGATCAGGAAGGTGGTGTGGAAGCCGATGAACAGCATCCAGAAGTGCACCTTGCCGAGCGTCTCGTCGAGCATCCGGCCGGTGAACTTGGGCCACCAGAAGTAGAAGCCAGCGAACATGGCGAATACGACGGTGCCGAACACCACGTAGTGGAAGTGCGCCACCACGAAGTAGGTGTCCGACAGGTGGAAGTCGAGGGCGGGGCTGGACAGGATGATGCCGGTCAGACCACCGAAGAGGAACGTGACCAGGAAGCCGATCGCCCAGAGCATCGGCGTGTCGAAGGAGAGCTTGCCTCCCCACATCGTCCCGATCCAGTTGAAGAACTTCACCCCGGTCGGCACCGCGATGAGCATCGTCATCACCGCGAAGAACGGAAGCAGGACCTGCCCCGTGGCGTACATGTGGTGCGCCCAGACCGTCACCGACAGGGCGGCGATGGCGATGGTGGCGAAGACCAGCGTCTTGTAGCCGAAGATCGGCTTGCGGGAGAACACCGGGAGGATCTCAGAGATGATCCCGAAGAACGGCAAGGCGATGATGTAGACCTCTGGGTGGCCGAAGAACCAGAACAGGTGTTGCCACAGCATGGGCCCACCGTTCTCAGCCTGGAACACGTGCGCCCCGAACTTTCGGTCGGCACCCAGCGCGAGCAGTGCAGAGGCCAGCACAGGGAAAGCCATCAGGACGAGCAGGCTGGTGACCAGGATCGTCCACGTGAAGATCGGCATCCGGAACATGGTCATGCCCGGCGCGCGCATGCAGATGATCGTGGTGATGAAGTTGACCGCGCCGAGGATCGTCCCGAAACCACCGAGCGCAAGGCCGAAGACCCAGAGGTCACCACCGAGGCCAGGGCTGTTGCTGGCGTCCGAGAGCGGGGCGTAGGCGAACCAGCCGAAGGAGGCGGCGCCGGACGGCGTCAGGAAGCCGGCCGAGGCGATGAGGCCGCCGAACAGGTACAGCCAGTAGGCGAACATGTTCAGGCGCGGGAACGCGACGTCCGGCGCGCCGATCTGGATCGGCATGAGCGCGTTCGCGAACCCGGCGAACAACGGCGTCGCGAAGAGCAGCAGCATGATCGTGCCGTGCATGGTGAACAGCTGGTTGAACTGCTCAGGGTTGTCGACGATCTGCAGGCCCGGCGCGAAGAGCTCGGCACGGATCAGTAGGGCGAGGACGCCGCCGAACATGAAGAAGATGAACGACGTGATGAAGTACAGGTTGCCGATGACCTTGTGGTCCGTCGTGGTGATCCACTTGACGACGGTCTGGCCTTTGGTCAGCCGGCGGGTCGCGGTCGCCTGCGTCGAGCGCAGGTAGGTCGACGAGGAGTCAGTCACAGCCGCCATCACTGGCCACCTCCGCTCGGAAGCTTGCTCTGGTCTTGGGGCATGACCTTCTCCGGGTTGAGGCTGTTGTCCAACTGGCCGGTATTGCCCTGGGCCTTCAGGTCAGCCAGGTGCTTCTCGTAGGTGGCCTCGTCGACGACCTTGACGTTGAAGAGCATCTGCGAGTGGTAGGCACCGCACAGCTCGGCGCACTTGCCTCGGAAGTCCCCCGTCTGGGTGGTGACGATCTGGAACTTGTTGACCCGGCCCGGGATCATGTCGAGCTTCTGCAGGAACGCGGGCACCCAGAACGAGTGGATGACGTCGCGCGAGGTCAGCACGAACTCGACCCGCTTGTTCACGGGCAGGTACAGGGTCGGCAGAGCCGCCTCTGCGCCCGGCTGACCAGTGAGCTCGGCCTGGGTGCCGGCCTCGTAGGTCTGCTCGTTGACGTAGTTGAAGTCCCAGCTCCACTTCTTGCCGACCACGTTGACGACGACGTCGGCGTGCTTGGACGTGTCCAGCAGCGTCGCCTCGTCGCGCGCGGTGTAGTAGAAGAGCACGGCGATCATGAACACCGGGACGACGGTGTAGAGGATCTCCATCGGCACGTTGTAACGCAGCTGCACAGGGAGCTCGTTGTCGTCCGGGCGGCGGCGGTAGCGGACCACGCACCACAGAATCAGGCCCCAGACGATCACGCCGACCGCGAGTGCCGCGATCCAGGCGCCGATCCACAGGCTGGTGACCTTCTCGCCGTTCTGGGTGACGGCCTTGGGCAGAAAGCCGTTGGAGGCACTCTCTGCACAGCCCGAAAGAGCGAATGCGACAAGTACGGCGAGGGATGCCGTAGTCGTCGTCCTGACGAGGGTCCGCCGCCGGTGTGGGCGCGGCGCAGAGACGTCATGCTGACGCAACGGTGCACCTTCTTCGAAGCAGTGAGGGGCCATCGCGCCAAACCCTACTCCAGCCCCACCCTCACGTCTGGTCAGGGTGGGGCTAACGTCGGGGTGTGGCCGAACCCGTTCTCCCCCGGGCCTTTCTCGACGCGGCGAGCGGCCCCATGCACCCTCGCGCGGCGCAGACTCTGCTGGCCGCGGTCGAGGCTGGCTGGGCGGACCCGCGCCGGCTCTACACCGAGGCACGGGCGGCGCGCCGGCTGCTCGACCAGAGCCGTGAGGTCCTGGCCGAGGGACTCGGGGTCCGCCCGTCCGAGGTGTCGTTCGCCCCGGACGGCCCTGGGGCGCTGCGGCTGGCGGTCGAGGGTCTGCTGCACGCCAACCGCCGACGCGGCGCCGGCCTGGTGGCCTCGGCCGTCGAGCACTCCGCCGTGCTGCTGCCCGGCCGGGACCGGATGGCTCGCCACCCGGCCGACGCCCCATTGCACGAGATCGGGGTCGACAGCCTCGGCCACCTCGACCTCGAAGGGTTCGCGGCCGCGGTGAGCCGGCCGCACATCGCCGCGGCCGCCGTTCAGCAGGCGAACGGCGAGGTCGGCACGATCCAGCCGGTCGACGAGGCTTGGGAGGTGGCGCGACAGGCGGGGGTCCCGATGGTCGTCGATGCCCAGGCGTCCCTGGGGCGGGTTCCCCCAGCCGTCGGGTTCGACGTCATGGCCGCAGATGCGCGCTCCTGGGGCGGCCCCGGCGGAGTGGGGGTGCTCGTCCTGCCCGAACGCACCCGATGGGGGCTTGCCGGGGCCACCGACCCCGACGAGGCCCTCACCGGCCCCACGCGGCATACCCCGTGGGTTCCCCTGGCCCTGGCGGCGGCCGAGGCCTGGCAGCAGGTCGCGGCCGACCGGGAGCAGGAGGCCGCCGAGGCGTTCGCCCTGGTCGAGCAGCTCAGGTGGGCCGCCGCGCAGCTCCCGGACGTCGAGGTCGTGGGCGACCCCGTCGACCGGCTCCCCCACGTCGTCACCTTCTCGGCGCTGTACGCCGACGGCGAGGCGCTGGTCCGTGCGCTGGACCGCCGGGGCATCGCGGTGGCGTCCGGCTCCGCGTGCACGAGCAGCACGCTGGAGCCCAGCCATGTGCTGGCGGCCATGGGAGCCCTCACGCACGGCAACCTGCGGATCACCCTCCCTCTACGCGCAGTCGCGCCTGACCGGGCCACCGCCGTGCAGCGGCTCGTGGACGCGCTGCCTCAGGTCGTCGCTGAGGTCCGCGACGAGCTCGGGGCGCGGAAGCTGTGACCCCCAGAGCCCGGCCCCCCGCCCCGCTGGCTGCTGCCGACTCGTTCGCGACGCCGGCGGACGTGGTCGTGGACGCCCGTGGGCTGCGTTGTCCGCTGCCGGTCATCCGCCTCGCCGCACGGGCCAAGGAGGCGCTCGAGGGCACCGTCCTGGAGGTCCTGGCCACCGACCCGGCAGCCCGCGCGGACATCCCTGCCTGGTGCCGCCTGCGCGAGCAGGCCTACCTCGGTTCGCTCGAGCAACGCGACGGGACGCTCGCCCACCCGGGTGAGCACACGGCATACCGCGTGCGCATCATGCGCGCTGGGCCTCGAACGTCGGCGGCTCCAACTGGACCGCCTCCCCCAGGCGACGCAGGTACTCCGGTCGAGGGATAGTGACGACGCCCAGGCTGCGCAGATGGTCGGTGGCCCACTGGACGTCGACGAGCCGTCGCGGGTCCCCGTCCGCGAAGACATAGCCAGCCATCGCGACGACTGCGGCCTTCGAGGCGTCCCGGACCCGGTGGAACATCGACTCACCGGCAAAGAGGCCACCGACGTTCACGCCGTACAGGCCACCCACCAGCTCCCCGTCCTGCCAGGTCTCGATGCTGTGGGCCCACCCCAGGGCATGCAGCTCGATGTACGCCTCGGCGATCTCGGTGGTGATCCACCGCCCCTCGCGGGCGGGGTCGGCGCACGCCTCCAGGACCGCCCTGAAGGCGGTGTCGACGCGCATCTCGAACCCCCTGAGCGACTTGCGCAGCGAGCGGCTGGCGTGCACCCCGCCGGGCAGCAGCACTCCACGAGGGTCCGGCGACCACCACCCGAGCGGACGCGCGCCAAGCTCCCCGAGGCCCATCGGAAAGACACCGCTGCGGTATGCCGCCACCAGCGTTCCGGCGCGCAGGTCGCCGCCCACCCCGACCAGGTCCTCGCCCGGCTCGACTTCGGTGAGGTCGAAGTCCCAGGAGGTGGGGAGCGGCTCCACCGGCTCGGTCATGGCAGGGACCAGCGGGCCTAGGGCGCGATGCAGGTGATGTGAGGCGCGATCGCCTCGGCGGACTCGGAGCCGTACGCGTCGGCCAGCCGCTCCAGGAAGCGCTGCTTGCCGAGGGTGTACTCCTGGGTGCCCACAGTCTCGATCACGTAGGTCGCGAGCATGGATCCGAGCTCGGCGGCATGGCGCAGGCCCAGGTCTGCGGCGAGGCCGGTGAGGAAGCCGGCTCGGAAGGCGTCGCCGACCCCGGTCGGATCCGCCCGACGCACCTCACGGGCCACGCCGACCTCGATTGGCTCCTCGCCCTGGCGCTCGATGATCACGCCGTCCTTGCCCTTGGTGGTGACTCGGGTCGTGACGCGGTCCGCGATCTCCTGAGCGCTCCAGCCGGTCTTCTTCTCGGTCAGCGCGGCTTCGTACTCGTTCGTGAGCAGGTAGTCCGCCCCGTCGATCAGCTGACGGATCGTGTCGCCGTCGGCGAACGCGAGCTGCTGGCTGGGGTCCGCGGCAAAGGGAATGCCCCGCGAACGGCACTCACGGGTATGCCGCAGCATCGCCTCGGGGTCGTTGGCGCCGATGACGACCAGGTCCAGGCCGCCCACCCGGCGGGCGATCGGGTCCAGCTCGATTCCTCGGGCTTCGCTCATCGCCCCGGCGTAGAACGTCGCGATCTGGGCCATGTCCTCGTCAGTCGTGCAGACGAACCGGGCGGTGTGCTTGGACTCCGAGACATGCACGGACGCACAGTCCACCCCGTGGCGCTCGAGCCAGCTGCGGTAGTCCGCGAAGTCCTCCCCCACAGCGCCGACCAGAATCGGTCGCTGACCCAGCCCGGCCATCCCGAAGGCGATGTTTGCCGCCACCCCGCCACGGCGGACCTCGAGGTCGTCGGCGAGGAACGACAAGGACACCTTGTCGAGCTGTTCGACGACCAGGGAGTCACGGAACCGCCCCTTGAAGGTCATGAGGTGGTCGGTGGCAATGGACCCGGTGATAGCAATCTGCACCCACGAAACCTACCCGGTCCAGCGCCCTGCGGCCGAGCCGCCGGTTACCGGCGAGTGTTACGCGCCGGTACCGGCGTGTCGCGCCCGTCTCGCTGCCTACCGTGGGCCCCATGAGCCTCACCCCACTGCAGGGCGACCCCGGCGTGTTCCCCAGCACCCGCGACGGTCTCGACACCGGCAGCATCGCCGAGCTTGTGGCGGACTGCCTCGCCGTGCACCTCGAGGTGCACTCAGCCCGGCCCTGGCCGCTGCACGGACAGGTCATCGCGGTGCCCGACGACGCGTCCTCGCTCGTGGAGGGTCTGGGTAGCTACGGCTCATGACCGAGTCAGCGATCCGCGAGTTCGACTTCGCCGGCCTCCGTGCCACCTTCGTCAACTGCACGCTCAAAAGGTCTCCCGAGACCAGCAACACCCAAGGGCTCATCGACGTCAGCGCGGCCATCATGGCCAAGCACGGCGTGGAGGTCGAGGTGGTGCGGGCTGTGGACCACGACATCGCGACCGGCGTCTATCTCGACATGACCGAGCACGGCTGGGAGCGGGACGAGTGGCCGACCTTGTTCGCCAGACTGCTCGACAGCGACATCCTCGTCATCGCCGGGCCCATCTGGCTGGGTGACAACTCCAGCGTCACCAAGCGGGTCATCGAACGCCTGTATGCCGGCTCCTCGATGACCAACGCCAGCGGGCAGTACGTCTACTACGGCAAGGTTGGCGGCGCCATCATCACCGGGAACGAGGACGGCATCAAGCACTGCGCCTCCAACATCCTCTACAGCCTCCAGCACGTCGGCTTCAGCATCCCCCCGGGGGCTGACGCCGGGTGGATCGGTGAGGCCGGGCCTGGGCCGTCCTACCTGGACCCCGGAAGCGGCGGCCCGGAGAACGAGTTCACGCAACGGAACACCACGTTCATGACGTGGAACCTCATGCACCTGGCACGACTGCTGCGGGACAGCGGCGGCTTCCCGGTCGGCGGCAACCAGCGCACCGAATGGGACGCGGGCGCGCGGTTCGACTACGTCAACCCTGAGTACCGCTAGAGGGGACGACAAACGGGGCCCGTCGCCGGGCCCCGTTTGTGAGCTGGGATCAGCTGAAGGAGTCGCCGCAGGCGCAGGAGCTGCCTGCGTTCGGGTTGTCGATCGTGAAGCCCTGCTTCTCGATGGTGTCCGCGAAGTCGATGCTGGCGCCCTCAAGGTACGGGGCGCTCATCCGGTCGACGACCACCTCGACACCGTCGAAGTCGCGCACCAGGTCGCCATCGAGGGTGCGCTCGTCGAAGTAGAGCTGGTAGATCAGGCCGGAGCAGCCGCCGGGCTGCACGCCCACGCGCAGCCGCAGGTCGTCGCGGCCTTCCTGCTCGAGCAGTGACTTGACCTTGGCAGCGGCGACATCAGAGAGCAGCACGCTGTGTGACGCCTCGGCAGGCGCGTCGGTGGTCTCGATCGCCGGAGCGGTCTGGTCCTGAACACTCATGTGATGCGTCCTTCATGTCGGTGGAGGGGGCCGTTTGGACCAACCCACGGATCGTGCGAAATGTTCCCCGCACTGGCTCCACTGTACGTCGTGGTCAGCGCGCTGGGGACCAGGTGGCCGCCACGCGGGCGGCGCGTGCCGTCAGCGTGCCGACCGGGTCCGCCATGGCCGCCTCGACCTGCGTCGGCGTGTCCGCCACGGCGTAGGTGCCGGACAACCCCAGGGTCATGGCCTCCCGTCGCCCCACCAGCGTCTGGCCGGCGATCACAATGCTCGGGGTTGCGGTGGACAGCGCCATCTCGGCCACTCCCGCGACGACCTTGCCTTGCAGGCTCGACCAGTCGAAGCAGCCCTCGCCGGTCACCACCAGGTCCGCGGCCGCGGCGAGCTCGCGAAACCCGACGGCTCGAAGCACCTCCTCGACCCCGCTGACGCGCGTGCCTCCGAGGAGGTACAACGCGTAGCCGAGCCCGCCGGCCGCCCCGGCGCCGGGCTCCTTGTCGATGCGACGAGGCTTGCCGGTCAACAGGTCGGCCTGCTCGGGCATGCTGCGGCGCACGACCTCGACGAACCGGCCCAGAGCGCCCTCGAGCGCCTGTGCCTGCTGCGGGGTGGCGCCCTTCTGGGCGCTGAACACCGCGCTGGCGCCTTGCAAGCCAAGCAGCGGCGTGTCCACATCCGTGGCCAGCACCAGACGGACCCCCGCAAACCGCTCACGGGCGTCCTGGAGCCCCTCCAGGGCGTCGTCCGACAGGTCGGCGAGCGCCAGCCCGCCGCGCGCCAGCTCGCGTGGGGCACCCACGCCCAGCGCGGCCAACAGGCCCGCCCCGGCGTCGTTGGTGGCGCTGCCCCCCAGCCCCACGACGATCCGGGTCGCGCCCTCCTCGAGGGCAGCGCAGACGAGCTGGCCGACGCCCCAGGTGCTGGTGACGGTGGGGTTGCGCTCATCGGCGTCGAGGAGGTGCAGTCCAGCGGCCTGCGCCGACTCCACGTATGCCGTGCGCTCGCCGTCTGCGTCGACCATCGCGATGGCCGCCGGCACCTCCCGTCCCAGCGGGTCGGTGACGGTGATGGCCAGCGTCTCGGCGTGCGGGAAGGCCGAGCTCAGCACCTCGACAAAACCCGGACCGCCGTCGGACAGCGGAAGCAGGGTCAGCAGGTCGGCAGGGGCGGCCTGGCGCCACCCGGTCGCCATGGCTTCAGCGGCCTGCTGAGCCGTGAGGGTTCCGGTAAAACAGTCCGGAGCGATGACGACGTGCACGAGGCCATCTTGTCAGGAGAGGGTCAAGCACACGTGGCCTGACCTGCAAAGCAGCCCCCGTCGAAGCCGGGCGCGGCAAAGAGGTCCACACTGGGGGAATGCGCCCCCGTTCCCCCGCAAACAAACCACACCTGCCGAACAGCCCCTTCCGGCCCCAGCCGATCCCGGACGTGCACCCCTTCGAGGTCAACGACCGCGTCACCCACGACCGCCACGGCATGGGGTCAGTGGTGCGGATCATCGGTGACCGTCTCGAGGTGAAGTTCGGCCAGACCGTGGTCAGCATCGCCCGGAACAGCACCAAGATCCACCCGCTCTGAGCGAGCCGCCCGTCCCCGCCCGCCGGGTCTTCGAGCGACTGCGTGCTGGTGGGGATGGTGCCGAGACGGCCTGACGGGCCGCGGCATACGATCGGGGCGTGAGCACGTCCACCGACGCCCCCCGCAGCGCCCCCCTCCCCTTGCTCGTCCTCGGGCGTGGCACGGACCTGCACAGCGAACGGGGAGTCGAGTGTCCAGGCGACCTGCCTGCGCCGTCGGACCCCGGACTCGTCGAGCGCGCCCGGGCCGCCAAGGCCGCGCTGGGCGACAGCGTCTTCGTGCTCGGCCACCACTACCAGCGTGACGAGGTCATCGAGTTCGCCGACGTCATGGGCGACTCGTTCAAGCTCGCCAAGGAGGCCGCCGCGCGGCCGGACGCTCCCTACATCGTCTTCTGCGGCGTCCACTTCATGGCCGAGTCGGCAGACATCCTGACCAGCGACGCGCAGACGGTCATCCTGCCGGACCTCGCAGCAGGGTGCTCCATGGCGGACATGGCCGCGATTCGTCAGGTCGAGGACGCTTGGGACGACCTGGTCGATGCCGGGGTCGCAGACCGGACCATCCCCGTGACCTACATGAACTCCTCGGCGGCCATCAAGGCATTCACGGGACGCCACGCCGGCACGATCTGCACGTCCTCGAACGCCCGCACCGCCCTGTCCTGGGCACTCGAGCAGGCGGGGACGGACGGCAAGGTGCTGTTCCTGCCCGACCAGCACCTGGGCCGCAACACCTTCGTCCGCGAGCTCGGCGGCTCTCTGGAGGGCTGCGTGGTCTTCGACCCGCACAAGCCCATGGGCGGGCTGACCCGTCAGCAGCTTCAGGACGCCACCATGATCCTGTGGCGAGGCCACTGCTCGGTGCACGGACGGTTCAGCGTCGAGGCCGTCGAGCAGGCCCGTCGCGAGATCCCCGGGGTCCGGGTCATCGTGCACCCCGAGTGCCAGCATGAGGTCGTCGAAGCCGCCGACGTCGTGGGCTCGACGGAGAAGATCATCGCGACGATCGCGGCCGCGCCAGCGGGTACCGCGTGGGTGGTCGGCACCGAGCTCAACCTGGTCCGGCGGCTAGCGGCCCAGTTCCCAGAGCAACAGATCGCCTTCCTGGAGAAGAACGTCTGCTACTGCTCGACGATGAACCGCATCGACCTGCCCCATCTCGTGTGGACACTGGAGTCGCTGGTGGCAGGCAGGGTGGTCAACCAGATCCGCGTGGACGACGAGGTCGCGCACTACGCCCGGGTCGCTCTCGACCAGATGCTCGCCCTGCCGGGCGAGACCCAGCAGGACTGAGCCGACCTAGGCCTGCTGACCGTCGACGATCTCGTCGACGCTCAGCGTGAAGCCTTGAGCCCGTAGGCGATCCACCAGCGCGTCCCCCATGGCCGTCGCGGGGGTCAGCACCCCGGCGACCGCTGGCAGGCGGTCGCCGTCGAGGGCCAGGCACAGCGTGGCCTCCCCGAGCATCACCGCGGTCGCGGCATACCCGGGGTCGCCCTGGGCCGACACGATGGCGCGGTAACGGCGCCCGCTCTCGGTGGTCGTGCGGACGTCCATGCGAAACCAGCCCGCGGCCCGGCTCGCGGCGCTGGGGCCCTCGCCCGGCTTGGGCGCGATCCGGTCGAACCACGGCCGCAACCGCCGGTGCCCCAGCGCCTTGAGCGACAGCCCGAGCACTCCGGTCACGACCATCGCCTGGCGTCGCCCCTTGAGCCCGCGACCGAACGCGCTGAGCTCGCGGTAGCGGAGACGGCGTCCGTAGGCGTGACCCCGAAGCGCGTTGCTACGCCTGACGATTCGCGTGTTGAACGCCGCCATGACGAACGGCCCCACCCACTGTCCGGTCTCACGGTCGAGGAACACCGACTGTGGGTCGCGCTGGGTGCCGACGTCGGGCTCGGCCGCCCGCTGCGGGCTGAGGGCGTACGGGTCGAAGATGACCTTGGCCAGCCTGCGGTCGGCCATGACCGCGTCCATCTGGGTTCGCGAGGAGTCGATGGTTCCCCCGGACAGGCCGCCCTTGGCCCGGGCCAACAGCGTGGTGTCGAGCAGCCCCCCTGCTCCGTCCTGCACGGCGCGCTCATGCAGCATGAGCACCGCCAGATCCGAGGGGATCGAGTCGTAGCCACAGGCCGTGACGATCCGCGCGCCGTGCTGGCGGGCCAGCTCGTCGCACTCGTCGACCACCCGCCGCACGAAGAGCACCTCGCCGGTCAGGTCCGCATAGTGCGTTCCGGCCTCGGCGCAGGCTTTGGCGAGCGGCAGGCCGTACTTGAGGTAGGGGCCGACCGTGGTGGCGACCACCGTGGTGGCGGCGGCGAGCGTCGCCAGCGCCTGCGGGTCCGCGGCATCCGCGACCAGAACCGGCCAGTTCTGGGCTGCCGCCGGCAGCTCAGACCGCACCGCCTCCAGCTTCGCCGTGGACCGCCCGGCCAACGCCACCCTCGTGCCGGCCGGGGCATGTGTCGCCAGATACTGCGCCAGGAGTCGCCCGACGAACCCACTGGCGCCGAAGACCACGATGTCGTAGGGGCGGTCTCCGTGACGGGGACGGGGGCTGGTGTCGGTCTCGCTCATGCGTCGAACCTAACGTCTGGACCCTCGCCGCCGCCTACCTCGGGAGCGCTCCCAGGCGTGCCAGCAACAGGGCCTCGGCCACACAGACCTTCTCGAACTCGCCGAGGTGCAGCGACTCGTTGGCCCCGTGGGCACGGGTATCGGGGTCCTCGACGCCGGTCACGAGGATCGCGGCCTGCGGGAACCGCTCCGCGAAGGACGCCACGAACGGGATGGAGCCGCCGACGCCGATGTCCACGGGCTGGACACCCCAGGCGTCGGTGAAGGCGGCGCGGGCCTGGTCGTAGACCGGACCGTCGGCGTCGGCGTCGAACCCGGCGCCCTGGTCGTCGAGGTGGACCTCGACCCGGGCCCCCCACGGGGTGTGGGCGGCCACGTGCCGCTGGACCGCGGCATACGCCTCGAGCGGCACCTCGTCCGGAGCCAGGCGGATCGAGACCTTTGCGCTGGCTGTGGGCACCAGGGTGTTGGAAGCCTTGGCAACCGAGGGCGCGTCGATGCCGATGACCGTCGCCGTGGGCTTGGTCCACATGCGGTCCAGCAGCGTGCCGGTACCGATCACCTCGACACCGTCGAGCAGCCCCGACTCCTCGCGCAGGCGAGCCTCGTCGAAGTCGAGGGCACTGGCCTTGCCGGACTTCAGCCCCTCGATCGCGACATCCCCAGCGTCGTCGTGCAGCGTGGCCAGCAGCCGCACCAGGCAGGTGAGGGCATCCGGGACCGGGCCACCGAACATCCCGGAGTGCACGCCATGGTCCAGCGTCGTCACCGTGAGGACAACGCGAATCAGGCCACGCAGCGTCGTCGTCAGCGCCGGCTCACCGAGGGCCCAGTTGGTCGAGTCGGCCAGCACGATGGCGTCGGCGCGCAGCTTGTCGCCATGACGCTCCAGGATGGTGGCCAGGGAGTCGGAGCCGATCTCTTCCTCCCCCTCGACGAACACCGTCACGCCGACAGGCAGGTGTCCCGCGTGGGCGCGCAGGGCGGCAAGGTGGGCCATGATGCCCGCCTTGTCGTCGGCCGCGCCTCGGCCGTACAGCCGGCCGTCGCGCTCGGTGGGCTCGAACGGCGGGCTGTCCCAGTCCTGGTCGTCTCCGGGGGGCTGGACGTCGTGGTGGGCGTAGAGCATGACCGTCGGGGCTCCCGGCGGTCCGTCGATGTGACCGATGACCGCCGGGCGGCCGCCCTCCCGGACGATCTCGACCTCGAGGCCTTCGGCGCGCAGCAGGGCAGCAGTGGCCTCGGCGCTGGCCTCGACGTGAGCCTGGTCGAAGGCGTCGAGGGAGACGCTGGGAATGCGGGTGAGATTCTCCAGGTCCGCGCGGAGGGTGGGCATCAGCCCGGCCACCACGGTCTTGAGCGTCGCGATCTGGTCAGTGCTGAGAACGTCGTCGGTCACGGGGCGTGAGCCTAATGGGTGCTGACGTCGGATTCTGGAGCGGCCCGGGCGACGGCATACAGTGGTCGCGTGTTTGGACGCAGCAGCAAGACCCTGAACGCGCAGCAGGCCGAAACGGTCCAGCGCGAGGCCCGCGAGGGCGCCAAGAACCGACCCACGCCCAGGCGGCGTGACCAGGAGGCCGCGAACCGGCGTCCGCTCGTCGTGACGGACCGCAAGGTGGCGCGCGACCTCGACAAGACCAAGCGCCGCGAGATCCAGGTGAAGCAGCGTCAGGCCATGGTGACCGGCGACGAGGCCAACCTGCCCGCTCGCGACAAGGGGCCGGTCAAGCGCTACGTCCGCGACTACGTGGACGCCCGCTGGAACGTCGGCGAGTTCATGCTGCCGGTCATGTTGGTCGTGCTGGCCCTGTCGTTCATCCACTCGATCCAGATCTTCGCCGTGGTGTCGATCGGCGTGTACCTGATCCTGCTCGCGGCGATCGTGGACGGCTTCCTGATGTGGCGACGCCTCAAGAAGCGGCTCGCGGCCAAGTTCGGCGCGGACCACACCGTGCGCGGGCTCGCCATGTATGCCGCGATGCGTGGGTTCCAGCTGCGCCGCTCCCGGATGCCGCGGCCCCAGGTCAAACGCGGCGACTACCCGGCGTAGGGCACCTGCGTCACTCGACCGCGCGCAGGCTCATCGGGCCGTAGCTGAGGACCCCGTCACAGTAGAGGTTGACCGCGTCGACCCCCGCGGCGGCCAGGTCATGCCAGGACTCTCCGAACCAGTTCTCGGCGTCCGACTGCGACGGGAACTGCGTGTCGACCAGCCCGTCTCCCGATAGCTCTCGGCCCTCGGCGTCCAGATAGGTCCACGTCCATGCTTGCGCCATGTGGGCCACTGTAGAGGGTGGGGTTCGCCGGGCTTCGGCACCGGCTTTGGGACAGCTTTGACAGCAGCGGCTCTCGGTGGGACTGTTCGTTCGTCGATCAAGCCACGTTCTGGGTAAGCCGGTGCAAGTCCGGCGCTGTCCCGCAACCGTAGGTCACCGACGGACCGTGAGGTCCGTTCGGCGGCAAGCCGGAAAACCAGCGTGGCCTTTCGACTCCATCATTGTCCGTCGTGGAATGCGGACCGGAGTCCAAGACGGTCCCACGTGTGGGCGCGTCTTCTCGCCGGTCGCGAGGAGGAAACATGTCTCGCACCACCCTGCGGCCGTCCCTGGCCGCCCTGTCCCTGATCGCCGCCCTTTTCGTCGCCCTCGTGGCGCCTGCCGGCGCCGCCAACGCGGCGGCATACCGGTTCTGGGGCTACTTCCAGCTCAAGGGCACCTCGTGGCAGTTCGCCACCAAGGGGCCCGACCAGCTCACCCCCGCCAACGGCTCTGTCGAGGGCTGGCGGTTCGCCGTTGCCGGCGACACCGAAACCCGCGCGCCGCGGGTAACCCCCACGTTCGACGCCATCTGTGGCGCCACCAAGGCGGACAGCGCTCACAAGCGCGTCGCCGTGGTCATCGACTACGGCCGCCCCGCCGACCAGGCGGACGGCAGCCAGCCACCGGCGCCGGTTGGCCGGTGCGCGTCCGTCGCGCCCGCCGCCACCGGAGCAGAGGTGCTCGCGGCAGTGGCCACCGTCCGCTCCGAGAAGGGCCTGGTCTGTGGCGTGGACAACCGCCCCGCCACGGGCTGTGGTGACCCGGTCAAGCAGGTGTCGGCCGCCGCTGCGGCCCCCGACACGCACACGACGTTGGCCCCCAAGGCCACCTCTGCGACGACCGGCTCGTCCGGCTCGGGCGCGGGGCACTACGCCGGGATCGGGGTGGTCGTGCTGGCGCTCCTGGCGCTCGGCGGGGTCCTCCTGCGTCGCCGCGTCCGACCAGTCGGCATCCGGTCGTGACCTGCGACGTCGACGCCGCGACAGCCTGATGACCCTCTCCCCCGCCCTGCCCAGACTGCTGCACCCAGCGGCCTGGTGGGTCTGGGGTGCCTCGCTGGCCGTCGCGGCCTCGCGGACGACCAACCCGTTCCTGCTCGCGCTCATCGTGGCGGTGGCGGGCTGGGTCGTCGTCGAGCGCCGTGAGCTGGGGTCGTCCGACGCGTTCGTTCCCTTCCTCCTGCTGGGCCTGTTCGCCATCGGGCTGCGTGTCGTCATGGTGGCCCTGCTGGGCGGCGGGGTGACCGGGCGCACGGTGATCTTCCGGCTCCCGGAGCTGCCGTTGCCCGCCTGGTCGGGAAGTCTGCGGCTCGGTGGGCCGGTGACGGCCGAGGGCGTGCTGTCCGCGGCATACGACGGACTGCGCCTCGCGGCGATCCTGGCGTGTCTCGGTGCGACCAACGCGCTGGCCAGCCCGCGCCGGTTGCTCCGGTACGTCCCGGCCACCCTGTACGAGGTGGGCACAGCCCTGGTCGTGGCCCTGACTTTCGCGCCACAGCTCGTGGAGGACGCTCGACGGGTCCGCGCCGCGCGGCGCCTGCGCGGCCACACCGGGAACGGCATTCGCGAGCTGGCGCGCCTGTGCATCCCGGTGCTCGTGGGCGCGCTCGAACGCTCGCTTCACCTCGCCGCGTCGATGGAGTCCCGGGGCTACGGCCGGGCGGTGCAACGGACACCCCGGTCCACCCGCCTGGGTGCGGTGCTGACCCTCGTCGGTCTGCTCGGGGTGGTCCTGGGCCTCTACGGCATGCTCGACGCGACAAGCCCGGTCGCGCTGGGGCTGCCGACGTTGGTCGTGGGGATGCTCTGTGCCGGGTCGGCGCTGGCCTTCGGGGCCCGGCGCGACCCGCGCTCGCGCTACCGGCGGGACCCGTGGGGCTGGCCGGAGTCGCTGGTCGTCGCCCTCGGGCTGGTGCCGGCGGCGGTGCTGGTCATGGCGAGCGTGCAGAGCTGGGACGGTCTAGTCCCGCAACAGGTGCCGGCAGTACTGCCCAGCGTTCCGGTCGGACTCGCCCTCGCCATCCTCACGGCCGCCCTGGCAGCCGTGGCCGCACCGATCCCACCGCGGGCGGCCGCCGCCCGGGCAGCCCGGGCAACGCGGGCCGCCCGGGACACCGCGTCGGCAGGAGCCAGGGCATGATCCAGTTCGAGAACGTCGCCGTGGGGTATGCCGTGGAGGCCGGCCGGTCCACCCCCGCGGGAGAGCGAATCGCCTTTGCCGGAGCAACTTTCACGGTGCCCGAAGGCGAGCTCGTGCTCGTCGTCGGCCCGACCGGATCCGGCAAGTCGACCCTCCTGCGATGTGTCAACGGGCTCGTCCCGCACTTCTCCGGGGGCACGCTGTACGGGCGCGTCGTGGTGGACGGCCGGGACACCCGCACGTCGCGGCCGCGCGACCTCGCCGACCTCGTCGGCTTCGTCACCCAGGACCCGGTCTCATCGTTCGTCACGGACACCGTCGAGGAGGAGATCGCCTACGGCATGGAGGCGTTGGGCGTGCCCGCGCAGGCCATGCGTCGTCGCGTCGAGGAGACCCTGGACCTCATGGGGCTTGCGGACGTGCGCAACCACCCGTTGGGCGACCTGTCCGGGGGCCAGCAACAGCGCGTAGCCATCGGGGCGGTACTGGCCGCGGGACCGCGGGTGCTGATCCTCGACGAGCCGACGTCGGCCCTCGACCCGGTCGCTGCCGAGGAAGTGCTCGCCACCGTCCATCGGCTGGTGCACGACCTCGGTGTCACCGTGGTGGTCGCCGAACACCGGCTCGAGCGTGTCATCCACCATGCCGACCGGGTGATCCTGCTCGAGGACGGCGCAGTGAGCGACCTGCTGGATCCCGCGGACGCCATGGTGAGCTCACCGGTCTTCCCACCGGTCATCGCCCTGGGTCGGGCCTTGGGGTGGCAGCCTCTGCCCCTGTCGGTGCGGGACGCCCGCCGCCGGGCGCGTTCGCTGCGGGACAGCCTCTCCGACGGCTCCCTCGCACCGATCGCCCAGCTTCCGACAACATCGCCCAGCTCACCGCCCTACGCCGCGCAGACTCGTCAGGCTGTCGCGACCATCGAGCGTCTGGTCCTGCACCGGGAGTCTGCGGTGGCACTGCGCGGGGTCGACCTCAGCGTCCAGCCCCGCGAGGTCGTCGCCCTGATGGGGCGCAACGGCGCCGGCAAGTCCACGTTGCTGAGTGCGCTCGTGGGACAGCTGGCACCGACGGGTGGTCGCGTCCGGCTCGGCGACCTGGACCCAGGTCGCAGCCAACCCGCACAGATCGTGCGACGCGCCGGACTGGTCCCTCAGGACCCGTCGCTGATCCTCTATGCCGACTCCGTTGCCGACGAGCTGTCGACCGCAGACCGCGACTTCGGCCTGCCGTCGGGGACCGCCGAGGCGGTCCTGGACCGGATCGCCCCTGGGACACCCCGCGACCAGCATCCCCGCGACTTGTCCGAGGGACAGCGGGTGGCCCTGGCCCTGGCTGTGATCCTGGCATCCGAGCCACCGCTCGTCCTGCTTGACGAGCCCACCCGGGGCCTCGACTATGCCGCCAAACGCCGGCTGGTCACGGTGTTGGCCGACCTTGCAGCCCGGGGTCACGCGGTCATCCTGGCCACCCATGACGTGGAGCTGGCCGCCGATGTCGCCACTCGGGTGGTCATCCTCGCGGAGGGCGAGATCGTGGCCGACGGGCCCGCGGTGGCCGTCCTGTCCGGGTCACCCGCCTTCGCCCCGCAGATCGCCAAGATCCTGCATCCCGCACCCCTGCTCACCGTCGACGACGTGGTGGCTGCGCTGGGGGAAGCCTCGTGACGATGCGCTGGCGATCCGCGGTGGCCATGACCCTGGTCATGGTGGTCGGGCTGGTGGCCTTCGGCTGGCCCTTCCTCGCCACCCCGAGGTCGCAGCTCGACGAGCTGGGACACGGAGCTGACGCCTCCCTGGTCTTCGTGGCGCTGATGGGCCTGCTGGCCATGGTCCTGCTGGCCGAGCTCGCCAGCGGCGGCATGGACGCTAAGACGGTCGCCGTGCTCGGCGTTCTCGCGGCAGCTGGCGGGGCGCTTCGCGTGCTCTCGGCCGGGACCGCCGGCCTCGAACCGATGTTCTTCCTGCTGGTCATCGCAGGCCGCGTACTCGGCCCCGTCAACGGGTTCATGCTCGGCGCCCTCGCCCTGCTCGTGTCGGCGTTCCTCACCGCCGGGGTCGGCCCCTGGACGCCCTTTCAGATGCTGAGCTGTGGCTGGGTCGCGATGGGCGCGGGCCTGCTGCCACGCACGTCCGCCGGCCGCGAACGCTGGATGTTGACGGCATACGGGCTGGTCGTGGGGTTGGTTTATGGCGCGGTGATGAACCTGTGGTTCTGGCCGTTCCTGGGATCGAGCGCGCCGTCGGGCGCCGGTTTCGTCCCCGGCGCAGGAGCAGTCGAGAACCTGCGCCACTACGCGGTGTTCTATCTCGCGACCTCATTGGCCTGGGACCTGCCGCGCGGGGTTCTCACCGCGGTCCTGACCTTCGTCGCCTCGCGCCCGCTGCTGCGTGCCCTCAGGAGAAGCGTTCGTCAGGCGCGGTTCGACGCCCACGCCGCGTTCGACAACGGCGTCTAGCCCTCGCGCACGTCCACCTGGACGAAGGGGGGCTTGACGACCGTCGCGGGCACCTCGCGACCGCGCACATCGATGACGACCTGGTCGCCCTCGGAGACCGACGGCGCGAGCAGCGCCAGCGCAATCCCGTTCTTCAAGGTGGGGCTGAAGGTCCCCGAGGTCACCTCGCCGACCACCGCGCCATCCACGCGGACCTCACAGTGTGCCCGCGGGATCCCGCGCCCGGTGGCTAGCAGGCCCCAGGCGACCCGGTGTGGTCCCGAGGCCTTCTCCGCGACCAGGGCGTCCTTGCCCCAGAACGCCTCCTTCTTCCAGCCGACGGCCCACCCGACGCGGGCCTGGACCGGCGTGATGGTCGGGGACAGCTCGTTGCCGTGCAGGGCGTACCCCATCTCGGTCCGCAACGTGTCACGGGCACCCAGCCCACAGGGCAGGCCGTCGAACGGTGCGGCCGCGGAGAGCAGGGCGTCCCACAGCTCACCGGCAATCTCCCACGCCGGGACGAGCTCGTACCCACGCTCGCCGGTGTACCCGGTGCGACACACGATGACGGGGTGCCCGTTCCAGTCGGTCTCCACGAACGACATGTACTCGTGCCCGGTGGGCAGTCCGAGCTCGTCGAGCACCTCGTCGGACCGCGTCCCCTG